>DHNI01000012.1:2305-7699 GCA_002409455.1 Firmicutes bacterium UBA5420 | reverse complement strand
GATGAAGGAAGACGGCGCCATCTATACTGCAATCGCAACCTATTTGCCAACCAGTGGCATGGAAGCGCTCAAACTAGCCCGTGCCCATCTACGAGGTGAAGAAATTCAGAAGAGCATTCTTGATCCAGCTGTGTTGATCACAAAGGAAAACGTTGATGAGTACTACCATTTAGGGTTCTAGTTGTGTAACTTGCTTCATCTTTGTCGAAGCTAACTGATCTGTAGACTGGGGAGCAAACTGTTAATGCCGTAAAGGTAGGTACAGAACTGCTCCCTCGGTCTAGAGGATGCCTTTGGTGTCCACTAAACGTGTTTGTTTTTGGAAAGGACGTTTGGATATGCGTGCCCAGCAAGATTATATAGTTAATATGTTGAACCAAAAAATTGACCTAACGAATCGTGTTCCTTTGCGTGCCAAGGAGACGGTGGAAATTCCCCCAAGCGCCTTTGATGAGCGGCATGATACAGTATTATATTGGCTTGGTGGCGGTGGGTTCCTGATGAATTCGCGCGGAACGATTGTAATGGTAGACCCTGTGATTGAAATGGATAGGGATACAATGACGTCCGAAACAGGGCATAAGATGCTAATCCCGTTCCCCATTTCTGCTAATCGAGTCGATCACGTCGATTGCGTCCTCTATACCCATCCAGATTTGGATCATGTCGGGCCTACGACATCCCGAATTTTAGCAAGGAAGCGAGTTAGGCGTTTAGCACCTCAGAGGGTTGCACTGAATCTGTTGGAACATGGGGTGAAGCTGGATGACATTACCACTTGCAGGAAGGGCGACCATCATCAGGTAAACGATGTGAGAATTGAGGTTATTGAGGCGGATCATCCATGGCAGCTAATCGACCGCGAAAAGCACGGTAAGCCTCTGCGGGGAGATGATGCGTGTGGTTTTGTAGTTCGCACACCCGACGGAACCTTCTTGTTTACTGGAGACACGCGCCTGCTAGAAAGTCACTTGGACATATCCGACGTGGACGTTATTTTGGTTGATACCGCAAAGTGTGCTTTTCATCTGAATGTTGAAGGTGCCATAATACTTTGCAGTGCATACCCCAGTGCCTTCCTCATTCCCTATCATTACGGAGTGTTTGATGAGCCTACAATACCTGCGCAGGAACAGGGGAACCCAGAGGATGTGTTTAGATGCGTCCCCAATGCGGATCGGCGGGCGTTCGTTTTGGCCCCGGGGGAGCCTTTTATCCTTGAAAACCGCTCGCAAAAAACAATTTAGCTAGGTGTCTCTCAGGAAAGGAGTAGAATATGGCAAATGAACTAAAGTGGGGTGTATTGGGACAGGCAAAAATCGCCGAAGAACATGTCATTCCAGCCATCTATGAAGCTAAGGGAAGTACTTTATACGCTGTCGCTTCTCGTCGTCCCTTCGTAGATCCACTGTACGATGGTGTAAAGGTCTATAACGCCTATGAAGATCTACTCGACGACCAGGAGGTTGATGCTGTTTATATACCTCTCCCTAATGGCCTGCACTGCGAATGGGCTTTGGCTGCTATGAAAAAGGGTAAGCACGTATTGTGTGAAAAACCCATAGCCATGAATGCGGACGAATGTAGGCGTATGATCGCAACCGCCGATGTATGTAATGTGGTCCTGATGGAGGCGTTTATGTATCGCTTCAACAAAAAGACTGAACTACTGCTTGAACTGCTTGATTCCGATGTCATTGGGAAAATTAAGTCAATCCGCGTGAATTTTGGCTACCTCAAAACACGGGCTAATGCTGCAAGAGATCTACCAGAGTTGGGCGGTGGTAGCCTCTATGATGTGGGTTGTTATTGTATTGATATTATGAATTTTCTAATGCGCCGTCAAGGTAACACCTTCGAATCCTGTAGCAGCACATTTCGCATGGCTGGTAGACCAGTAGATCAAGCTGCCAGCGCTTGGGTTCGCTACTCTGGCGATGTGCTGTGTACTATGGATTGCTGGTTTGATGTAGCGTCGCACCAATCGTTAATCATTATGGGTGAAAAGGGTATGCTACGTCTCGATGAAGCGTTTCGGGATACACCTGATGATATTGAGTTGTATACTCCTACTGCGAGGCGATCCATTGCAGTAGAAAGAAGCTCTGCTTACGTTCGGGAGATAGAAGTGTTTACTGAAGCTGCACTAACTGGAAATCGAAGTAACCTAATGCCCTTGCCTGACTCTTACGCTAATATGTGCGTCATGGACGAAATGCTAGCAAACAGACCATAGAAACCACATATCGCTAGATCAGCTATGATGAAAGCGAAACATGGAAACTACCAAATTACTGTGCCGATGGATGATTTAACGGTAAACGCAAGATAACTAGGAGGATGATCAAATGAAGACACGTTGGCCCGTTATCGATACTCACTGTCATATTGGTGTGAACTTGATCAACACGTTCGTCGCAGAGACTGAACTAATCCCTTACCTGGATAAGAATGGTGTTGACATTCAAATCCTTTTTCAGGTGAATGAGGGCTTTGCCCACAGGACCCCTGAATGGAATCCTTTCGTAGGCAATGACTATATTGCTAAAATTCAAAAAATGTTCCCTGAACGAGTAATCGGGTTGGCGACCATTAATCCATGGCTTCAGCGACCGAAGACGTACAACTATCCACCCAATGAAGATGGGAGGCCAATGGATCTGCCAATTAAGGATGAAGCCATTGAGGAGCTGGATAGGAGCATTCTCGAGCTTGGATTGTGGGGACTTAAGATGCATCCTTTGGAGCATAATTATGAAATCAATAATCCCACAGCTGTTTATCCCCTCTTGCAGCGCTTAACTGAGTTACAGAAGATCTCAGGACGTAAGATGATCGTGGTTATTCATGGTGCTGGTGATTCTGTAAACAACACTGCCACCGCAATTGCAGAGACAGCCAAAGCTTTTCCTGAGTTATTGTTCCTCATGGCTCATGCTGGCTTTATCTGGTGTTATGGAACGACAAGCGCCGTATCGATCCCGGTTCCTAACTTAATGTTGGATCTGACCCTAAACGTGGGCCCCTACAGTGTTAAAGATGCGTATAAAGCCTGCGGACCCTCGAAATTCACCATTGGAACCGACGGACCTTTTGATCTTGCAGAAATTAAGGATCCGATTGTCCGTGCGCTGACCGGGGATGATGAAGAAGCATATCAACTGATTATGGGGGGGAATATTGCCAAGTATCTGGATATCCCTAAAATCCCTGTAGAGCAGTGATTGCCTGTTACCAGATCCTTGGATCCGGCGGTTGTAGTCGGGTCTGAGGATTTTATATTTAATATAGATTGAGGTTGTTAGTCCAAATGAAAAGATACAATGCAATTACCTTAGGCGAAGCACTCATTGACTATATTCCGTTAAACGAAGAGGTGTGCGGTGAATACAAGGCTGCCGTGGGCGGTGCACCCCTAAATGTAGCCGTAGGACTCTCTCGCCTGACTAATAATGTCGGCATGATTACCCGTGTTGGTGCTGATCCCTTGGGTAAAGAGATTATCGCGACCCTTGAAAGGGAGGGTATTGACAGCTCCTTTGTTCAGGTGGATCAGAAACGACATACGCCCGTGACGATTGTTTTGCCCAATGCTTCTGATATGGTGAGGTATATCATCTATCGTGGCAATACGGCTGATAATGGTCTTGACATGAACGAGATCCCGCTTAGTCTGTTTTCTAACACATATGTCTTTCATGTAGGCACCTTGCTGTCGGCTACCCAGGGAACAGAGCGGACTGTGCTCCAAGCATTGCAGCTAGCAAAAGAGGGTGGGGCCAGGACTTCGCTTGATGTGAACCTTCGTGCTGGTTGCTGGACTAGCAGGGACGAGATGATCCGCGCTACGCTAGTTTTGATGGAACAAGCAGATGTCATAAAGGCAACAAAAACAGAATTGGAAATACTAGGTATCAACTACGAACGGTATGTCCAACATGGAAAGGTACTTTTGGTTACCGATGGTTCTAGCGAAGCATACGCTTATTGGAAGCATCATGTTATATCTCAAAAGGTACCGCAGGTGAAAGCGGTAGATGTCACGGGTGCCGGAGATGCCTTTATGTCAGCCTTTTTGTACAGATATATAGAGTATATGAAGGCAGGAGAAGAACTGAATGAAGAAAGGCTGTCGAGATGCTTGGCTGTTGGAGTCAAGGCCGGTAGTCATGCAGTACAGACATATGGTGCACATGAAAGTTATCCTGCAAGGGAAGAGCTTTTAAAGTAGTTAGGCCAGCTCGTGGTTGAAATGGGTCATTGTTTTGTGGAATTTATCCAGGATGAAGAACCGGGGCAATGCGATCAGCGGCAAGCTTTTAGAAGGAGTCCCTTAGCCGATCTCGAATGATAGATCTAGCTTCCGGTAATATGGACAGGAAGAAGGAACGTTATGAAACAGTATAGGTGTGGCAGGTCTGGCTTGGTTTTGCCAGCCATGACCCTTGGTTTTTGGCATTCTTTTGGGGATAATGTGCCCTACGAAGTACAAAAGAGCATCATGTGCCGGGCATTTGATCTTGGTATTTACCATTTTGACTTAGCAAACTGTTACGGTCCCCCCGATGGGGCTGCCGAGGATGCCTTTGCCAGGGTATTCCACAGTCAATTACAAGGACATCGTGATGAGATTCTTATTGCCACCAAAGCGGGGGCTCCCTTGGGTGATCACCCCTATCAAAGCGGAGGAAGCGCCAAACATTTGATATCAAATATTGATAAGAGTCTACGGCGAATGAATTTAGACTATGTGGATATTTTCTACCATCATCTGCCCGATCCAGATACTGATATACAAGAGACGGCAGATGCCTTAAGTCGAATTGTTAGGCAGGGCAAGGCGCTTTACATCGGGGTCTCCAACTATTCCCCAGAACAACTAGAGGATATCACTGAGATATTGAGAGAAAACAAGACTCCTTGTGTCATCTGCCAGTCCAGCTATTCAATGCTTAATCAAGATTATGCAAAAAACGGGCTCGCAGATGTTGTACAGAGAAATCATATGGGTAGTATTGCTTATTCAGTCCTTGCACAGGGTGTACTAACCGGAAAATATAGTAAGGGCATCCCCAAGGATTCACGGATTGCTGTAGATCCACGTTATATCCAAGCAGATGCCATTACAGATGAGGTAACAAATAAGGTTCATGCGTTAACAGAATTGGCTGTCCACCGTGGCCAGAGTCTGGCTCAGATGGCACTGGCCTGGGCTAAGTACACAGGGAAATTCACCTCGGTTCTAATTGGCGCTAGTAGGCCAAGTCAGGTGGATGAAAACGTTGCTGCTCTGGGACGCATGGATTTTTCAGAGGACGAGCTAGATGCGATACAACGGATATTAGCGGAGTAAGGATCGAAAGCACGGCTGGTAGGAGTCTGCCAGCCGCACAC
>DHNI01000012.1:1009-2160 GCA_002409455.1 Firmicutes bacterium UBA5420 | reverse complement strand
CTGTTTGGGCTAGAAAGACACAGGGATGATAGACAAGAAGGCCAGTAACGGGAGGGTGAGACTGTACATGTGTTCGAGGCCGGACATTGTTCCTCGGAGTTTTCAAGATAAGGTTGAGATAATACGCAATAGGCCTCTAGAGATAACTTTTTGCGAGTGGTTTGATGAAAAAAGCGATATCTGGAGCGACAAGATGCACAATCATCCTCAGGTTATTGAGATGATTTATTTTCGGACAGGTAAGGCGCAAATTAATGTTTCCTCGGAATGGTTATCTGTCTCTTTGTATGATGTTATCATTTACCCCGAGGGCGCTTACCATCAGGAAGTGCTATTCCCCTCCGCAGCCCAGGAGATCATTTGCATTCGGGTGAAGATCAACGGTGGCCTTGGCTTAGATAATCCCATCCAGCTCAAGGATCAGAACCAGGTGTTCAACTGGCTCTTCCAAAAGACCCATGAGGAATATAAAAGAATGCATGGTTTTGGCATGGCGGAGGACTATGCGAGAATGATCCTGCTCACTTGTATGCAACAGAACTATCTCGGCCAAAGCGGAGAAAAGGACCATTTGGACGTTGTGATGCAGTATATTGACGATCACTTCTATGAAGAGATTAGTATTAATCAGCTAGCCGAGATCGCTCATGTGAGTGACGCTTATTTGAGCCGTTGTTTTAAACGGAGGCATGGTACTTCAATTATTAAATATGTTAATATGCTCCGGGTAGAGGCAGCCAAGCACATGCTGATTTCGACTGGGGACTCTATCAATGAAATCTCCTCCACAGTGGGCTTTCAATCTCCCAAGTATTTTTCCAGGGTTTTTAAGAATTATGTAGATATGTCACCGACCGAATTTCGGGAATTGAATACCAGCGATAATAGGAGCCCGGTTAATAATTGTCTCAAGATCAACGACGAGGCAGATCCGCAAAGCGGTCGGGTTTGATAGACAAGCTATAATAAATCCTTTAAGAGAAGATGGATCACAGGCCAGTATGTCCCAGCGAGATTAGCACGATTGGTTACCCTTAGTTCTCTGCCTTTTTCTTATCCTGCAATCGGTGCGTTTTCAGCCATGAAGGGAGAGCAAGTCTGAATTTGCCTCCGCCCCGTAACGACATGACGATGCTTTGCAGCACAATGAA
>DHNI01000012.1:0-766 GCA_002409455.1 Firmicutes bacterium UBA5420 | reverse complement strand
CCGTTGAGCAAAATGCCGCCAATCACATTCGAAGCGATTGCTTTCATTTCGAACAACGCCCCATTTCCGATATTGCCTGCTCCTGTTGTCATGAGGAACACAAAACCTGCGATACCGGCGGTCAATCCGCTGATCACGTATGAGAAGAACATTGTTCTCTTTACATTAATACCAAGCATTCGGGCACTCTGACTATTGCCGCCAATAGCGTAGACATTGCGCCCGAAACGCGACCACTTCATAAGGATCGCATAGAGGATAACAAGGACTACCACAACGATGACGCCTGGTTTGATTTCACATGGGATGAAAAAGCCCAGTCTGTTTACGGTGCCAAGCCAAGGAATCTCTATTGTAAAATTCCGTAAGGCAACAAAAGCAGGCATGGTGACGTTGATCGGATCTTTATGGAGTGTCGTCAGCAGTCCCTGCGCTAAGAACATTCCGGCAAGCGTTATGATAAATGGTTGGATTTCAAGATAGGCAATGAGAAAACCGTGCATGACACCAAATGCGGTACCTATCCCCAGTGCCAGAAGTAAGGCGCCCCAAATGCTCCCCATTGTCGATTGCAGCAACATGGCACACGCCATGGTTACCAGGCCGCATACAGCGCCGACGGAAATATCAATTCCGCCTGCGATCATAACGACGCACAGGCCAAGTGTAACGATAAAGAGCGCAGAGTTCAGGTTGAACAAGTCAAAGAAGGTCTGAAACTGCATGAAACTACCCGGATAACGGATCAGGGCAAACCCATACATCA
>DHNI01000120.1 GCA_002409455.1 Firmicutes bacterium UBA5420 | reverse complement strand
TTATTGCCGCAGCACGTTTTGGCTCAGGCCTGCCGTCGTACGGCGAAGGGCTTGAACTAGAAGCGATTGCAGCAGTTGTGCTAGGCGGAACAAGCTTTGATGGCGGATCAGGTACTATGACTGGAACAATTTTGGGGGCGCTCCTTATGGTAATACTGATCAATGGCTTGACTTTATTAAATGTATCCTACTATACGCAAATGGTTGTCAAAGGTACGATCATCATATTGGCAGTATATTGGGACATAGTGCAGTCGAGGAAATAGTAGGGGCATCGGGTTTAACAGTTGTAACGATCGATATGCGCCATTAGTTGGATGCTCTTCTAGGTATAAGGATAGTACATATTATCCTGATCGAGGCGGAAACATGCGTGCGACCATCAAGGACGTTGCAAAGCATGCCTGGTTCTGACAGCAACAGTATCATTGGTTTTCAATGGAAATCCTAGCGTAGATAATAAAGCTTGTGAAAAAATTCAAGAGGCGACGGCCATTTTGGGAGTTAGATCTGGTGGCGTCGTAGAATTCTGAACACATACGATATCCTCGATGGTTCCAACTTCCATTATATACAGGTTTCAAAGGAATTGAGGGCATTGTGGTGCCAGGAGGTCGCAACCTTCTATCTGCCAGTTTGGATGAAAATGACGAAAGCTACTCAAGGTTTTGTTGAGAAACAGACCGGTTCGGTCATTGTTGAGTGTCTGGCGGTAACGAAAAGGTATTTCTTTCAATTCACGGAGGCGGTACACCTGCTATTTTAGTGGTTGATAAAGATCGAATGATGTAGTCAAGAATCTAGACTATCTAGTCGAAGAAGATTCTCACTTCCTATGGGCTGATTGAATACCTTGCTAGATTAGGAGTTTAGGGTTTAAGCGGCAATTTGAGGATCGACGGGTACTAACATGGTGATCAACCGGGCGCAAGGCATTGAACAGGCACTCAGAGATAAATGTGGTGGTTTAGATTTCGTATCTCAATACAATGGTCTTTTTGTGAAGATGGTGCAAAGTCTGTTAGCGCATTTCGCGGGAGGAATGTGCCGAAAGCCATAATGGAAACTATCAAGCCGACGGTTGAAGGCGCTATGGTGGAGTTTTGCAGTGTGGCTATTTCCCTGGCCAAAGTGTTCTTTTCGGATCTTGTGGAGCCACGGAATTAGCATAATCCATCCTAGGACAAGTTTCCTTATATAGAGTTAGAGCGGTGAAAAATGGGTATTAGAGCAGGGGAGATGTTGGGGAAAATGCTAATTGCCAAG
This sequence comes from Firmicutes bacterium UBA5420, assembly GCA_002409455.1. Lineage (GTDB taxonomy): Bacteria > Bacillota > Limnochordia > Darwinibacteriales > Darwinibacteriaceae > UBA5420. The sequence goes on along the minus strand of DHNI01000120.1, from coordinate 2,386 downwards.
AAATCGATCCTCTTGTACGTTGGTTTCGCCAATATTTGAGACTCCAATCGATTGATCCTATACCGCATGGAATGTGCGTTACTCTGAAAGACAACTTATTGACAAAAGGTCGAAGCAGAATGCCGACTTTTAAATATCGCTTGGTTACCAACAATATAGCAATGATCTCTTATACGACTTAACTACAGTGGGGGGAACAATGATGAAAATCGTAGAATCAATACGCTCAGCTATCGAAACAGAAGCAGTTGCGTTAACAAACTTGGCAAAATACATTGATCAGGCTTATGCCCTTGCTATTCAGTGTTTATTAGATTGCCAGGGGAAGGTCATTATCATAGGGGTGGGTAAATCGGGTATCATTGGGAGAAAGATGGCCGCATCGTTTTCCAGCACTGGAAAACCAGCACTTTTTGTCCACGCTGCAGAGGCTGTCCACGGAGACTCAGGTGTAATTGAGCAAAAGGATCTTGTGATTCTAATCTCGAACAGTGGAGAAACCCAAGAGGTGCTTGCGGTGCTCCCCATCATAAAGAAGATTGGTTCAAAAAGAATCGCCATAACTTCTGACAAGAATTCAACTCTAGCGGCATCCTGCGATGTTATATTATCGTATGATTACGAAAGAGAAGCAGATCATCTTAATTTGGCACCGACAACTAGCTCTGTTCTAGCATTAGCGATCGGGGATGCGATAGCTGTAACCCTTTCTGGCCTGAACAATTTCGATAAAGAACAGTTCTATACTTATCACCCCGGTGGAAGTTTGGGCGAGCAATTATCATCCTCTTCGAGGGAAAGAAAAGGGCAGGGGATGTAAAGAGTGGAGAAGATAGGTATCCAACCAAAGATAGTTGTTGTAGGCAGCTTTATGATGGATCTAGTTGTTCGTACCCCAAGATTACCTAATGACGGTGAAACAATTATTGGGAACAGTTTTAGGCGTTTTCCTGGTGGCAAGGGGGCCAACCAGGCTGTAGCAGCCGCTCGTTTGGGGGCTAATGTGACCATGGTTGGCAAACTAGGCAATGATGAGTTTGGCCAAGAGATGCTTGCAACCCTACAAACGGAAAATGTGGAGACTAAAAACGTACTTTTTGATAACCAAGCTCTTACGGGGGTCGGATCAGTCACTGTAGATAGTACAGGTAATAACCGTATTGTTGTTGTACCCGGAGCTAATCTCCACTTCATCCCTGAGGAATTACGTGGTGTGGAGGACACTATCAGCGTGAGTGATATGCTGATCCTTCAATTGGAAATGGATGTCAGCGTGGTGGAAGAAGCTTCTTGTATAGCATCGAGAAACAACGTTCCAGTCCTTTTAAATCCAGCACCTGCCCAACCCCTGAACATGGAAATCCTGAAAAGGGTGACCTACCTAACACCAAATGAGACAGAGGCGGAATTGCTAACGGGCATTAAAGTTGTTGATGGAAGCTCTGCCGCTGAGGCAGCCAAGTATCTTTTGACGAAAGGCGTCAAGAACGTTGTTATTACTCTTGGCAAGCACGGAGCACTGATTGCTGAACGAGGGAATATTGAGTATATAGAAGGGTTTAGCGTAAGTCCTGTTGACACCGTTGCTGCAGGCGATTCTTTTAATGGCGCTTTTGCCGTGGCTATAACTGAAGGTAAACCTACGATTGAGGCGGTGAAATTTGCAAATGCGGCTGGTGCCTTAACCGTAACAAAGAAGGGGGCAATCCCGTCTTTACCCTATAGAAGCGATGTTGAACGATTCTTGGCTGCACAGCAAGGCTTCCTATATCGTGCGAAAAGTTGACATGCCCCTCTTACGAGGGATTTATAGCCGAAATCAACCGGGCTCTAGTTATAGGTACTTTCTCGAAAAAGATCCCCGTCTGTTCATATTTCTCGAAAGGGGAGTGTACGAAAAACAAGACTTAATAGGTAGTCCATGTATTCATATAAGGAACGCATGAAGGCAGTGTGGCTTTGGATCAAGTATGACTGAAACATCGCGGCATTACTTCGAAAACAGGGATATCTAGGTCGCGATATGCTGGTTCGATGGGAGCATCAGAAAACTGGTAAGGTACCAGGGGTTTGGAAACCAGGTGGCATCAGCCATGTAAGGAGATCATAGAAGATAACTGCGAATCGGTCCGTGTAGTAACTTCCCTGTCTGCGGATGGGTAAAGGCGTTCTGTTTGCCCCCCCACTCCACAAGGTTAGCGCTCGTAACAATTTGAACCGTGTGATTACCCCTGCCAAAGTGCCTGTAGTTGTATAATGCTTGATCCAGAGACCCCGTGGTTAATCACCATGAGGTCTCTAATATCAAAGACGCTCCTTCAAGTTGCGATGATCACTCAGTCTTAAAACGACCGACCAGATCTTGCAGATCATTGGCCATGGATGC
>DHNI01000138.1:55398-55658 GCA_002409455.1 Firmicutes bacterium UBA5420 | reverse complement strand
GAAAATGGTGCCGGTAAGTCTACCCTCATGAACATTTTAGGGGGAGTTCACCACATGGATGCCGGTGAGATTTTGGTTGACTCCCAAAGGGTGAGGTTTTCTACACCTGCTCAATCCCTAGGAGCCGGCATCGCCTTCATTCACCAGGAACTTAATCTAATCAACGATCTGCCCATCTTTGAGAATATGTTCATTGGGCGCGAACTCAAAGACAAAAGAGGACGCCTTGATTTAGCGCGCATGTTCAAGGCAACAGAGGA
>DHNI01000138.1:54500-55208 GCA_002409455.1 Firmicutes bacterium UBA5420 | reverse complement strand
ATCTTTGGCCGCATGGACATTCAAGTGGATCCAGGCGCTATGGTACGAGACTTGGATGCCTCGTACAAGCAGATTGTGGAGATCTGCCGTGCAATCATGATGGATGCTTCCGTGATTATTATGGATGAACCCACCACATCCTTAACGGAGCCCGAGATTAGACGCGTGTTCCAGATGATGAGAACGCTCAAAGATCAGGGTGTCGGCATCATCTTCATCTCACATAAGCTCGGCGAGGTGATGGACGTCTGCCAGCATTATGTTGTTCTTCGCGACGGAGAATTAGTGGCGGAAGGAAAGGTGGAAGACGTCACCACAAACGATCTAACCCGCTTTATGGTTGGCCATGAGATTAAGATTGATAAGCTTACCAGAGCGCAAAGAATTGGACAAGAAGTCCTTAGACTAGAGAATTTCACACATGTTCAGTCTTTCAGGGACGTTAACCTCTCCGTCCGAGAAGGAGAAATCCTTGGAGTAACAGGCCTTTTGGGCGATGGTCGTAGTGCACTCTTTCAGACAGTCTTTGGTGCAGATAGGGCCTCTGCAGGCAAAATCTTTCTCGATGGCGCAGAAGTGCAGGTAACGAGCACCGAGCAGGCGCTGCAGATGGGTATTGGCTATCTTCCCCGCAATCGTAAAGAAAATGGCATTCTAAAGGACATGAATGTTCTAGAAAACGCGTCTATTGTCACCTGGCCACTTTTT
>DHNI01000138.1:24177-54359 GCA_002409455.1 Firmicutes bacterium UBA5420 | reverse complement strand
GTCACCTGGCCACTTTTTTCCACAAGGGGAGTTATTAATATTAACAGGCACGAAGAGCTCTTCAAGAGCCAACAGCGAGAGCTAGATATTACACTGCAGAGCGTTACAGATGCCATTCATACACTATCCGGCGGAAACCAACAGAAGGTTGTGTTAGCTAAGTGGCTGGCGGCCAACCCCAAGCTTTTGATTCTAGACAATCCTACTCAGGGGGTTGATGTGGGTGCCAAAGAAGAGATCTACGAGATCATCCTGAAATTGGCTGAGGAAGGGATGGCCATCGTAGTGTTATCGAGTGAAGCTCAAGAAATCATCCGCCTTTGTGATAGAGCCTTGGTAATGTACCATGGCCAAATTCAAGGTGAAGTCTTGGACACCACCATGACGGAGCACGAGATTATGAGGCTGGCAACTGGTGGAAATGTAGAGGCAGTCTAGGGGGGTAGTAAAGATGCAGGCAGCGAAGGGTAAAAAGAAGAGCTTTATACATAGATTAATGGAAGCAAGGGCCGCTGATTCTCATGTTGGCATTGCACTTGTTCTACTCCTGCTTATTGTGTTGCAGACGTTGGTACTTGGTTTTGATTATGCATCCTTTGGCCAGTGGTTTGGAGCCTGGTTTCGCAATTGGATCAACATTTTGCGCAATAACGCCGGTGTAGGCATTGTAGCCTTGGGCATGACCTTTGTGATCATTACAGGCGGAATTGACTTGGCCGTAGGCTCCACCTTAGTGGCTACAGGGGCCGTCATGATGACCTTAATCGACACTGGGGCAGGGGGGATTTTAGGCCTGTTCGGGATTACTGGCGTTGCGGCTTACATCATTGCTATTGTGCTAGCACTAGTCATGGGCTATGTCTTGGGTACCGGCATCGGGCTTTTGATTACTAGGGGGCGCATTGCCCCATTTATCGCAACACTAGGTGCCATGAAGATCTTTAGAAGCGTCACACAGCACTTTATGCAAGGTTACAATCCCCGGGTTCCTAGGGGTTTCTTGCAGATCAGCAATTTGCAGATCGGTGGCCTGATGTTTATGCCCATTGTCTATTGGGCCATCATTGCCATCGTCTTGCACTACATTTCCAAACGCACCACCTTTGGGCGGCAGGTCATTGCCGTTGGTTCTAACGAGAGGGCTGCCCAGCTCTCAGGGGTTAATGTAAACAGAGTTAAGACGAGAGTCTACTCCCTCATGGGCGTCTTAGTGGCTATAGCAGCTATTGTTCAAGTGGCTCGCATCGGCTCTATGGACTACGCCAATGCCGGTAGTGGCATGGAAATGGATGCCATTGCTGCCACCGTTGTGGGTGGAACCAGTATGGCCGGTGGTCGAGGCACAATTCTAGGCACATTTATGGGTATGCTGATTATTGCTGTGATGAATAATCTGCTTAACCTTTTTGGTGTGCCGCCATTTCTGCGTGAAGCTTTTAAAGGGTTGATTGTTGTTCTTGCAGTACTGTTGCAGAGGAAACAAAAGACCTAGAAAATGGAGGATGCCTATGCTTATTTTTGCACGGGCACCCTCCAGCTTTCGTTGCTACACCAAACTAGGTGAGCTTATGAATAAAAAGTCCACTTAGTAGCTTGGGCTCGAACCAGGTTGACTTAGGTGGCATAACCTGGTTGCTGTCGGCCACCTCAAGAATTTCCTCAATGGAGGTGGGGTACATGGAGAAAGCGACCTTCATATCGGCCTTGACTCGGCGTTCTAGCTCTTGAACGCCTCGTATTCCCCCTACGAATTCGATTCGTTCATCGCGGCGGGGATCTTGGATGTTGAGAATGGGCTGTAGGAGATGATCCTGAAGTACCGCCACATCGAGATCTTTGATGATATCCTTTGTATCTACTACTCCTTGCTTCGGAGTCAGTTTATACCATGTATCGCTTAAGTACATTCCATAAACATGTCTTTGCTCTGGTTCGAAAGGAGAGACGGGAGCTTTTTCCACCACAAAGCTCTCTTTAACCTGCTTTAAGAAATCTTCTTCGGAATTGCCGTTTAGGTCTACAACCAAACGGTTGTAGGGCCAAATCTTCAGATCAGAAGCGGGGAAGATGACCGATAAAAAGTGGTTGAATTCGGCCGTTGGGTCGGGATTTTGCTTGCGCATTTCCATGCCAACGTGAAAGGCTGCTGCAGAGCGATGATGCCCGTCGGCAATATAAAGGTAATGGACGTCACCGAAGAGTTCTACCAAGGTCTGAATCGTTTTGGGGCAATCCACAACCCAGCAAATATGCTCAACATTGTGTGCTTCAAATTCATACACAGGTTTGTGATCGTCAATCCATTCGTTGATGACGCGCACAATCTGAGCGTTGTCGCGATAGGTTTGGAAAATGGGGCCGGTCTGGGCATGTAGGGCCTTAATGTGATCGATACGATCTTGTTCTTTATCGGGCCTTGTGAACTCATGCTTTTTAATGATGTTGTTATTGTAGTCATCAATGGAGGTGCAAGCCACTAATCCGGTCTGAGCCCTGCCATCCATGATTTGACGATAAATGTATAGACAGTCCGTCTTATCCTGGACGAAGTGCCCTTTTGCTACCATATCATCGAGGATTTCCCTAGCTTTAGCATATACCTTAGGTTCATGGGGATCGGGTAGATCGGGGAAGTTGATTTCGCCTCGATCTATGCGTAGAAACGAATAGTTGTTTCCCTTTACCATTTCCTGCGCTTCACTAGAGTTCATTACATCATAAGGTAAAGCAGCAATTTGATCAGCTAAATCACTGCGCGGCCTTAGAGCCTTGAACGGTTTAATCATAGCCATACTGTATTGTGAGCCTCCTTTTAGAATTACTATTTAAAGTTGACACTGTTTTCCACGGGTTTGCCGTTTGCGAAGTTAAGAACCTCTTCGGCCACAACGAAAGCAACTTTAAGCTGGGCTTCCTTGGTGGATGCAGCGATATGAGGTGTTCCAACGACTTGATCCATCTTAACTAGATCGTAGCTCTCTGGTGGTTCCTGGGTATATACATCCATAGCTGCCCCAGCTACATGGCCGATTTCTAAGTAGTGCTTGAGAGCTACTTCGTCAATGAGCGAACCGCGGGCGGCGTTGATGATCATCACCCCAGGTTTGGTTGTTTGCAGGGTTTCGGCATTCAAGAGATTCTTCGTTTCAGGTGTGGCTGGTAGATGCAATGTAATAATATCCGCTGTGCGCAAGATTTCGGCACGTTCACATCGGGTTACACCGCGCAGTTCCGCCTCTTCCTCGGTGAGGAGCGGATCACAGGTGATGACGTTCATCTGAAAGGCCCGAGCCCGCTTGGCAACTTCTTTGCCGATGCGGCCGAAACCAATAATGCCTAAAGTCTTTCCGTATAGCTCGGTGCCTTGGAACGCGGAACGATTCCACTCTTCGTTTCGGATCGATTCGTTGGCTCGGCAGACCTTGCGGGTTAAAGCTAGCATCAGCGCGAAGGTGAGCTCGGCTGTGGCAATGGTGTTTCCTGCAGGGGCGTTAACGACGTTGATTCCCCTTTTGGTAGCTGCAGGAATATCAATATTGTCCACACCAACCCCAGCTCTGCCAATAATCTTGAGATTGGGCATTTTGCTCATGACTTCATCAGTGACTTTAGTCGCGCTGCGCACTAGCAAGGCATCATACGTATCCAGGTCATCAGCAGCATTGACGTTCTTCTCCACAACGGCAATCTGATCACTTTCGAGAAGAGGTGATAACCCTTCCTTGGCAATCTTGTCCGAGACTAATACGCGAAACATTAGCATTCTCCTTTTCTGAAGCAAAATTTGTCACTCCTGTTACTATTATAACATAAAAGTCCATTGTAAAAAATGCCAAAGGCATGCGATACAACGAATCTTGATCAAATTCTCCACCTAATCTCCCATTTTCCACCGTTGCCCCAGCGTATCGTCGTAGCTTTTCAAAACTTTCCCTCCGTTAAGTTCATGTTAAGCTCAAAGAACTGTTGTTTCTTATTTTGGTACAATGTGGTAGGATTAAGGCAAAAGGTCAAGTATTATAAGGAGGCAGTCGAAGGATATGAAAAGAGCTTTCAATTTTAACGCGGGACCAGCAGCATTACCGCTGGACGTTTTAAAGGAGGCCCAGGCCGAATTACTGGACTTTAACGGTACAGGTATGTCTGTCATGGAACTGAGCCACAGGAGCAAAGATTATGAGGCTGTCCATAATGGTGCCCAGGAGTTGTTGCGAAAACTCCTCGCCATTCCAGAAGACTACGAAGTATTATTTGTGCAAGGTGGCGCCAGCCAGCAGTTCAGCATGATTCCCATGAATCTGTTGCCAGAGGGTAAAGCAGCAAATTACATTATTACCGGGGTTTGGTCCGAAAAGGCTTTGGATGAAGCAAAGAAAGAGGGCGAGACCAAGGTAGGAGGCAACAGTGCGGATAAGAAGCATAACTATATCCCTGCTTTGGCCGATCTTGATCTTGGATCAGACGAGGCCTATGTACATGTTACGTCCAACAACACGATTTATGGAACCCAATGGAAGCAGTTCCCTAATACCGGAGATGTCCCGTTGATAGCCGATATGTCGAGTGACATTTTATCGAAATCCCTTGATATCAATCAATTTGGTGTGATTTACGCTGGGGCACAGAAGAACTTAGGGCCATCGGGAGTTACTGTGGTGATTATTCGTAAGGATTTGCTAGAACGCAGTCCTAAGAACATGCCAACCATGCTCAACTATAACACCCACGCCTCTAAGAATTCCATGTATAACACGCCACCTACCTTCGGCATTTACTTACTCGGCAAGGTACTAGGCTGGGTTGAGAGATATGGCGGAGTGAAAGCGATCGAAAAACTAAACGAACTTAAGGCAACCATGATCTATGATGCCATAGACCAGAGTAATGGTTTTTATATAGGTCATGCCGAGAAAGCAAGCCGCTCCTTGATGAATGTCACCTTTAACTTAGCCTCACAAGAACTGGAGAAGACGTTCTTGGCTGAAGCAAAAACAAAAGGCTTCGTGGGTCTGAATGGACACCGCTCTATCGGTGGCTGTCGTGCCTCGATTTATAATGCGGTACCGGTTGAATCGTGTGAAGCCCTGCGCGAATTTATGCTGGAGTTCAAGGCGAAAAACTAATGCCAGAAATCCAATGAAGGAAGGCTACCCCACTCGGGTAGCCTTTTTACGTCATATCATCGCATAAGCAGCCATAGTCTTACACAACTCCTTCGGCAAAGAGAACCTCGGCGATTACAGGCAAAATTAGGGATTTTCCTTGAATAGTCCTACGAAAAATGGTAATATTTAAGTGCAAAATATAAATTTTCTACGAAGCTTGTTTATAATTATACAAGGAGTGCAGAATAATTACTTATTACAATTGACGCTTACTTTCGGTATCTTCCGTGGCAAGTAGAACGAGCGGATGACAAGGAGGTGACCCAGGCTACTACGATTACGCCTGATAGCCATCGCCTACAATTGAATGAAGCTTCATGGGGAATGCAGATTGTTTAAAAAACGAGGAGGTAGTTTATGTCAAAGATTAATGTTATCATTATCGGAGCAGCAGGCAGGGATTTCCACAACTTCAACACGTATTACCGGGATAATGAGCAGTATAATGTAGTAGCTTTCACTGCCACACAAATTCCTGACATTCATGGACGTCAATATCCACCGGAGCTGGCCGGAAAGCTCTATCCAAATGGAATTCCCATTTATGAGCAAGCCGAACTTGTAGACCTTATCAAGAAACATAATGTTGATGATTGCATCTTTTCCTTCAGCGATATACACTATGTTGATCTCATGAACTTAAGTTCTGTGGTCAATGCCGCTGGGGCCAACTTTATTCTCATGGGGCCTAGACAGACCATGATCAAGAGTAAGAAACCTGTTGTGGCCGTATGTGCTACGCGGACAGGCACCGGCAAGAGCCAGACATCTCGCACGGTGGCAGAGTATCTTATGAAGCAGGGGCTAAAAGTGGTTGCTATCCGGCATCCTATGCCCTACGGTGATCTAGCTGCCCAAAAGGTACAGCGCTACTCCACCATTGCTGATTTGGCCAAACATAAGTGCACGATTGAAGAAATGGAAGAGTATGAGCCCCATATTGAGCGGGGTAATGTAATTTATTCCGGCGTCGATTATGAAGCCATCCTACGGGAAGCCGAAAACGATCCTGAAGGCTGTGACGTGATTTTATGGGACGGCGGTAATAACGACTTCCCATTTTATCAGCCTGATCTGATGATCACCGTGGCTGATCCCCACCGAGCAGGGCACGAGCTCGCTTATTATCCTGGTGAAGTAAACATGCGTATTGCCGATGTCGTTGTGATTAACAAGATGGATAGCGCATCTCCTGAGGGCATCGAGCTGGTACGCAATAATATTCGCAAAGTGAATCCGGGAGCAATAGTGATTGACGGCGCATCGCCCATTCGGGTGGATGATCCTGATTTAATCAGAGGAAAAAGAGTGCTCATCGTAGAAGATGGCCCGACCTTAACCCATGGCGAAATGAAACTCGGTGCCGGAACCATTGCTGCGCAGAAATATGGAGCGGCAGAGATCATCAATCCTCGCGAACAGGCAGTGGGTAAACTGGCAGAAACATACGAGGCATACCCCCATATAGGTGACCTCCTTCCTGCTATGGGCTACAGCGATCAACAAAGGGCTGACCTTGAGGCCACCATCGCTAACGTAGAATGTGATTCGGTGATCATAGGCACTCCTATTGACTTAAATCGGATTGTCAAGATCAAACAGCCTAACACCCGAGTATACTATGACCTGCAAGAAATTGGTTCACCGAATTTCAGTGAAGTTCTGACCGATTTCATGAAAAAGCATAATCTGGGCTAGAAAGCAAGGAGATGATTTCTGTGGAGCGGACCGCTGCGTTCATCCAAGATGTCGAATGCTATAGTGCAAATAACTACCATCCCCTTCCTATTGTTATCGAAAAGGGAGAAGGGGTGTGGGTACATGATGTAGAGGGCAAGAAGTACTTGGATATGCTTTCAGCCTATTCTGCTCTAAACCAAGGACACAGGCATCCGAAGATCATCGGAGCCCTTGTGGAGCAAGCAGGCAAGATCACATTGACTTCCAGGGCTTTTCACAACGAGACAATGGGGCGCTTTTTAAAGAAGCTGTGTCAGATGACAGGTTTCGAGAAAGCTTTGCCTATGAACACAGGTGCCGAAGCTGTAGAGACCGCCCTTAAGGCAGCCCGCAAATGGGGCCTTGTCAAGAAGGGTGTGCCTGAGAACCAAGGTGAGATTATCGTTTGCGACAACAACTTTCATGGCCGCACCGTAACGATTGTGAGCTTTTCCACGGAAGAGCAGTATCGCTATGGATTTGGCCCTTATACACCGGGTTTTATCAGTGTACCTTTTGGCGATGGCGATGCCCTAGAAAAGGCCATCACCAAAAACACAGTGGCTATCTTGGCTGAACCCATTCAAGGTGAGGGCGGAGTGTTGGTTCCCCCTGAAGGGTATCTGGCTAAAATGCGCCAGCTTGCCACTTTGCATAATGTGCTGATGATGCTAGACGAGATCCAGACGGGTCTTGGTCGAACTGGTAAACTCTTTGCCTACCAGTATGAAGAGGCCAAACCGGATGTGCTCCTCTTAGGCAAGGCTCTTGGCGGCGGCGTATATCCGGTATCAGCCATGCTATCTGCCAATCACGTTATGGATGTCTTTGGGCCTGGTGATCATGGTTCTACCTTTGGTGGAAACCCATTAGGTTCGGCTGTGGGCCAGGCGGCTCTGGAGGTTCTGGAAGAAGAAAACCTCGTAGAGAAAGCCTTTACCCTTGGGCAGTACTTTAGGGAAGGCCTAGAGAAGATCCAAAGCCCTCTAGTTGCAGAAATTCGGGGCAAGGGCTTGCTGATTGGTGTGGAGATTAAGCAAGAGCATGGTAAAGCTAGGCCTTTCTGTGAGCGACTCATGGAACTTGGTCTTTTGTGCAAAGAAACCCATGACTACACCATTCGGTTTGCTCCTCCTTTGACGATCACGAAGGAAGAGATTGACTGGTCGCTAGAGCAGATTGCGAAGGTGTTGAAGTAGCTACGTCTACCTGAGAAATAGGATGATAACGCCAAGGATGGAAATGAGTGCTCCCAGGATTTCTTTTGGGAGCACTTTCTCTTTAAAGACTCCGATGGAAAAGGGGATGATTAGAATTGGTGATATGGATGTTAATGATGATACAATACCCGCAGGGGCATATTGCAGGGCTACGAGCGAGAAGGTGACACCAATGAAGGGACCTAAGATCGCCCCAATAGCGATATGACCGATAGCCTTCTTATCGTTAAAAGCGACTCGGATTTCCGACCACTTTTTCCTTAGCGTAATGAGTATAGTAAAGACAAGGAAGGCAGCGATGATCCGAATTTGGGTTGCCGCTAGGGGATTATAAGAGCCCATGCCAAGTTTGCTGAAAATAAGGCCCATGGCTTGTCCCAAGGCACCGAGAAGGGCATAGATGATACCCCGTAGGGGGCGGTTAAGCTTCATTTTCTTCCCCTCAGGATTACGGCTAAGGATGACTAAAGCGATGCCCAGCATCGTGATGAGCATACCTAGAAGCCCCGTGACCGAAATACTCTCTCCCATAATCAGAAAGCCGGCTAAGGCGGCGATGGGTGGGCCCATAGACTTAATCAAAAGGGTAATGCGTGATCCGATTTCTACAAGGGCCTGAAAGAGGAAGATATCGCCCAAAACAAAGCCAATAAGACCTGAAATTGAAAGGTAAAACCAGGCAGATCCTGTGGCGTCCACCGGAAAGGCGAGTCCTCTGGTGAAAAACGCTGTAATTGCCAAAAGGGGGAAGGCCACGAAAAATCGAATGTAATTTACCGAGAGGGAGCCAACCCTCTTGCCGCCTGCTTCAAAGGCCATGGCGTTCAATGCCCAACAGATAGCTGTGGCCAAAGCTGCGATTTCCCCTAGATGTGCTTGCACTATCGTCATGCTCGTCTCTCCTGTATAGTATATTCTCTAGACATCTTACTACATTATAGCTTTACTCAGGGTGCAAATAAAGGGATATTGATTAGCAAAGGCGAAAACGCAATAATATGCAGTGAATGGCGAATACTATGCACCAGGAATCGGGTATGGGAGGATAAAAGTGGAATCAGCGATCATTAAAATGGATAATGTTCACAAGTGGTATGGCAAGCTCCATGTCTTAAGGGGCATCAATCTTGAGGTAAAGCACGGTGAAGTCGTCGTATTGATCGGACCTTCTGGTTCTGGTAAGTCTACCTTACTTAGAACCCTAAACGGTCTCGAGGAGATTCAAGAGGGGCGCATTCAGATTAACGGCGTGGAGCTGGAGGGACAAAAGAGCCTGGTAGAATTACGGCGAGAGGTGGGGTTTGTGTTTCAGTCCTTTAATCTCTATCCCCACATGACAATTCTCAAAAACGTGACTTTAGCTCCCAGAACAGTTCGTGGCATGGGTAAGCAAGAAGCGGAAGACATCGCCATGCACTACCTAGATAGGGTAGGAATAAAAGACCAGGCCTTAAAGAGACCTGGCACTTTATCAGGTGGTCAACAGCAAAGGGCCGCCATTGCCAGGGCACTAGCCATGAATCCAAAGATCATGCTCTTTGATGAACCCACCAGTGCCCTAGATCCAGAGATGATTGGTGAAGTGCTGCAGGTTATGACAGACCTAGCTGAAGGTGGGATGACCATGTTAGTCGTGTCCCATGAAATGGGCTTTACACGTCAAGTCTCTGACCGAGTTATTTTCATGGATGGGGGCGTGATTGTGGAAGATGGATCACCTGAGCAGATCTTCGAAAATCCCAAGGAGGAAAGGACGAAGAAATTTCTCAGGCAGATACTGTAAACTAGGAGGCGGAGCTCATATGCTCAAATGGTGGCAAGAACGAGTGGTCTATCAGATCTATCCCCGTAGTTTTCAAGATACCAATGGTGATGGCATTGGCGATCTCCAAGGGATTATCGCACATCTGGATGAGCTTAGAGATCTTGGGGTCGGCATCATCTGGCTAAGCCCTGTCTATCCTTCTCCCAATGTAGATTATGGCTATGACATCAGCGATTACAAAGGGATTCATCCCGAGTTTGGTACCATGGCCGATATGGATGAGCTCTTGGTCGAGGCCGAAAAGCGCGACATAAAAATCGTGATGGATCTTGTGATCAACCACACCTCGGATCAGCATCCTTGGTTTCAAGAAAGCCGTGACAAGAACAGTCCTTACCGCGATTATTATATCTGGAGGCCCGGGAGGGAAAGTAAGCCGCCCAACAACTGGAGCGGCTTTTTCGGCGGTGGAACCTGGCAATATGACGAACAGAGCGGCGAGTACTATCTGCATCTTTTTGCCAAAAACCAGCCCGATCTAAACTATTATAATCCCAAAGTCCTGGAAGAAGTGAAGGATATTATGCGTTTCTGGCTGGACAAAGGCGTAGCAGGCTTTCGCTGCGATGTGATTAATATTCTGTACAAGTCCAGTTTAGATCATGGCAAGAGGAGCCTGATCTTAACTGGGAGCGAACACTATCTTTCGCAAGAAGGTACGCATGAAATCTTGCGCACGTTGCGCCGGGAGGTTTTAGACAATTACGATTGTTTCACGGTAGGCGAAACGGTTTTTGTGACGCCGAAAACTGCCCTGGATCTAATGGCGCCAGAGCGCCAAGAACTTGATATGATCTTCTCTTTTGAACATATGGAAACAGATCAATATATCGTAAAGTGGTTTAAACGTAAGTTCCACGCCGGGCGTTTTGCTGAAAGCATCAGCAAATGGCAACATGCTCTGCCTTGGAACGCCAATTATTTTGAGAACCATGACCAACCCCGCTCGGTATCTCGCTTCGGTCATGCTGGTGAGTATTGGGAAAAATCAGCAAAGCTACTTTGCATTATGCTTTTCACCCTACGGGGAACTCCATTTATCTACCAAGGCCAAGAGATCGGGATGACAAACTTTGACTTTACCTCCATGGACGATTTGCAGGATGTTGAATCTCACAATATTTATGGAATTGCCAAACGCCTCGGTTTTCCCAAGGCTCTGCGATGGAAAATCATTAGGGCTACCTCTAGAGATAACGCCCGCACTCCCATGCAGTGGAGTGCCGCCCCTCACGGTGGGTTTAGCACCGTCCGGCCTTGGCTTGGGGTGAATGAGAACCACAAGCGCATCAATCTGGAATCGCAGAAAGGTGATCCCAATTCCATTTGGAGCATGTACAAGACCATGATTGCCCTTAGGGCAGGTAGCAACATTCTGAAAGCAGGTGACTTTGAAGCACTGCAGATTTCTAGAGACCTCTTCGTTTATCGGCGTAGGTTTGAAGGTGAGAGTCTTGTGGTGCTTCTAAACTTCTCAACGCAAGAAAAAAGTACGGCCTATGAAGGGGCGACCTTGGTCGTATCGAATTATGATCGGAGGGACTATGACGGCAGGCTAAAGCCTTATGAGGCTGTTATTCTGAAGGAGTCCTAGGTTTTTTGCAACACAATGAGGAGGAATGTCATGGAAACGGCAACGAAGCGTAACATCTATACCTTTGGTCTTGGGACAGTTGGACGGGATATGGTTTACACCATGGTGACGATGTATCTGATCTTCTACCTGACAGATATCTTGGGTATTTCCAGTGCCTCTTTGTGGTGGATTAATGGCATCATTTTAGTAGCCAGGATTTTCGATGCCTTAAATGATCCCATCATGGGAGTGATTGTGGATAACACCAGAACTAAGTACGGAAAGTTCAAACCGTGGATCGCCTTTGGGGCCATTGCCTCTGGTATTGTTACCATCCTTTTGTTCACGGATTTTGGTCTCACTGGTACTGGTTTTGTGCTGGTCTTTGGCATACTGTACTTCCTCTGGGGCATAGCGTATACCACCAACGATATCTCCTATTGGTCCATGCTACCTTCGCTTAGTATGGAGCAGCAAGAACGAGAACGGATCGGATCCTTTGCCAAAATCTGCGCGAATGTCGGACTCTTTACCGTGGTGGCAGGCCTTGTTCCTCTCACTACCATGTTAGGGAATCGGTTGGGAAGTATGGCTAAGAGCTACACCGTGTTTACTATGGCCTTGGTTGTGGTGATGTGGCTGGGGCAGGCCATTACGGTCTTTGGCGTGCAGGAGAAAAAGGATACCTTTAAGCCAGAGGAACCTACTACACTCAAGGGTATGTTAAGGGCCATATGGGACAATGATCAGCTGCTCTATACCGCTATTTCTATGTCACTTTTCATGATTGGTTATGTTACAACTACAAGCTTCGGGTTATACTTTTTCAAGTATGCCTATCGTGATGAGGGCATGTATTCTATCTTTGCCGTGATTCTGGGCGTCTCTCAAATCGGTGCTTTGGCCGTTTTCCCCCTTTTTAGCAAGCGCTTCAGCCGCCGGGCGCTCTACACCGCGGCTACAGTGCTAGTTGTGATCGGTTACCTTATTTTCTTCTTCTCGCCCATGAATATGCTTTTCATCGGAATCGCCGGCATTCTTATGTTCTTAGGTCAGGCCTTTATTCAGATCTTGATGTTGATGTTTTTGGCCGATACGGTGGAATATGGCCAATGGAAGCTCGGTAAGCGCAACGAAAGCGTGACCTTTTCACTACAGCCCTTCATTAACAAAATGGGGGGAGCGATTGCCAGTGGCATCGTGGGGGCCACAGTTATTCTTTCAGGCATCAATGACGCGGTTACACCTGCAGACGTCACATCGCAAGGGCTTTTGCTCATGAAGTTTGCCATGCTGATCCTGCCTCTACTTTTTGTCTTGGCTGGTTACTTGGTGTATCGATATAAGTACAAGATTGACACCGCAATGTATCAACAGATTCTCACGGATTTGCAGGCGCGGGGAGATCTAAAGCTAGGCTGATCCTAGATGCTCACATGGGAACGGGAACAAGAATGGCCATTTTGTGAAATTTCCTTAAAAAACCTGAGTTTTAGCAGGAGGGACTTGCTGCCCGTTGACGAAGTGGGACAGCAAAAGGAATCGGTAAATACCAAGAAGGGAGATTAAAGAGAGTGAGTCACACGAACGCCATGGAATTAGTGGAGAAACTCTATGGCACAACGCTCAGGGAGGGACTGGATAAGTATAGCGTGAAGCATCCACTCGATGTGGTTGACTACTGTTTTCTAAACCTGCAGAAGGACAACATTCGAATTATACGGCTCTTGAACGTGGCCATACTCCACGATGTGGTGGAGGATTATTCTAGGGACGGATACACCGTAGAACGGGTGCAGTCTATGGTAGGACTAGGGCCCAAGGAAACCAAGCTTCTGGATCTAATCACAAGGAAAGAAGGGCAGGAGAACGCATATCTACGCAATCTCTTCGCACTAGAAGATGGAGCCATACTGAAGCTTGCCGATCGCATCGCAAATTTGAAGGATCTGCGAAAATGGGTAGAGAAAGAGCAGGGTTTTACGGAACGAGCAGCGGAGATTTTCAAGAAGTATCGCTTTGAAACTCTGGAAATGCTAGATTTAACCATAACGTACTACAGCGAGCAAATGCAGGACGAAAGCCATCCCATAAGCCGTCAGGTGAAGATCTTGCAGGAGGAATTTTCCGAACTAGAAAGAATCTATACTACGCAAAATAGAAGAGCGTGATCACCCTTATGAGGACATAACTCTTTTTTGTCATTTTTCCTACACTCATGAGACATACCCGTATTGCCAGTTAAGCCTGGCAGTACGGGTATTTGCATTAGGCGTGTAAGAAATGCTCCAAGTCTTCTTCTACGGTGCCGATGGTTCTGATTCCAAAATTCTCGACTAGCACACTCGCCACGCCGGGTGATAAGAAGGCTGGCAAGGTAGGCCCAAGTTGGATGTTCTTTACTCCAAGGTAGAGTAGGGCGAGTAGCACAATGACTGCTTTCTGCTCATACCAGGCGATGTTGTAGACAATGGGCAGTTCATTCATATCCTCTAGGGCGAAGATCTCCTTCAGTTTCAGCGCAATCAGCGCTAAAGAGTAGGAGTCATTGCACTGTCCAGCATCAAGCACTCGTGGAATGCCGCCAATATCGCCTAGGCCTAGCTTATTGTAGCGGTACTTGGCACATCCAGCCGTCAAAATCACGTTGTCTTCAGGCAGTTCACTAGCAAAATCCGTGTAATATTGTCTGGATTTCTGCCGACCGTCGCAACCTGCCATAACGAAGAACTTTTTTATGGCCCCAGATTGTACTGCTTCCACTATTTTGTCTGCTAGGGAGAAGACTTGTTCGTGGGCAAAACCACCTACAATTGTCCCGGTTTCGATTTCCGTTGGGGGAGGGCAAGCTTTTGCCATTTCAATAATGGCGGAAAAGTCCTTCTTCCCTTTTTCATCAGCTTCAATGTGAGTGCACCCAGGATAGCCTGTAGCGCCCGTTGTGAAAATGCGCTTCTGGATTTCTTCCTGCTTGGGCGGGACAATACAATTTGTTGTAAACAAGATCGGACCGTTGAAGGAAGCAAACTCCGAAACTTGTTTCCACCAAGCATTTCCATAGTTACCCACAAAATGGTCGTATTTCTTAAAGGCCGGATAATAGTGGGCAGGAAGCATCTCGCTATGGGTATAGACGTCGATGCCTGTCCCTTGTGTTTGTTCAAGCAGTTGTTCTAAATCCGTAAGATCGTGACCTGAGATCAAAATGGCCGGATTATTCCGTACCCCAATCATGACCTCGGTCATCTCCGGATTTCCGTAGCGGGATGTATGGGCAGCGTCAAGTAGAGCCATGACATCCACACCATATTTCCCCGTTTCCAGGGTGAGATCCACAAGGTCATCAGTACTCAGATCGTCATTCAGGGTGGCGTCTAGCGCTCTGTAGATGAAAGCATAGATCTCCCCATTTTCTTGTCCCAGATTCAGGGCATGATGGGCATAGGCTGCCATCCCCTTTAAACCGTACATGATCAGTTCTCTCAGTGAGCGTACATCTTCATTGGTGGTAGACAAAACCCCCACGAGCGCAGCCTTGGCGAGCATGTCTTCGCGTTCTGCCACTTGGAATGTGGCAGCATCGTGTAGCACTGCCGAATCCGTTACATTTGCCATGAGGCCATCTCGCATGCGTAGTACTTTTCTTATTTGCCTAATGATGGCATCCTGATCAAAGTTGGCGTTGGTGATGGTGCTAAATAAACTATTTAAGATTTCAGTGTTTATTGCGCTAAGCTGGCTCACGTCTAGGTCATTACGCATAACGATATTGGCAATACCCTTTGTCGTATAGATCAACAGATCTTGTAGATTCGATACTTCCGCGTCTTTCCCGCAAACACCCCTGGTTGTGCAGCCAACCCCTCGAGCTGCTTCTTGACATTGAAAACAAAACATGCTCAATCCAATTCTACCTCCCGATAATGTACCACCTAAATATAAGTGGCTTAATAAGTAATACACTTACGTATCTTATCGTTGAGCTTGGGGTTTGTCAAGCTGCTTTTTGCACATCAGGGTTTCGTCGTTGAAATCTGAAGCTCCACCGGGCAGTGATCACTCCCCAGGATGTGGTCGTGAATCAGTGCATCTTTCAGCTGGGGTTCAAGGTCATCGGACACCAAGAAATAGTCAATTCTCCACCCAATATTGCGCGCCCGGGCGTTGGAAAAATAGGACCACCAGGTATAAGCATCTGTCTTATCGGGGTAGAAATGTCGATAGGTATCAATAAAGCCAGCATCAAGAAGATCGGAAAACTTGTTGCGCTCCTCATCACTGAATCCGGCGTTCTTGCGGTTCGTTGACGGGTTCTTTAAATCGATTTCTTTGTGAGCACAATTGAGATCACCGCACACAATGACCGGTTTTTCGCCGCTAAGATCATTAAGAAACGATCGAAAAGCATCATCCCACGTCATTCTGTAATCAAGGCGGGCTAACCCCCTTTGCGAGTTTGGGGTGTAGCAATTCGTCAAGAAAAACGAATCGTACTCTAGAGTAATGACACGCCCTTCTTGATCATGTTCCTCTATGCCCAGTCCGTAGATTACTGTTTGCGGCGTGTGTTTTGTGAAAATGGCCGTTCCAGAATAGCCCTTCTTCACGGCGCTGTTCCAATATTGTTCATAGCCAGGTAGGTCGAGCTCGAGCTGGCCTTCTTGCATTTTCGTCTCTTGCACACAGAAAAAATCCCCATCTATGTCTTGGAAGAAGTCCATAAAGCCCTTATTCACTGCGGCCCTCAACCCATTTACATTCCATGAAATAAACTTCATTACATACCTCCTCACAACCTCTGATTCTCTACGCACAAAAGCCTTTCCTGCTTGCAAAAATCAGCGGCGTTTTTTAGGAAGGAAATTGGTGGTGGACAGAGAAAAAACAGGGTAAACCAGAAGGGAGGCGAGCTATGGCTACTATTATCATAGCAATCGTGGCTATAAGTGCCGTTTTGAGTATATTGGTGGCCCTCAATCAGCTAAGCCAGCGGATTGAAGAGGCGAATCAGTCCTTGCGAAAAATCAGCAAGCATCTCGGGGTTCACGATACGATCTTGGAATCTTTAGAGGAAGAACTGAAGGAACTGGTGAAGCAGGGGGAGAAGATCAAGGCGATAAAGTTGTATAGAGAGACAACAGGACTCGGCTTAAAAGAAGCCCACGACCATATACAAGAACTTGACCTGGGGGAAAGAGATGAAGGCCTTTCAGATTAGAATTGAGTTTAGGGACTCTGAACCAGTAGTCTGGCGCAGAGTCCTCCTATCCGCACGAGCCAGCTTTAGTGAGCTCCATGCGGTGATCCAAACGATCTTTAACTTTAAAGACAAGCATCTGTACATCTTTCGTCTTTCGGATCATAGGCTAAAGGTGACAAATGATCCAGAAGCACACGAGGTCTATCAGGAGTACTTGGAAAATCAGGAAGCTATCGAGAAGACTCTTCTGGCCTTAAACACGCCCTTTGCAACAAAGCAACTTGAGAATTTCCGTACCATGGTTGGCGAACCTGATGCGTTCAAGATTGCACCGTATCTTCAAGAAGGATCTATAGTAGACTATCTCTATGATTTCGTGGATAACTGGGAGATCATCCTGACGGTGGAAAGAGTTGTAGAAGACTATATCTTAGATTATCCCAGCTTGCTTGCGGGAGAGCAGGGAGCCCCTCTAGAAGACATGGGAGGTCTGGCAGGTTTCGAAGAATTCTTAACAGCTTACAACAATCCGCAGCATCCTGATCATGATCGAGCCCGAAAATGGGGGAACCAGCAAGGCTTTACAGAGTATGACGGCGAATCAATACAAGTTAGATTGCGATCCCTAGAAAAGAGTGCCAGGGATTAATCAACAAGCGATGAGGGTGGAGGGAGTAGAACAAATGCTAATACTCGTGACCGGTGGAGCGGGCTATATCGGTAGTCATACCTGTGTGGAACTTTTAAATAATGGCCATGATGTGATCATCGTAGACAATTTGATCAATAGTAAGGCCGAAGCGGTTGATCGGATTGCCGAAATAACGAAAAAGCGACCGCTTTTTTATTGTGCTGATGCGACAGATGATCAAGACATGGATTTAATCTTCTCTACGCACAGACCAGATGGTGTTATTCACTTTGCGGGCTTAAAAGCCGTGGGAGAGTCGGTTCAGATCCCCCTGGCATATTACCGTAACAATTTGCTTAGTACGATGGTGATCATGGATAATTGTCTCAAACATGGAGTCGGTCGCTTGGTCTTTAGTTCCTCTGCCACAGTCTATGGTGACAATCAAGCTCCATTTTTCGAAACGATGGAGTTGCTACCCAGAACGAATCCGTACGGCGAGACCAAGGCTATGTGTGAACGGATTTTGTCGGATGTAGCCAAAGTACACCCCAAGCTTTCTGTAACACTACTCCGTTACTTCAATCCTGTGGGGGCCCACGCCAGCGGATTAATTGGAGAAGCCCCCCAGGGTATTCCCAATAACTTAATGCCCTATATTACGCAGGTAGCCAAGGGTACACTTCAAGAGCTAAAGATATTCGGAAATGACTATGCGACGATAGATGGCACTGGCGTACGGGATTATATCCATGTGCTTGATCTCGCGGAAGGCCATGTTGTGGCATTGGAAAAAGCAGCTCCTGGGGTTCATATTTATAACCTAGGTACCGGAAGAGGCACTTCGGTTTTGGAATTGGTGCAGGCCTTTGAGGAGGCCAACAATCTGCGAATTCCCTACACAATAGCGGGGCGCAGATCGGGAGACATTGCCGAGTGTTACGCCGACGCAACCAAGGCTAAGGACGAACTGGGATGGGTGGCCAAACGCGGCCTTGTGGAGATGTGTCAAGATGCCTGGAGGTTTGAAAAATCGTACGAAGGCGGAGAGAATACGATCTAACAAAGGGTTTCGCAGGCTCGGCGTAGAACAGGATCTGTGGAAAATATTGGGGTAGCAGTATCAATGGAGGCGTTTGTATGAAGAAAAGGAACTCCGTGCGTGTGAAAATTGTGATCGTCCCTTTGGTGCTGGTCTTTCTGGGGATTACCTTGCTGGCCATAGCCAGTCTTTATTCCTCTTATCAAGAGACCATGGAACAAAAGCGCTTAGCTGGCCTAGCTGTGACACAGCATGTAAAGGCGCGGGTAGAAGCGAATGCTGTCTCGCTTGCCACAGTTAATGCTTTGTTAGAGGACACCCTTTTTCGTGTTGCAGATTTGGTCGTGGACGAAGCAGAGTTGAGCGATGCGTACCTTACCTCAATTGCAGAAGCTCTGGGGGTCGGGGCCATTCACTGGTACAATCCACAAGGCATGATTATCGCCTCAGCCTTTGGGGATTACGTCAATTGGCAAGCCCCTCTTGATCATCCCGCGTTTTTGTTTATGCAAAGTGGACAAGATCACCGAGCCGAGGAGATCCGCAAAGATAGCGAAAGCGACAATTACTACAAGTATGGATACAAGATGGCTCCTGGTGGTTACATGGTGCAAGTGGGGATCGAGGCCAACGATGTACAAGCACTCACCGAACAGTTCAGCACTGAGAACTTGGTGGCGGATCTAGTGAGCGGTGCTACCCTTTCTTACGCGGCTATCTTAGACCGGGAGGATCAATTCGAGGCTTCAACGGGTAATCTCACGAAAGGCACACTCTTTACCGATGATGCCAAAGCGGAGGCGCTCCGCAATAGAACCAACTTTTATGTTCTTTCTACCTATCCTGGAACAGATGAGACTGTCTACGATATCCTCATGCCTCTCTATGTAGAAGATGAGTATTATGGGGCCGTAAATGTAGGGGTTGCACTTGATATCGTGGCTACAACCATGGCGAAAAGGGCTTTGCTTACAGTAATCCTTGCGGGTCTAGCTTTCGTTGTGATTGCTGTGGTGCTTTACCATATTGCATCTGGCATTGTCAAATCGGTGGAGATGGTCAATGACCACATAGCCCTGATTAGCTCGAGGGTACTCTATGAGCCTGTTCCACCCGCCTTGTCGAAGAAAAAAGATGAGCTTGGGGTGATGGCTCGTGGTATTGTGGAGATGCAAGATTCCTTGAGTACGGTTTTGAAGGAGGTCTATGCTGCTTCTTCTAGAACCGCTCTCTCGAGTCAAGAGCTTTCAGCCTCCACGGAGCAAAATAGTGCTTCCATCGAAGAGGTGGCCAGTACGACCAATGAATTCGCCTCAACAGTGCAAGGGATGAAGGATGATGTGCAGCATATGGTCGATGCCGCCGAAGGGATTCAAACCTCGGCCACAGAAGGTAGCAAAGCAGTGAACAGAGCTGTTACCATGACCAATGAACTTAAGGCTAGTATGGCCGAAATGGCACGAATCGTGAGTGACCTCGGCGAACAGTCGAAGGAAATAGGGCAGATTGTGGAAGTGATTACTGGAATTGCCGACCAAACCAATCTATTAGCTCTTAATGCAGCGATAGAAGCTGCTAGAGCTGGTGAACATGGCCGCGGTTTTGCAGTGGTGGCTGAAGAGGTGCGCAGTTTAGCGGAGCAATCAGCCCGTTCAACCACGAAGATCATTGATCTGGTGCGCAGCATCCAGGCAGAAACAGGCCGTACGGTTGAGGGCATTCACGAAGGTGCGGCTGACGCCGAAGCAAGTGCGGAGGCAGTAGAACACAGTGGTAAGCTACTCAATTCCATCATTACCGAAATTGAACAGATTACCTCCGCCATCTTGAGCGTTTCTGATCGAATTGAATGGATCGCAAGTGGCAGTCAACAACTGGCAGCCACAACCGAGGAACAATCAGCTTCCATCGATTCCATCGCCGTTTCAGCTCAGGAACTTAGCCAGATGTCGGAACGTCTGCAAGAGCTCGTGCACCAGTTTGAGCTCGAGCGGAAAGAATAAATCCGAAAGGACTTTGCCTTGCCGTTTAGCGATTCTTAGTATATGCTAAAGAAAAGAGAAGAAAGTGAGGTGGGCCAGATGATTAGCCGTTCAATATATGTGTTTGTAACCAGAAGCGTTGGCCTGCCGCATGTAGGTAGTTGAGAGCAGTTCTCAGCTCTTATTTGTCATGAAGAAGGCCAACGCCCAAGCTACTAGAGATAAAGGGGGACGTTGGCCTTTATGTATATTAAAGCAGAAGATGTGCTGCCAGAAACGCTACTCGAAGCTATTCAGGAGTATGTACAGGGAGTAGAACTATATATTCCCAAGCGACCAGAAGAGCGGTTAGGGTGGGGTGAAGTGAATGGAACGCGTCGTCAAATCTATAAGCGAAACAGCGAGATTGCACGCAAGGCTGCCCAGGGCGAGAGTATACATTCCCTGATGGAACAGTATCATCTAAGCTACGATAGCATTCGCAAGATCATTAGTGCTAGCCGGAAAGAATAACTCCCAAGCAATCTTTAGAGGTGTAGCGTTATTCTGATGATACAATAGAGACGTGGGACCCACAATTCTTGCGAAGGGGGGATGATCAAGATGATCTTCAGGAGGTATGGCAAACTCTAGCAAAGCTAGATTGCCACACGATGACAGGTTTGGTCGTTTAGAAACGATCAAGCCTGTTTTTTTTGGCAGGACTATTCTAGTAGAATGCGAATAAGTCCGAATAAGGTTTTGTGGGATGGGGGGGATCGTGATGAGAAAGTCTCGATCCAGATTGGGGCTTTTACGGGATAATCTATCGTCTCGACGCGCTGTCGACGGTGAGATCACAAAGGATGCAATTGTTGCCACTGTGCAGCGTATTTTGTGGACTGCCCCGGTGATGGCGGTGGGCAATTTCTTAGCTGCTCTGGGCTTTTGGTTTCAGGAAGAGCCAACAGGGGCTACGGAAATATTGTGGCGCGAGCTCATCATCAAGGCGAATTTACTGATCAGCGTGCTAGATTTGGGGGTTTGGATCGTTGCCTGGATCATCAAGGGGAGGAAGGCGAGCTTCAAGATACAAACGATCTTGGTTTACACCGTTGTGGCCTATGTTCTCGCAACAGGGCTTGGGATCGCAGTCATTGACACCTTAGTGATGGCTAGCATTACTCCCTTCCTGATCTGTATAACGGTTGTGGGTACCTTCTACTACGTGCCTCCCAGAAACTCCCTTCTTATTTTCTTCCTGTCTTTTATTGCCTTTCGGCTCGCCTTCGTGTTTTTCGGCACTTTATCGACGAACATGTTGAGCTCCATTTTGATTAATGGCTTAGTGGCGAACGCCATGGGACTGGCTTTATCCATTGTAAATTGGCAACACTTTCGTAGAGCAAGGCTTCAGGAAAAGACGATTGCCAAGCAACAAACCCAATTAACCCAAATGGCCTACCATGACTCACTGACAGGTCTTCCCAATAGGCATTTTTTAGATGAGCTCGTAGAACGGGAAGTAGCGCTAGTTAAGCGCGGTCAAATCGAGTCTTCTTTGATCATGTGTGACATTGATCATTTCAAGTTCGTTAATGATACCTATGGGCACCTGGCCGGTGACGATCTACTTCGTGCCTTTGCCCAGCTATTACAGGAGAACTTATGTGAGAGTAGCACGGTCGTTCGCCTTGGGGGAGAAGAATTTGTGATTTTGGCTTCCCACGCTGCCCAAGAGCAAGCGTTAGCTCTGGCAGAAAGGCTTAGAAAAACCATTGAAGACCATGAGTTCACAGTGGATCAAGCGACGATACGCATTACGGCCAGTTTCGGTGTTGCTGCTCTCCAAGGTACCGAAGGAGCACGGGATTATTACCACCGTGCCGATCGGGCATTATACGAAGCAAAACGCTCTGGAAGAAATAGCGTACAGGTAATAAGCGAGGTGGCTAGTTGAGATGGCGAAAACCATTGATCTGACCAAGACAGTCTATGAGTTGGTGCAAGAACATCCTGAGTTGATTGAAATTATGCGTGATGTGGGTTTTGACAGTATCACCAACCCGGGCATGCTTCGTACTGTAGGGCGGGTGATGACGATTCCTAAAGGTGCAGCGATGAGAGGCCTAGATTTAGATGTGATCAAGGTGGCATTAGAAGAACGAGGTTATTCCGTATTGTAGCTGTTGCATCCTATATACAACACGCCAGAAAAGTCCACACTTTGCTGTGGGCTTTCTGCTTAGTTGACCTTTCCTGACCTTGAAACATCAAGAAAAACGGAGCTTATTTACGATTTTCTGGCAAAACCGCCTCAGGGGCGATTTCATTGACCTTCTTTGACTTTGACCTTTCCTGATGTATATGAGAAACTAGGATTAAGCAAGATAACACATGAGGAGGTCGTTAGCATGTATAGACTAATGCCATTTCGCAGACACAGTAGGGGAGACGCATTTGTTCCACAGGCCTTTCAGCAGCTTTTCAACTGGCCCGAGTTTTCTTGGCAAGGCTTTAATGTGGATGTGAAAGAGACCGCTGAAGGGTATGCTCTGCAAGCAGATCTGCCAGGGTTATCGAAGGAGAACATTAACCTATCCATCAATGATGGCTACTTGACTGTAGCAGTTCGCCAAGATGAGATGAAGTCGGAAGATAAGGACAACTACATTTGCCGTGAACGAAGGCAAATGTCCAGCCAACGTAGTTTTTATGTAGGTAATGTGAGCCCTGAAGATGTGGTGGCGAGTTACACCGATGGTGTTTTGGAAGTGAAGTTTCCTAAGGCAGCCGACGGGCCTAGTAACCGAGAAATTCCAATTCAATAGTCGAATCACGTAAAGTTGCGAGGGTGAGTTGATCACCCTCTTTTTTTGTGTTGGTCTGGAAAGAGGGTACAGGCTTTCTGCGGCGAAAATAAGCATGATATGGATGATAAAGGAGCGAAAATGGTGAAAACAAGGAAGGACAACACTGTTGATAATTTTCACGGAACACTCGTAGCCGATCCTTATAGGTGGCTTGAAAACAGCGATTCCGAGGTGGAGGCCTGGGTGGCCGAGCAGCACGAACGCACAGAAAAGTTTTTTGAAGCGGTGGATCCCCGTGCAGGCCTCAAAAAACGCCTAACCGAACTGTGGGACTATCCCCGTGCCTATATTCCCAGCAAGGTTGGCTCATGGTATTTTTACCAAGAGAATAGTGGTCTACAAAACCAACCAGTACTCTACCGCCAAAAGGGCTTGACCGGCGAGGTAGAAGTGGTCTTAGATCCGAACTTGTGGAGCTCTGATGGCACAGTGGCCATGAGTAATTATACCCTTGACCAAGGGGCAAAATACTTAGCGTATACTGTCTCGGTCGCTGGCAGTGACCGTCAAACGATACACATTCGGGATTTAGAAAAAAAGGAAAACCTAAGTGAAGTGATCCAGTGGTGTAGGTTTACTAATATGGCATGGGTGGGCGATGAGGGTTTCTATTATAGCCGTTATCCCAAACCTGGCACTGTGTCACCGGAAGACGAAGTGAACTATAGCCAAGTATACTGGCATACGCTGGGTACATCGCAAGATAGCGATGTCTGTGTCTTTGAGCGGCCAGATGCCAAAGAACTGGGTTTTTCGCCTTTCCTTACCACGGATCAAGAGTATTTGTTGATGCACGTCCGTATTGGCACCGAACCGCGCAATGGCTTGTATTATAAGAAGCTAGGGGAAGAAGGCACTTTTGTCCGTTTACTCGAACCTGGCGAGGCCACCTACCAGTTCTTGGGGAATGAAGGTACCACCTTCTATTTTATCACCGACTTGCATGCCCCCAGGGGCCGCATTATCTCTATTGATATAGAAAATCCCGCCAGGGAAAACTGGGTGGAGGTTTTAGCAGAGCAGGACGATGTGATCTCCGAAGGACGTTATATTGACGGTAAGTTTGTCATTTCCTTTATGCACAACGCCCATTCCCGGCTGCGCATCTATGAAAGTGGTGGCGCGTTTGTAGAAGACATTTCTTTGCCTACCATGGGCTATATTGAAAGCCTTTCAGGAAAGCAAGATCACACAGAACTCTTTATCTCCTTTGCCTCTTTTTTGTATCCAGCGGTCAATCTACACTACGATCTAAAAACACGATCTTTGAGTTCTTTTGGTCAGCAAGAACTGAAATTTGACCCGGAGCGCTTTGAAACCTCCCAAGTGTTCTAT
This sequence comes from Firmicutes bacterium UBA5420, assembly GCA_002409455.1. Taxonomy (GTDB): domain Bacteria; phylum Bacillota; class Limnochordia; order Darwinibacteriales; family Darwinibacteriaceae; genus UBA5420. Next base: position 29,812 of record DHNI01000138.1, on the reverse strand, counting down.
CCCTCCAAAGATGGTACACAGGTTTCTATGTATCTTGTGCACCGCAAAGGGCTGAAGCTTGATGGTAATAACCCTTGCTTGCTCTATGGATATGGTGGGTTTAATATTTCTGTCACGCCTTCTTTCTCCGCTTCCCGGATTTTGTGGTTAGAGATGGGCGGTATCTATGCAGTTGCGAACCTACGGGGTGGAAGTGAATATGGTGATCAATGGCACCGTTCGGGCATGCTTGATAAAAAGCAGAACGTCTTTGATGACTTTATTGCAGCCGCGGAGTGGCTCATCGCCAAGGGCTACACAGGACGGGAGAAACTGGCCATTGAAGGGCGCAGTAACGGTGGCCTCTTGGTCTCGGCCTGCATGACCCAAAGACCTGATCTCTATGGGGCGGTGCTCTGCATTGTTCCAGTCACAGACATGTTGCGTTTTCACAAATTCACGGTGGGGCGCTACTGGATTCCAGAATACGGTGATCCTGAAAATCCTGACCACTTTGCGTTCATGTATCGGTATTCGCCTTTACACAACGTCAAGCCAGCTGATTATCCCGCTACGCTTGTGGCTACAGCCTATGGCGATGATCGGGTTGTGCCGGGTCATGCCTTTAAGTTCACTGCCACCTTACAAGAAGCTCAGCAAGGAACAGCACCTATCTTACTTAGGGTAGACACGAAATCTGGCCATGGCCACGGTAAGCCAATTTCCAAAATCATCGACGAACACAGCGATATTTACGGGTTTTTAGCGAATGTATTTAATATTTAGGCACGGAGGCTAACTTTAGGTTAACTTTGGCTGGAGTTAGAAGGAGAACGATACCGGAATACGAAAAGAATGTTGCGGAGTTTCAGATGTAGTGACACAGGATTAAAAATAGATTGTGGAGGTTGAGTATATGAATTTTGGTGTTTTGACTGGTGGAGGCGACTCGGCAGGCATTAATGATTTTCTCTATTTTCTAGCAAAGCGGTTGGAAAACGAAGGGCATACCCTGACCGGTTTTCGTAGCAGCTGGCTTGGTATGGTTAACAACGATGCCATTACTCTAACGAGGGGTATGCTTGCGCCACATCGCCATACACCAAGTACGATGCTAGGAAGCGAACGCAAGAATCCCATTAAAGACGGGCAGATCGATTTGGTTTTGGCCAGTCTAGAAGATCGCAAGATCGACGCCATGATCTGCATGGGCGGCGATGACACCCTAGGGGTAGCAGCCCATTTGGCCGAACTAGGTATCAATGTGGTGGGAGCGCCCCAGACAATTGATGATGATCTGCGATTTACAGATCATACCCTAGGCTATGAGACCGCGGTGCGACAAGCATCAACCTATATCAATAGTATGATCAACAGCAATGTTGGCCACGACAAAGACATGATTGTTGAAGTAATGGGTCGCGACGCTGGGTGGTTGGCATTGGCTACAGCCATGAACACGCCTGCTTGTGCTTGCATGTGCCCCGAAGGGCACATGGAGCTCGAAGACATGATCTCCAGCATGAAAGACTTCAAGAAACGAACTGGAAGAGCAGGTCTTGCCATCGTATCTGAAGGAGTGGAACTGAAAAATGTAGACCGTGGCGAGCTGCGGAAGGATGCTTTCGGTAATGTGTATACCGCTGGCATTAGCCACATTGTGGGAGAGAAATACGAGCAAGCTACAGGTCGCAAACCCCGTGTTCAGGTCATGGGTTACCTCCTGCGCGGCGGCATACCTTCGCCATATGATGTAGATCTGGCCTTAAGTTTTGCCAATCAAGCCGTTGATCTGGCCCTAGCTGGCAAGACGGGATATATGGTAACTAGACTTGATGGTCGTGAACAGGCTATTCCGCTTAAGGATGTAGCAGGTGGAAAGAAGTATCTTGATCCTGCTTATCTAAAGCAACAGTTGAGTCGAATCTTAGCCTAAGAACGCTAGCAATCGATGTGAAAGCAAAAGGGAGTGGTAGGCGGCACATTACTGTGCTACCCACCACTCCTCTTGGTTTTGGGATCTACTCCCACTTAAGGGGGTCTTTCACGTCGTGACTTGTTCTTGGAGCCATTTTAGCAGATCTTCCATCACTTCATTCTTGTTTGTTTCTTTTAAGAGCTCATGCCTGGCCCCAGGATACATTTTCATTTGGACATTGCTAATGCGGTTTTTCTTGAGCTGGCCAACAAACTCGGCAACGCCTCTACCATTTCCGCCTACCGGGTCGGCATCACCGCTCACAACTAGAATCGGAATCTCTTTGGGAATGTGCTGAATCCGATCTGGATCATGAATCAACTCGAGCCCCGTAAATAGATCAAAGAAAAAACCAGCACTGCAGATGAATCCGCACTGGGGATCCTCGATGTATTTTTGCACTTCCCGTTCGTCTCTAGACAGCCAGTCAAACCTCGTCTTGGCATGTTTAATGCCGCGATTATAGGTGCCAAAAGCCATCGTATCCAATAATTTGCTGGGCCGTGTAGGATTGTTGCGCATCTGCAAGCGGGCCACACACTTGCCAATCTTGACTGCAAAGCCCGGATCACCGCCTGATCCCATCAAGATAGCCCCATCTAGAGAAGTGCCATACTTTTGCAGATAACGCCTCGTTAAAAAGGAACCCATGCTATGCCCCATCAGATATTGGGGTAGATCAGGGAACTCTCTGCTCAGCCAAGTGTGAACGGCATATAGATCATCGACCACCCGTTCAAAGCCATCTTGCGGAGCAAAATAACCCATAACTCCTGATCGCTCTCCTGTTTGACCATGCCCCCTGTGATCGCTAGCTACCACGATGAAGCCCTGCTCATTGCAGAACTTGGCAAATGGCTCATACCGGGCGCTATGCTCGGCCATGCCATGGGCAATTTGTAGTACCCCCAAAGGATGCTCGACCTTAGTCCATGCGCGGACAAAGATCTCCACCTCGTCTTCCATCTTCAAAAAAAACATTTCTTTTAGCATTCCCATCCCCCTAGGAACTTCTTCTAACCTAGAGACTTCAAGATCGCCAGCCATAATCCTCCATAGTCTCTCAGCAACGATTCATCACTACAAGAACGCGAAGGACATCGACTACTTTTGGCGAAAGCATCAAAAGGGGGTGCGGTGATGTCCAATCTAGATCAGAGAATCTTTGTGAGCTATGGCCAAGATCCTATACCTATGGTACAGGGGCTTTTGGAAGCTATGAATCTTGGGGCGAGTATTCCTTCAGGATCGCGGATCGGACTCAAACCGAATCTAGTGGTCGCTCGTCCTGCTCATGGGGGAGCAACCACCGAACCAAAAGTGGTGGAGGGAGTCATTCAATACCTACAAGCTTGTGGGTTTGGTGACTTGGTCATCATGGAAGGCTCTTGGGTTGGTGATAGCACTGCGCGGGCGTTTCAAGTGTGTGGGTATGCTGACCTGGCCGAAAAATACGGAGTTGACTTAGTGGACTTGCAGAAAGACGGGTTTCACTCACGTAAGGTGGAAGAACTGGAACTAAGTATCTGCAATGCCATGAACGAAATTGATTATCTGATCAACTTTCCTGTACTCAAAGGTCATTGTCAGACTAAGATCACCTGTGCCCTCAAGAATCTCAAGGGATGTATTCCAAATGCCGAAAAGCGCCGCTTTCACACTTTGGGTCTGCATAAGCCCATTGCCTATTTGAATAAAGCATTGAAGACCGATTTAGTTATTGTGGATGGTCTCTTTGGCGATCTGGACTTCGAAGAGGGTGGTAACCCTGTACAAATGGATCGCATTATCGTGGGCCAAGACCCTGTCTTGGTAGATTCTTACGTGGCTCATCTCTTGGGCTACGAACCGGAAGAAATCCCCCACATTTGCCTGGCTGCAGAGCTTGGTGTGGGCAATATATATGGGCAATCTAATGAGGTCGTGGTGCTAAACACCAAGCATACAATGTCTAGAATCAAACCAACTAGGCAAGTGGACGACTTGGCTCGGTTTGTCCGGGAAGACCAAGCCTGTTCCGCCTGTTATGGCAGTCTTATTCATGCCCTGGGACGCCTCCGAGAACGACGACTCTTGCACCGCATTCCAAAGACCATAGTCATAGGTCAGGGCTTTCAAGGAAAAAAGGGTTCGGAACTTGGGATAGGCAGCTGCACCAGGGGTTTTGACTCCCACGCGGCGGGCTGCCCTCCCACGGGCAAGGCTATCTTAGATTTTCTCCACAAGAACCTAGAGTAAAAATGAAAACATGGAGGGGCTACATGCGTAATTATAAGCTCATTGCACTAGATTTGGATGGAACTTTATTAAACGACGAACGGGAAATCTCAGAACAAAACCTCCATTGGATCAAGAAGGCCGAAGAGGCAGGGCTGGTCGTCTCTTTTGCCACCGGACGGGGACGTCCTTCGTCAGAACCGTATTGGGGCGCAGTGTTGCCTACATCGCCCATGATCATATCGAATGGTGCTGAAGTTTGGAAGAACCATGAGCAGCTCTTATCCAGAAATGTACTTTCATCAGATGACGTACGTAGACTCATAGCGTTAGCAGAGAAACATGGCGTCCGGTACTGGGTGATCAAGAGCTTTGTGGATGAGGCGACGCCCGAAGGCGATGAATTCCTCAAGGTTGGGATGTATCACAGCGATCTTGCAACGATCTCTAGCCTCCGGGATCTCGTGGCAAGCTGGGGTGAGTTTGAGGTGTCTGCTTCGGCACCCAATAATATTGAGATCAACCGTAAGGGAATCAACAAGGCAACAGGTCTAGATGAAGCCATTGGCCTTTTGGATATTAAGCCACATGAAGTCGTGGCAATTGGCGATGGCTTTAACGATCTTGCTATGATTCAGTGGGCGGGCCTTGGCGTGGCTATGCGTAATGCTCCAGAGATCATCAAAGAAGCCGCCGATTATGTGACCGGTAGCAATGATGAACATGGCGTAGCCCGGATGATCCAGTTAATCTTGGAATAGGTAGGTCAGATGGCCATACCCTTCGTTCTTTAAGTCCTCTTTGGGAATAAAACGTAGAGCGGCACTGTTAATACAATAGCGCAGTCCTCCCTCTTCTTTGGGTCCGTCAGTAAAGACATGCCCGAGATGCGAATCCGCATCGGTGCTGCGTACCTCGGTGCGGATCATCCCGTGGGAGTTGTCTTTATTGTAATTTACGACATCCTTCGAAATGGGTTCGGTGAAGCTGGGCCAACCACAGCCCGCATCATACTGGTGAGTAGAAGAGAAGAGCGGCTCCCCTGAAACTACATCTACATAGATACCAGCTTTGGCATTGTTCCAGTAGGCATTTTGGAATGGCGGCTCGGTTCCGTTTTCTTGGGTCACATGAAACTGTTCCCTGCTGAGCTTCTTTTTCAGTTCATCCCTTGATGGTTTTTCTTTCATGGCCATCACCTCTACCTCTAGTGTATGTCCTTTCTTGATTTCTTATGAAAAGGGGTACTCCGATGAAAATCACCATGGCCGAATTGGCCCAAAAATGTGGTTATTCTAAAGCGACGGTGTCAAGGGCGTTAGCTGACGATCCAAGGGTGAAACCAGAAACCAAGGCCCTTATCCTTGAGATGGCAGCCCAATTCAACTACCAACCGCATATGGTTGCCAGTAATCTGGCAAAGAGGCGTACCAAGACCATTGGGCTCATGTTTCCCAAGGC
>DHNI01000138.1:18017-23970 GCA_002409455.1 Firmicutes bacterium UBA5420 | reverse complement strand
TTTGAGCACGGGTTTAGTCTGTTAATTCCCCAGGTTCACAGACAGAGGGTTACAGAGACCATTGCACAGTTGGTGGCCCACAGCAGGGTAGATGGGATCATCTTTACGGAGCCGCTCCGTGACGATCCCCGCATTGAGCTACTTCGAGAGTCTGGGATACCTTTTGCTTTCTTAGGGAGCACCATTCGCCAAGACGTGTCCTGGGTAGACGGCGATAATCGGGGTGGAGCCTTGCAGGCAGTGCGAGCCCTCGGATCTCTAGGACATAAGCATATTGCTGTAATAACGGGTGAACCAGGTTTGGTATCGACGGAGAAAAGACTGGCAGGTTATTATGATGGACTAGCGTTTCTAGGAATAGAACCAAGAGACGATTTGGTTTGGGCAGGCGATTTTACCCGCCAGGGGGGTTATGACGCGGTTCGTAGCCATCTTTCCCAAATCAAAAGCGGTGCTATAACGGCGATTTTCGCCTGCAATGATCTCATGGCAATTGGAGGAATTCAAGCCTTGACAGAGGCAAAAATCGACATTCCTGCTCAGATTTCGCTCATTGGTTTTGATGGAATTGAGGTGGGGCAATACCTCACACCTCCTTTAACTACCGTGCAACAACCGATTTTCCGCCTTGGCCAAGAAGTGTCAAGGGTGCTGCTCGGGCAGATTGAGAAAAAGGGGGAACCGGTACAAATTACCCTACCTGTCAAGATTATCAATGAGACCAATACAATCGGCCCAGTGCCTGAAGGGAAATAGTGCCCACCCGACAGTAAGAAACAGGCATCTATTCTCGAATAATCTGATATACTGGAAATAGGGGTCAGATCTGGAGGGATTTGCATGAGGAAAGTATGGCGATTCGCTGTCTTAATGGTGATAGCAGCCTTGTTGGTAGGATGTCAAGGGCGGGTGTTTCTCAATCTTGATGTGCCAATTGTTATAGAACCAGCACCACCACAATATAGGTCAGAGGTATGGGGTTATCTTTCTTATGACTATCACGATGATCACATACGTTACACTGTAGGACGCAATTACGACCGCTATTATGAGCCGTTAAGAGATGCTAAGGTAACGGTGGTGGGAACGGGAATGAGTGTGTATACAGATCGCGATGGTTACTTTTTCATCCGTGGAGTACCACACGGCAGAATTACCCTTTTGGTGCAGCATAGGTGGGTTGGCCCCTCAAACGGCGTCTATATATCTACCTCCTCGCGGTAGCAAGAGAACAGAGCCATGACAAAGTGGTGCCGCTGCAAAATCGCAGCGGCACCACTTGTCTAACCAGGCCCAGTTCCCTGCTGACTCATGAGCTTTTCAGCCCGTTCGATGGCAGCCCTTACTAAGGAACCAGCCTCTCGGGTGGTGATGTTACCCCAATCCCCGTCTTTCACTTTGTGCGAAAAACCGAGTTCATCGGCGAGCTCATATTTGAGTCGCTCAGACATGATACCCCGTCGACGCTTCATTTGGCCATCACTCCCAATGCTTAGTCTACCCCCAACTTTGATGAATATGCAAAAGTGCAGGAGGAACGACCCTTCTTTTGGGGAACTTATAGAAAGGGGAGTCAGAGTCACGCCCCACCTTTATCGTACAAAAATAGTGTGCGATGGGTATTATGTAGTATAAAGGATAGATATAATGTCGAAAACGGAACAACAGGTGCAAGTCAAGGCTGGGACTGCGCATCACCATTTAGCCCTAGATTCAGTAGAGCCCGGCCAGGAAGGCGCCTCCCATGGACGTGTCAGTAGAGAATTACCCGAGGGAATCACTTCCCCCATGCTTTATTCTGATATTGTACGCCTTGCATGGCCATCACTTTTAGAGCTGACGTTAACACAGTTAACCTCCATGGTGGATCTCATGATGGTGGGTGGACTGGGTGCCTGGGCGATTACGGCTGTCGGTTTAACGACGCAACCAAAGTTTCTACTGATGACGATGTTTGTAGCTATGAATGTGGGCGCCACCGCGATGGTAGCCCGTTACCGCGGTGCGGGAGAGCCGGAAAAGGCTAATGAGGTCTTGAAACAGGCCTTATTTTTGACCTTCACACTGTCTTTTGTGTCTTCATTTATTGGTTATATATATTCTGAACAGTTGGTGCGGTTTATGGGAGCGGCGGATGCGGAAACGCTTGCCGGCGGTGCTGTCTATTTAAAAATCCAGATGATTGGATTGGTGCCCTTAGCACTTACTTCCACCTTCACGGCAACACTCAGGGGGGTAGGCCATACAAGAGTGGCCATGGTCTATAACTTGATCGCGAACCTTGTGAATGTGGTCGGAAACTATTTGCTGATCCACGGGCATTTTGGTTTTCCCCGCTTAGAAGTGGCTGGCGCTTCTTGGGCCACCATTATTGGGCAATCAGTTGCTTTTGCCATTGCCTTTAGTGTGGTTTTAAGGGGCGATCATTATCTACACCTGCGCCTTAGAGAAGGTTTCCGAGTTCGCTGGGATCATATGCGTAACATTATCAATATTGGTATTCCAGCCATGATTGAGCAATTTGCTATGCGGACAGGCATGATTGTTTATGCGAGAACGGTGGCCTCTTTAGGTACCGTTGTCTATGCCACACACCAAATCTCCATGAATATTCAGGCCCTGTCTTTTATGACCGGACAAGCCTTTGCGGTTTCGGCCACCTCCCTAGTGGGGCAGAGTCTAGGGAAAAAACGCCCCGATATGGCAGAGAGCTACAGCAACCATACCAGAAGAATCGGAATGGCAACATCGTTAGTTTTGGCTGGCATCTTCTTTTTCTTTGGTCGTCAAATTGTAGGTTTATACACTGATGATCCAGCCATCATTGAACAAGGCACTCGTATTTTGAAACTCGTTGCCTTGGTTCAACCCTTCCAGTCATCCCAGTTTATCTTAGCTGGTGCACTAAGGGGGGCAGGCGATACGAGGGCCACCATGGTGATCACCTTCCTGACGGTATTGTTTGTCCGTCCTGGTTTAGCCCTGCTTTTGATCAACAAATTCAATTGGGGTCTCGACGGCGCTTGGATTGCCTTAGTTACAGATCAGGTGCTCCGTAGTGGTTTAGTGTTATTGCGTTATAACTCAGGGAAGTGGAAGAAGATAAAGATCAAGTGAGGGGTGTGCGATCATGAACGGTAAAGGTTGGCGACTAAGTTTTTCGGTAATGGTCATCATTTTGTTAATCGCTTTAGTAATGCGATGGATGGGGACATCCGATTCCCTTCTTACAACCGAAATCAAGGAAGAAGCTGAGCCTGTTGTAACAGATGTGCGGGCGTATTTGCCACCTTTACAGGGGATGACCTATTCTTTCTCTGGAGACGGTATGGAATATGCCGCGTTCACACGCCAAATCGCCTTTGCTTCCCAAGATTTTTTACAGATGGAGGATCGAAGCGGAACAAATTTGGCCCAAGTGGTACAATATAGTGCAGACGAGCTTAGGATCATCTGGTCGGAGGAAGAGTTCTATGCCAAAGAGAGTCTCCTCGATTCAGAATATCGCGAGGGTCGCGGACGTGGTTCCACGAGAAATCTCATCCTTCTAAAAGCACCTGTTGCCGATGGTAACAGCTGGACAGATGAGGGCTTTCAAAGGGAAATTGTGGCAACGAATGCAACCGTAACCATACCTCTCGGTACCTTTTATGAAGTTGTGGCAGTGAAGAGCACACGAGAAGGCGATGACTCTGTCACCTATGAGTATTATGCCAAGAACATAGGCTTGATCAAAAGAGAATATCTCTATCTACTTGATGGAGAGACGTACGCGGTGGTGTCAACCCTGAGCAGTCTGGCTTGTCCATCACCGCAGTTCTAAGCAAAAGGAGGAAGGTGCCTGTTGACAAAAGTATACACGATTGGAATTGATGTGGGGGGCACCAATACAGATGCCGCCCTTCTTTGCGACTCCGAGGCTGTGGCACTCGTCAAAGTGCCGACCAATCACCAGGATCTACTGTCCAGTACGATGCAGGCGTTACATAATGTTCTGGAACACTATGATGGGAAGAACCCTGTGCAGCTACACCTGTCTACAACACTGTCCACGAATGCAATTGTGGAGGGGCGGGGAGGGCCGGTGAAAGTCGTGGTGGTACCAGGCCCAGGCGTTAATCTCGAGTCCCTAAAGTTCCCTTTTCCCATCATTGAGCTCAGTGGTTACATCGATCATCGTGGCCGGCAAGTAAGCCCCCTCAAGGTAGATCAGATTGCTGGACTTAAAGAGAAGTTAGGCGAAGACGACGAAGGGGCCTTGGCTATCGTAGGTAAGTTCTCACAGCGCAACCCCAGTCATGAGCAACAGCTCAAAGCCGAACTCTCCAAGTGGCATAAGGGTTTTATAAGCCTTGGCCATCGTCTTTCGGGTCGTGCGAATTTTCCTAGGCGAATTGTGACCACCTATCTAAATGCCAGTATAGCAAGGCATCAGCTAGATTTTCTGGATGTGTGGAAGAAGATTGATAGGGATCGAATCGGAGAAGTCTCAATTCTAAAAGCCGATGGAGGAACCATGACCCTTGAAGACTCCGCCCACAGGCCGATAGAATCCATTCTATCAGGACCTGCCGCCAGTATCATGGGAGTGAAGGCACTCACCTCGTGCCAGGAGAAAAACTATGTGATCATTGATATTGGAGGAACCACCACTGATCTAGCAGCCGTCGTCGACGATGAAGTGCTCTTTGAACGCGATGGTGCCACGATTTCTGGATATAAGACGTTAGTACCAGCCGTTTTAGCTCGTTCGATTGGCTTAGGTGGCGACAGTAGCTTGACGTACAAAGAAGGACAGGGCATCATAATAGGTCCCAAACGGGCTGGCACACCTGTCTGCCTTGGGGGCGAGAAGCTGACTCCCACCGATGCCGCGGTGTTTTTAGGCCTCGTGCAGCTAGGCTCGGAGGACAAAGCCCAGCATGCCTGGGAAAAGTGGGGCGAAGCCCTTGGCGTGGAGAGTAAGAGCCTGGCCCGGCAAGTCTTCGATGCTTTCACCCTGCAACTAAGCCAAGCGGTTGCTGCTTTTTATGCAGAACTTGAAACCATGCCTCTTTACACCATACAAGAGGTTCTCCATCCCCCCGAAATACGTCCCCGGGCTGTAGTGGGCCTAGGGGCCCCGGCTCCGGTCTTTATTCCCGCGCTTGCCAAAGAGATGAACCTACCTTGGGAAGTGCTTCCGTTTAGCGCGGGAGCGAATGCCATTGGGGCTGCAGCAGCCAGAACGACAGTTGGAGTGACGTTACAGGCCGATACAGAATTAGGTAGGGTCACCATTCCTGAAATGGGTTATCAGGGCGAGATTTATAGACCACTCTTTTTCACCCTCGAAAAAGCCCGTGAACTCGCTACAACGAAAACAAGGGAGTATGCTCGTTCCCTTGGCTATGACGTCACAGGGGAGATTTACATCATCGAAGAAGAGAGTTTTCAGATGGTCAGAGGCTTTCGTACGGTGGGGCAAACTCACATGGTACGCACACAGCTCAGGCCAGAAGTGCGCAAAGTCAGGAGGCGAGCGAAATGACAGAGGTAGGCTTGGTCTTTTTTCCAGCCTTTGATTGGGCCATCAGTCCCGATCATCCCGAGCGGCAAGAACGGCTCCTCTACACCAGGGATCAAATTCAAGAAGAGGGGCTTTTCGATCATCCATCCATTCGTGAGTACAGGCCACGCCGAGCAACAGATGAAGAGATTTTGCGAACCCATGTGGTTTTGCCTAGTCTGCACCATAAGGTGACCGAATCGCATCGCATTGCGGCGGGTGGTACCATTGTTGCCTCTGATCTTCTCATTGATAGACTGGTCGGGCGTGCTTTTGCCCTCTTAAGGCCACCTGGCCATCATGCCAATCGCATCGTCCATGGTAGCCGTGGTTTTTGCATGCTCAATAATGAAGCAATCATGGTTGATCACCTCCGACATCGCTTAGGGGCCAATCTAAAAGTGG
>DHNI01000138.1:14777-17806 GCA_002409455.1 Firmicutes bacterium UBA5420 | reverse complement strand
AACGATCCAGGCGTTTTGCATATTTCCCTTCATCAAGATGGACGTACTCTCTATCCAGGCACAGGGTTTACCTCTGAACGGGGTGGCCCAGGAGCTTTTGGTCAGACGGTGAACATTCCTTTGCCTCCAGGAACAGGTGATGAAGGTATGCTCATGGTCATGGAGCGGGTCGTGTTGCCCATCTTGAAGGACTGGAAACCAGATTATGTGATTAATGCCGCGGGCCAAGACAATCACTTTTCGGATCCGATCACCAATATGAGCTTTTCGGCACAGGGCTATGCCAAGCTCACGGAGCTACTACGTCCTGATTTAGTGGTTCTGGAGGGTGGTTATTCCATTGAAAGTGCCCTACCTTACATTAACGTTGGTTTGCTCTTGGCTTTAGCTGGTCTAGACTATTCCAAAGTGCAAGAACCCAGCGGTGGCCCAGACAGGGAAAGCCAAAGCAAGAGCATGACAGAACAGGTTGCTCGAGTGTGCGCCGAAGTGATCGATCTTTGGAACCATCGATCAGAAGTGGATTTGGAAGAAATCTTTGGTACCACGAGCTTTTTTCAGCGCAAGCGCCAGATCTACTACGACACAGACAACATTCATGAGAGTCAACACGAGTACATCCGTCTATGCTCAGACTGTCCCGGTTGGCGCCTGATTTACACCCATTCTACAAAGACGCGCGATCTTGCCGCGGCTGTATTGTTGCCTTGGCAGCCTTGCCAGGCTTGTAGGGTAGAAGCAAGGGAGCAGCATGAAAAGCTGATTACAGGCGATGAGCTTAGCCAGGTGATTTGGCAGGAACCATTTTCCAATTTGCGCCAATCTAGGTGAAAAGGTAGAAGTTGACAGGATTTCGAATTTTTGTCACGAATGTAGGAGGAATGAGTACATAGGTGGGGGATGGATAATGATTCGTAGCAAGCGCGCAATATTCTTGCTCGTACTCGATATTGTGATTGCTAATGTGGCCTTCATTGGGGCAATCCTGATTCGGTTCGAGAGTATTCCAGTTCAGCAATGGCAGTTTTATCTTTCTATTTTTGTGCCTTATACGGTGATTCGAGTACTTAGCAATTATTTCTTCGGAATGTACCGGCGTGCTTGGCGCTACGCTTCCATTGATGAGGTCTTGGCCATCGTGGGAGCAGTATCGGTAGGCTCCATTTTTTTTGTTGTGGTGAATTTATTTTGGAATGGTGCCCTTCCCCCACGCAGCATCGTGGTGTTGGATTGGTTTTTGAACATTACCCTTCTAGGTGGGAGTCGCTTCGCTTGGAGGGTGGTTGCCCCCTATGCAACTGGGCTGTTCTCTCCCCAGCATAAGAGGGAGTTTAGGAACGTCTTAATTATTGGTGCAGGCGATGGAGGCGTTCTGGTAGCTCGAGAGCTACGCAATCATTATGGGCCACGAGTGCGCTTGGTCGGATTCGTAGATGATGATTCAACAAAGCAGAACCAGACGATTTTGGGCTTTCCCGTTCTTGGCTCTAAAGAAGCGATACCTGATCTTGTGGAGGAGCATGGGGTTGATGAAATCATCATCTCTATGCCTTCCGTACCCCGCACTGTGATCCGGGAGATCGTGGCTATTGCTCAAGAAACAGGACGAACAGTCAAGATTTTACCTGGCGTCTTTGACCTCATTGAAGGCAATGTGACAGTGAACAAAATTCGCGAAGTACGGATTGAGGACTTATTGGGCCGTGACCCAGTGAAGGTCGATCTTGCGGGTATGAGTGGTTATATTGCAGATCATGTTGTACTTGTAACGGGGGCCGGTGGTTCGATTGGTTCAGAGTTGTGTAGGCAGATTGTAGCACTAAAACCGAAGAAGCTGTTGCTCCTTGACAACTGCGAGAATAATATGTATGACATTGAAATGGAGCTCAAAGCCAAGAGTAATATTCCCTTGGTTGCTCTTGTTAAGGACATTCGGGATCGCCGGGCCCTTGAAGTGATTTTCTCGAAGCATAAACCCCAGGTTGTCTTTCACGCCGCAGCCCACAAGCATGTTCCTCTTATGGAACAGAATCCTGAGGAATCAATCAAAAACAATGTGTATGGTACATACCAGGTGGCCTGGGCCGCCCATCGTCATAAAGCTGAGCGCTTTGTCTTGGTGTCCACCGACAAAGCAGTGAACCCCACAAGTATTATGGGAGCCTCGAAGCGTATTGCGGAGATGATCATTCAACATCTAGACACCATCAGTTCCACTACCTATGTGGCAGTACGGTTTGGGAATGTCTTGGGCAGTAGGGGTAGCGTGATTCCTCTTTTTCGCAAGCAGATTATGGCTGGTGGACCAGTCACTGTAACCCATAGGGAGATGATTCGCTATTTTATGACCATTCCTGAGGCGGTGCAACTCATCTTACAGGCGGGAGCTTTGGCCACAAGTGGGGAGATTTTTGTTTTAGACATGGGCGAGCCAGTATCTATTATGGATTTAGCCACCACCTTGATTCGCTTATCGGGTTTTCAGCCGTACACAGATATTGATATTAAGGTTACTGGTATGAGGCCAGGAGAAAAACTCTTTGAGGAGTTGCTCACCGACGAAGAGGGCGTGAATGCCACCACCCACGAGCGGATTTTTGTAGCTAAACCATCGTGTTTAGATAAGGCCTTGCTCGATGCGACCATTTCAGCTTTTAATCAAGGCCCAACAGTGGTCTTACCAACCAATCAAGCGACTACGGCACAGTTTATACAGAGTTTTCTGCCTGATTTCGTGGTCGTAACCAACGCCGATGATGCCATGTCGGATCAGCCGATTGATTTGCCTGAAGACGAAGCTGCTGCAACTAGTCTGGGGGAATATGGATGGAACGTTTAACTGAGATCATTACGCATTTTGCCTTTGAGGGCGAGTATATAGGTGCCGAAGCATGCACGGACGGGCACATTAATGATACGTTTTTTCTCCATTACAAGGTTCAAGATCGAACTGTATGCTATGTTCTCCAATGCATTAACCGCCATGTATTTCGCGATCCTGAAGGGGTTATGAACAACATTGAGGCCGT
>DHNI01000138.1:11030-14636 GCA_002409455.1 Firmicutes bacterium UBA5420 | reverse complement strand
GTTACCCGGCACTTGCGCAAGAAGGTAATCGAGAAAAACGGTGATCCCCGTAGAGAAGCCATGCGCGTGATTCCTACCAAAGAGGGCGGATCCTTTTTCCGAAACGTTCGGGGAGAATATTGGAGGGCCTATGATTTCATCGAAGGAGCCCGCACCTACCAGCAGGTAGAAAATCCCCTGCATTTTTACCATTCTGGTCGCACATTTGGTCAATTTCAATACTTACTCAGTGACTTTCCCGCGGAGTTGCTCCATGAAACGATCGAACGATTTCATGATACCCGTAAGCGTTTTGGAGACTTGCTGCATGTAATTAAGGCCGATCCAAAGGGACGGGTTGCAGGCGTCCAAAGTGAAATAGCCTTTATTTTAGAACGTGAAGATGAGACGGGTGTGATTGTGGATTTACTGAACGCCGGTGAAATTCCCTTGCGTGTCACGCATAATGATACCAAGTTCAACAATATCATGATTGATGATGAAACTGGAGAGGGTATCTGCGTCTTGGATCTTGATACCGTTATGCCAGGTTCGGCCCTCTACGACTTTGGCGATTCGATTCGCTTTGGGGCCAGTACAGCACAAGAAGATGAGCCCAACTTGAGCCTAGTTTCCCTCGATCTTGAGCTTTTCACTGAGTTTACCCGGGGTTACTTAAGTATGGCCCAGGGATTTCTCAATCAGGTGGAAATCGACCATTTGGCCTTTGCCGCGAAATTAATGACGCTAGAAACGGGCATTCGTTTTTTAGCCGATTACATTGATGGTGATCGCTATTTTCGGATTGAACGCCCCGAGCACAATCTAGATCGTGCCAGGACGCAGCTGAAACTGGTGGCCGATATGGAGGAGAAGATGCCCATTATGGAAGGCATTATCCGCGATATCCTAGCTGGCGGCCTGCAAGAGGGTTCCCTCGGTGAGGGGGCCTAACATGGGGCGGGTTACGAAGCTTGTTATCCTTGTGGCTGTCTTTGTTGTACTCACAGGTTCGGTGGTCATTTTGGCGTTTCTACCCTATTTGGCCACAAACAGCGTGATTCATGGGCATATCGCCTACGAAACAGTCTATGATTACAAAGAGTGGGGGCTAGAGGCTAGGCCCCTTTCTTTGCTTACCGAAGATGGTTATAAACTAGCTGCTTGGGAGCTAGATGTGGATGAGCCTAAGGCGGTCATAATCTTTTTAGGGGGGCTTAATCACCCCCCTGTCAGCGCATTTTGGGGGCACGCCCGTGCTTTGGGCGAATTAGGATATGGCGCACTCTTGGTTGAAATGCGCAGCCATGGGGAAAGCTCAGGGGAGCAGGTGTATTTAGGCTATGCTGAACATTTGGATGTATTAGCTGGTTTAGAATATATTCGCGATCGCTATGGAGATGTGCCTGTAATCGCCTTTGGTGCGGATCTTGGGGGCGTGGCAGCCATCAATGCAGCAGGATTGTACCCGGATCTTACAGGAGTGATCAGTATTGGCGCCTTTTCATCGTGGGCTGATTTGTTTGGTGATAACCTCTACTTTAGTGGAGCCCCCCTCCTTATTGCAGTCTTAGAAAAACCTTTCGTACAGCTTTATACCTTGACTAAGTTCGGATTTGACCATCGTGGTCTCTATCCAAAGAAACAGATCACAAAGTTGGGAACAAGGCCCGCCCTCCTCATGCACTCGGAGGATGATACATTTGTATCGGTTTTAAATTTGGAACGCATTATGGAGCGTGTACCAGGCTCAGGGGAAAATGTGGAAATTTGGATCAGAGAGGGCGAGGAACACCTAGTGTGCAAAGACTTTCTCTACCCCGAAAACGATCCCGAATATTTAGAGCGGATCCTTGGGTTCTTGGAACGTCACTTGAACTAGAGTTTAGATGGGGGAATGACGATGATTCGAGTTGCGGTTGTAGGCTATGGGAACATAGGTAGCTACGCGGTGCAGGCTATCAAGGCTACGCCTGATCTTGAGCTCGCGGGCGTGGTGCGCCGTGCCCAGAGCTGTAAGGACACACCGCCTGAGCTTGCAGGAATAGCGGTAGTTAGCCAGATTACGGAATTAGATGCGGTGGATGTGGCCCTTTTGTGTGTACCAACACGCAGTGTACCTGCACAGGCTATGGAAGTTGTGGCTTTGGGCATAAACACCGTGGATAGTTATGACATTCATGGCACGAAGTTGCTCGAATACCATCAGGGGATTGGCGATGAGGCCAGGAGGCATGGCGCGGCTGCGGTTGTGGCCGCGGGATGGGATCCTGGGAGCGATTCTTTGATTCGGGCACTGATGGAGATCATGGCCCCCCAAGGGCTCACCTTTACGAACTTTGGGCCAGGAATGAGTATGGGCCATTCTGTGGCCGTGAAGGCACTTCCGGGAGTTGTGGATGCCTTGTCCATGACGATTCCGGCAGGGTCTGGGGTGCACCGCCGCCTTGTCTATGTGGAGCTCGCACCGGGCACAGACTTTACAGATATTCAGCGCTTGATCAAGGAGGATCCGTATTTCATCCATGATGAAACCCACGTCTACCAGGTAGAATCGATCTTGAACCTCAAAGATGTGGGGCATGGTGTTTTACTCGAACGCAGAGGTACCTCTGGTCAGACGGCCAATCAAAGTTTCAAGTGGGAGATGCGTATCAACAATCCCGCCCTTACTGCACAGGTGATGGTATCTGCTGCTAGGGCTAGTGTTAAACAAGATCCAGGGAGTTACACGCTACTTGAGATTCCGTTAGCAGATTATTTTTTCGAGGATTCTGGTGAATTGATTCGGCGTTTGCTCTAAACTTAGACGAAAGACGATAGAACCTATGGGGCTTTTTACGGAAAGAATCCATAGGTTCTTCCATTTTAGTTTACCTTGTTCACTAAGTGTTAATTTAGCGAGAATTACGAAAGGGATTTCGTACTTGTTTGCGAATAGTATGGGTATAAAACGAAGGACGGAGGATGGTTGATGAAATACGCTGGTTTGACTGTAGGAGTACCTAAAGAGATTCTATCTGGTGAACGAAGGGTCTCAGCAACACCTGAAACAGTTGGTCAATTTGTGAAAGGTGGAGCGAAAGTCTTGGTCGAAAGAGGGGCAGGTTTGGGCGCCTTTTTTAGTGATGAGGCTTACAAAGAAGCAGGTGCCACCCTGTGTGATGCAAAAGAAGTTTTTGCCGGTGCAGACTTGATTCTGAAGGTAAAAGAGCCACAGCTTAATGAGGCACTTGGTGTACATGAAGTGGACTTAATGAAAGAAGGGCAAGTTCTCATTACCTTCTTGCACCCAGCATCACCAGGAAACCACAAAATGATTCAGGATCTCGCCAAGAAAGGTGTTACATCCCTAACCCTAGATTCCATTCCTAGGATTTCTCGTGCCCAAAGCATGGACGCTCTCACCTCCATGAGTACTGTAGCTGGCTATAAAGGGCTTTTGATGGCTGCCAATAGAATTCCCAAATTCTTGCCCCTTATGGGTACAGCTGTGGGCATGATTCAGCCTGGTCAAGTGTTGGTAATCGGCGCGGGCGTAGCAGGACTGCAAGCCATTGCTACCGCGAAGAGGATGGGTGCAGTCGTCTATGCAGCAGATATTCGCCCAGATGCACGCGAACAGTC
>DHNI01000138.1:503-10849 GCA_002409455.1 Firmicutes bacterium UBA5420 | reverse complement strand
TAGAAAAAGAACGGGAAGCCATTAAGGATATTGTGGCCTCCTCCGATATTCTGGTCACCTCTGCCTTGGTTCCAGGCAAAGAAGCCCCGATCCTCATCACCGAAGAAATGGTTAAGTCTATGAAACCCGGTTCGGTTATTGTGGATATTGCCATTGACCAAGGGGGCAACTGTGCACTGAGCGAAGGCGGCGTAGTGGAAGAGCATTATGGCGTGATCGTTGATGGAACAAAGAATATTCCTGGTTCCATGCCCACCAGTTCGACGGACATGTTTTCTAAAAACGTGCTACACTTTGTGAACAATATTGTGGAAGGCGGCAAAATTACGCTCAATCTTGATGATGTCATTGTCAAGCAAACTCTAACAACAAAAGATGGCAATGTTGTGCATGAGGGTGCCCTAGAATCAATGCGTTTAAGAGGAGAGATTTGATGACCTACTTTGTCTTGGTCCTGGCCTTTGTGGGAGCCGCGATACTTGGCTACAAGTTAATTAGTGATGTGCCTAGTTTGATTCACACCCCACTCATGTCGGGCATGAACGCCCTTTCTGGTATCACGATTGTAGGAGCGTTATCAACGACGGGTCTGGCCGTTGCTACCGGAAGCCAAATAGTGGGATTTCTTGCCATTGTTCTCGCCATGATTAATGTTGTGGGAGGATTTATGGTAACCGATCGCATGCTAAGGATGTTCAAAAGCAAGAAGAAGGGGAGGAGTTCGTAGATGTCCCTATCATTGATTTTACAGCTCGTGTTCATTGCAGGATTCGTCTACGGAATCCGCCTCATGAATTCGCCTGAAACGGCAGTGACTGGCAACCTCGTTGGGGCCGTGTCGATGACTGGCGCCATCATCGTTACGTTGGTGGAGGCCCAAGTTCTGACCATGCCAGTAATCTGGGCTGGCCTGATCGTAGGTTCTGGTCTTGGTGTGTGGCTCTCTGTAAAGGTACTGATGATTCAGATGCCCCAGATGGTCGCGCTATTAAACGGTTTTGGTGGTGGAGCATCAGCCCTCGTCGCCTTAATGACCATCTATTTGGGCGGTGTAGGTGGATTCATTGAACTCGTTCCCTTCACCTGGTTTACTTCAGGCTTGGCCGTGATCGTAGGTGGTGTGACCTTAAGCGGAAGCCTTGTGGCCGCGGGCAAACTCCATGGGAAAATGAACCAGAGACCGGTACACTTGCCACACCACAATTTGCAGCTCTTTGCCAGTCTGGCAATCATGGTTCTTTCCACACTAGGTCTCACCTTTGGTGTGGGGCACTCATTGCTCCATGCGGTTATTCTTACCATCGGCTCACTTTATTGGGGCTATGTCTTTACCATCCGCGTAGGTGGAGCAGATATGCCGATCACCATTTCACTCTTAAACTCCTTTTCGGGGGTGGCTGGGGCCATTGCAGGTTTTGCACTAGAAAATGGTGCGCTGCTGGTCGTGGTAGGTTCTATTGTAGGTGCTTCTGGATTGATTCTGACCCAGATTATGTGTACAGCTATGAACACAACACTGATGAAGATTTTGCTTGGCAAAACCACGACCACGAAAAAATCGAGTACGCCTTCTAAGCAAGCTCCAAAAGCGGCCGCCAAGCCAGTTCCACAGCCAGAGCCACAAGTTGCGGCACCAAGCACATCCCAAGGGCCAGCTTGGGAAGAGGCGATCCGTTCTGCCAAAAAAGTTGTGATCATTCCCGGTTATGGTATGGCCTTAGCACAGGCCCAACTGCAAGTAAAGCAACTGGGCGATCGCCTGGCAAGCGAGGGTAAAGAAGTCCGTTATGGTATTCATCCTGTGGCAGGTCGCATGCCGGGTCACATGAATGTACTTCTTGCTGAAGTCGATGTGCCCTATGATCAGCTGTACGAATTAGATGACATCAACGCCTTTTTGGAGGATACGGATGTATCCATTATCATAGGTGCAAATGACGTTGTGAACCCTGCAGCCATCGAACTCGAGGATACACCAATCTATGGAATGCCCATTATCCGTGCTGATCGCGCCAAACAGGTTCTAGTGTGCAACTTTGACACAAAACCTGGTTATGCGGGTGTAGACAACAGTCTCTATGAAATGGATAAAGTCGAGCTCTTGCTCGGTGATGCCAAAGACGGCATTGCCAAAATTGTTGCAGCACTGAAGGGCGAGCAAGCTCTTGAACCAGCTGTAGAGGCCGCCGGCCATGATCTAGCTGGCAAGCTCCGTTCTGCCAAGAAAGTTGTGATCATCCCCGGTTATGGTATGGCCTTAGCGCAGGCCCAACTCCAGGTTAAGCAACTTGGCGAGGTGCTGCAGGGCCAGGGTAAAGAGGTTCGTTATGGCATTCATCCTGTTGCGGGCCGTATGCCCGGACATATGAATGTGCTCCTTGCAGAAGTGGATGTACCTTATGACCAGCTCTATGAACTAGATGATATTAATGTCTTTTTGGAGGATACCGATGTCGCCATTATTGTTGGCGCCAACGACGTGGTGAACCCTTCGGCCATTGAGCTTGAAGACACCCCGATTCATGGAATGCCCATTATTCGGGCAGACAAGGCAACCCATGTGCTTGTGTGTAACTATGATACCAAGCCAGGCTATGCCGGTGTAGATAATAGTCTTTATGAAATGGATAAAGTTCAAATGCTCTTAGGCGATGCCAAAGATAGCCTGGCCAAGCTTCTTGAAGCCGCTCAGGGCACGCCCCAGACGGCTGCGCCTCAAGTGCAAGCAGCGGAGGACGATCCGGTAGATAAACTCAAGGCCGCTAAACGGGTGGTAATTGTTCCTGGTTACGGTATGGCCCTCGCCCAAGCACAAGGTCAGGTCAAGCGCTTGGTCGAGCTTTTGCAGGGCCGTGGTGTGCGGGTAGAAATCGCCGTTCACCCTGTAGCAGGCCGCATGCCTGGGCATATGAACGTACTCATGGCTGAAGTAGATATTCCCTATGAGTTGATGCTAGAAATGGATCAAATCAATGACCAGTTCAAGGAAGTCGATGTGGCCGTTGTGGTGGGAGCCAATGACGTGATTAATCCGGCGGCGAATACCCACGAAGACACGCCCATTTATGGCATGCCGGTTTTAAACGTAGAACAGGCGCACCATGTGATTGTGTACAATCTTGATCGGGCACCAGGTTATGCCGGTGTAGAAAACACACTCTACGATGCTCCTAACTGCACATTTGTAGCAGGCGATGCAGCAGGAAGCTTAGCTGCCTTGGTGGATTCTTTGGTGGCTGCCAGCTAAATCCTACTGAAACACAAAGCAGAGCCGACTTTTCTGTTCTTCCAGAGAGTCGGCTTTTCTGATAGAATGAACCTAGCAGGGGGGCGTGTGATGTGGAGCCACTTCACTTAGTCAGCAGGGATTATCAATCTCAAGATACAATCGTTCAGGTGAGAGATGTCAAAATAGGGGGCGGAACTAGAGTCTATATTGCCGGTCCCTGCTCGGTAGAGAACGAGGCCCAGATTAGCGAAATTGCTCAGGCCATTAAAGGTTCAGCCCATATTCTACGGGGTGGAGCCTATAAACCGCGCACATCTCCTTATAGTTTTCAAGGCTTAGGGGAGCAGGGGCTCTGCTTTTTAAAGGAGGCCGGCCAGAGGGCTGGATTGCCTATTGTCACCGAAGTGATGTCCGAAGAAGAAGTGGATATGGTGGCGGCTTATGTGGATATGCTACAAATTGGGGCCCGCAATATGCAAAACTTCGCTTTGCTTCGCAAAGTGGGTGCCCAAAGGAAACCTGTACTTTTAAAACGGGGGGTAGCAGCTACCATCGAAGAGCTGCTCTTATCGGCAGAATACATCTTGGCTGAGGGTAACTCTCAAGTGGTATTATGCGAGCGCGGTATTCGCACCTTCAATCATACCTATACACGCAATACCCTTGATATCAGTGCAGTACCCATTTTGAAGCATTTGACCCACTTGCCAGTTGTGGTTGATCCCAGTCATGGATCTGGCCGCTGGAACTTGATCGAGCCTTTGGCAAAGGCAGCGGTGGTAGCAGGTGCCGACGGGCTGATGATCGAAGTGCACAACCAGCCCGAACAGGCCTTATCGGATGGTCCCCAGTCGTTAAAACCAGAAAAATATAAGGCACTGATCCAAAAAATCGATCGCATCGTATGCTTTTTGGAGGAGGAGATCACATGCAAGTATTAGTGCTCCATGGTCCGAACTTAAACCTTTTAGGGCAGCGCGAGCCTGAAGTGTATGGCTCAAGTACCCTCGATCAGATCAACGAAGAAATCGCAGCCCTAGCATCCCAACTCGGTCTAGAGGTGGATTTTTATCAGTCTAATCAGGAAGGGCAACTAATTGAGCGCATTCACCGGGCCGCAGGGGTGTACCAGTGGATTATCTTTAATCCCGCAGCCTTGAGCCATTATAGTTATGCTTTGCGCGACGCCGTGAAGGCCACCTCGATTCCTACGATTGAAGTACATTTATCGAACATTCAGGCCAGAGAGGAATTTCGTTCGCGCTCCGTAATAGCACCCGTCTGCGTTGGTCAGGTGAGCGGTTTTGGTGTAGCGTCTTACCTTCTAGCTCTGTATGCCATTTTCGAAGGAGGTCGCCTGGGCTAGATTTTTGAATCTAGTTGCACGATCAAGTCACTTGCGGTCAGTAAGTTAGGGCAAGTGTAATCGGCCACTTGCTTTGTCTTCTCGTTCGATTCTATCAAAATTGTGGTGGTGTTTGCTGCCTTTCCCGCTTCGATATCCATGTCGCGATCACCCACCATAAAGCTACGCTGCAAATCTACTTGGTACTTTTTAGCAAGGGTAAGGAGCATGCCGGGTTTAGGCTTGCGGCAGGAGCAGCCTGCCCGGGGCTTATGGGTGCAGGCCATGATCTCTGTGAAGCTTCCTCCCTGTTTTCCTACTTCGTCTGCGAGTTTTTTATGGATGCCCTCGAGATCGTGTGGCGTCATATACCCGAGCCCAACGCCTCCTTGATTGGTCACCACAAAGACCAAAAAACCTGCCTTATTAAGCATGGCAATGGCCTTTGGTACCCCTGGAATTAGCGTGAGTTCTTCTTTGTTATTGGGCGGTCTCGAACCGATGGATTGATTGAGCACACCATCGCGGTCTAAAAAGACGGCTCTTTTTTTCTGCGTCATAGGTCCTCCTTCGTATGAAGAAAACTAGGCACAGGAGCCATCTCCCGTGCCTAGCTTTTAGAATAGGTAACTTAGTAGCGCTGTGATAGCATATCTTCGATCGCTTCTTCTACAAGCATTTGCGCCTCATCGAGTACTAGATCAATTGGTTCACCTAAGAAGACTCTCTCCACCGCTTGGCCAATGGCACTGCGGGCTTCTTCCCAGGCAGCAATGGTTGGTTGCCAGTATCCATGATCGAAAGCCTCGAGGTTGGCAACAGCAGCCTTGTGGGGGTTATCTGCCAGGAACTGCTGGTATTCGTCGGAATCCAGACCCGAATAGGTTACAGGAAGATAACCGGTCTTAATGGCAAAGTACACAGTGTTTTCTGTGTTGGTAATGAACTTAACAAACTTACCGGCAGCAAGTTTTTCTTCGTCTGTGGCCGAGTCAAAGAGGGCGATATTGGTTCCCATGAAAGGAGCACCAGGTCTTAGGCCTGCAGGAATCGGTGCGGTGCTAAACTGGAATTTGTCACCGACAGAGTTCTCCACATGGGGCATACCCGCCGAGGAGCCGATATACATGGCAATCATAGTATCGCCGAATGCTTCGTTTTCGTAGCCGTCAATCAATAGGGCCGAACCATCGTCAAGCATGCCGATCATGAGTTCCAACGCCTCGACACCCTCGGGGCTGTTGAAGGTAACGTTGAGATCCTCATCCAAAAAGTCGCCGCCATTTACATACAGAAAGGCGTGGAAGAGCTCGAGGGTTGGTCGAATTCCAAATCCTCTGGTTGCGCCATCTGTTTGGGCTGAAATATCCTTAGAGATCTGCAAGAACTCCTCAACTGTTGTTGGAGGGTTAGGGATCAAATCGGCGTTGTAGAACAGTACCCAGTTACTCTTGTTATAAGGGATGGTGTAGAGTTCACCGTCCCAAGTGTTCATACCCCGAAAGACTTCGATATAGTTGTTGAACTCTTCGTCAGAGAGATCCATATAGTTGGCCAGAGGGGCAAGTACTCCATTACGGAAAAATGCATCGGTCCAGTTTTCATAGACCTGGGCAATCGTCGGAGTCGTCCGAGCCGAAAGGGAAGCTACAAGCTTGGTATTGAGGTCGCTGTAACGTCCTTGGTAAATGGACTCTACTACGATATCAGGATTCTGGGCATTAAACTCCGCTGTGAGATGATCAATGGCATTACCTAACTCACCGCTCATGGCGTGCCAGAAGGTGATATGGGTCTGGGCCAAGGCGGTTCCACTCAGGGCAAGGCAGAAAACTAGGGTCACTAACAATAGCTTTGTTGAACGCATGAAGACACTCTCCTTTAGATAGTAGTTTTGGTACAACACGACAAAACAATTTCTAGAGCTTTACTCCACACCTCCCTATTATCCCTTTAAACCTGTACGGGCAATACCTTGAATAAACTGCTTTTGGAGCAGTAAGAAGAGAATCAAAATTGGTGCCATGGCAAAAGTTGATGCGGCCATCAAATAGTTATAGTATGAACCCACATCACTGACAAAATAGGTCAATCCCACTGGGATCGTCCGCATGGCAGGGGTATTGGTCATAATGAGTACCCACAAAAAGGAGTTCCAGCTACCGATGAATTTAAACAGCATCACCGTCACAAGGGCTGGCTTAGAAAGGGGCAGCATTACTTTGATCAGATATTCAAACTTACCGCAACCATCTAAGACGGCGGCTTCAAAGAGCTCGTGGGGGATACTCAGGAAGAACTGACGCAACAGGAATATGCTAAACACACTAATGGTCCAAGGAACAATTAAAGCATAATAGGTATCGACCCAGCCGAAGTTGACCATGGTAATGTAATTAGGAATCAGCATCACTTCACCGGGAATCATCATGGTTCCTAGAAAGAGTAAAAAGAGAACATTCTTGCCGAAGAATCGAAACTTAGCAAAGGCATAGGCCGCTAGTGAACTAAAGATGACCTCAATGAACATCACGGTGATAGCGATCAAAAAGCTATTTTTAAAATAGATGTCAAAGGGTGCAGCCTCCCAGGCAATTTTGTAGTTTTGCCATTGGGGCACTTTAGGAAGCCATTGCAGGGTTCTTAAGGTCATTTCATCAGGTGCCTTGATGGAACTGGTGATCATCCAGATGAAGGGTAGCATCATCAGAGCTGCTCCGGCAATGAGCACCCCATATAACAATCCCCGTGTCAATGTTTTGCGTAGACGATATTGCCACATTTGATGTTCTGCTAACATGGTTCAGCCCTCCTCCTTATGATCCGTAGTGGACTCTGCTTTTGGATGCTCTCATTTGAATTAAGGTGAAGATAAAGATGATGGCAAATAGAATGTACGCTGCCGCAGAGGCGTAACCCATACGATAGCGCTCAAAGGCATTACGGTAGACGTAGTAGACGATGGTCATACCGCTATTGACAGGCCCCGGTCGCCCGGTGTAGAGTACATAGATTTCTGTAAACAGCTTGAATGCACCAATGATCGAGATGATGGAAATGAAAAAGGTCGTTGGTGAAATCAGGGGTAATGTAATCTTCCAAAAGCTCTGCCAAGGACTGGCCCCATCGACCTGGGCCGCCTCATAAAGCTCGTGGGGGATATTTTGGAGACCAGCTAAGAAAATAATCATGTTGTAACCCATGCTCTGCCAGACGCTGATGATGACAATGTTGATGATGGTCCATTTTGGCTCCATCAGCCAGTTGGGATTGGCGAATTGCCATACCTCGGCAAAATGCCCAAAGGTGACGAACTCAACAATGGTGTTGACCACATTAGCCAGACCAGAGAGCATCATGTTTAATAATCCGTAATGCTGGTTGTAAATCCAGCGCCAGACCATGGAAATAGCAACGGAAGAGGTAACCCAAGGAAGAAAGTAGGCGACACGTAAGGGGCCGCGAAATCGGATCTTGGAATTTAAAAGGACTGCCACAATGAGGCCTAGGCTAATAGAAATGGGAACATAACCGATGACATAACGCAGGGTGTTGGTGATGGCGGTGCGGAAGACGGAATCGTTTAGAATTCGCTCGTAGTTTTCAAGCCCGATGAAGTACTGCGCCTCCCGGAGCAGACTCCAATCGAAAAAGCTCATATAGATGGATTTGACCACCGGGTAAAAACTAAACATGCCGAGGATAACAAAGGCTGGAAGCAAGTATAAATAGGCTTCTGCAGTCTCCTTCCAGTACTTCTTGGTCTTCATTTCCAAGGGTAATCGAATCAAAGCTAAGGCCCTCCTCTAAAATCTTGTTTTGGTTCATGGCAGGAATTCCAATATTGATTTCCGAAAGGGGTGGAATAAGAGATTCGCCTAGAGGCGTCAAAAAACCTCTTCAATTTTAGAAACTTGAGCAAGAATTTCTACGAGGGAGGATATAAGATGGAACGTAGGATTTGGGGAACTGTGCAAGGCAGGACGGTAGAGCTGTTTACCCTCAACCTAGGAAAGGGATATCAAGCACAAATTACAAACTTCGGCGGAGCTCTGGTGAGCTTCTTAGCACCCGACCGGCAGGGCCGGTATGCCAATG
This sequence comes from Firmicutes bacterium UBA5420, assembly GCA_002409455.1. GTDB lineage: Bacteria > Bacillota > Limnochordia > Darwinibacteriales > Darwinibacteriaceae > UBA5420. Next base: position 2,177 of record DHNI01000138.1, on the reverse strand, counting down.
TTCTCTTGGGCTATGACAGTTTGGAGGGGTATATTAAGTGCACAAGCTCCTTAGGTGTATTGGTGGGTCGCCATGCTAATCGTATCGAAGATGCCCAGTTTACGCTGGGAGATAAAACGTATAAATTAGCTGCCAATGATGGCCGCAATCACCTACACGGAGGCCCTGGAGGGTTTGGCAAGGTGGTATGGGAGCCCAGGGTTGTAGAGACTCCTTTTGGTGAGGGGCTCGAACTCAGCTATGTTAGCCCCCATGGTGAAGAGGGTTATCCTGGCAACCTCAAGGTACAGGTAACGTATTCGCCGACGGAGGAAGCTGGAGGTTTACGCCTTGATTATGTGGCAGAGGCCGATCAAGATACAGTCGTCAATTTGACCAACCACGCCTATTTTAACTTGGCCGGCCAGGGGCAAGATTCGATTTTGGATCATGAGCTTGCGCTCTATGCAGACTTTTTTACCGCAATTAATAATGAAGGTGTGCCTACGGGAGAGATCTTCAAAGTGGCAGGAACCCCCCTGGATTTTCGCCAGATGCATGCTATAGGCGATAAGATTGATGCGGATCATGAACAGATTCGGGCTGGTAAAGGTTACGATCATAATTGGATTGTCAGGAACGGGGGCAAGGGACTCGTGAGGGCTGCCCGTGCGGAGCATGCTCCAACAGGTCGAGTGTTGGAAGTCTGGACCACCAAGCCCGGAATTCAGTTTTATAGCGGTAATTTTCTGAATACACCAGTGCACCCTTATCGTTCGGGCTTTTGCCTGGAGACGCAATTTTTCCCCAATAGCCTGCGCTTCTCCCATTTTCCTAGCGCGATTTTAAAGCAGGGAGAACGCTATGAACATAGTACAATCTATGATTTTTCCCAGTGCAATATGTGATATGAAGAAAGGGAGATGGCAAGATGAGAATGCAATTCTTAGGGGCCGCGGAGACAACCAGTGGTGCATGCTACCTATTACGCTCTGGTGATCAGCAAGTGCTCGTGGATTGCGGACTATTTCACGGACCTGAAGAGCTCAAACAGAGAAACTATGGAGACTTCCCCTTCGAACCAAGTAGCATTGATGCAGTGATCCTCACCCATGCTCACATTGATCACAGTGGCCTCTTGCCAAAGCTGGTCAAACATGGGTTTGAGGGGCCCATTTATGCTACCGCGGTAACCTGCGATCTTTGTTCGATTATGCTCGCCGACTCTGGTCACATTCAAGAATCAGAGGTGGAGCGGAAGAACCGTAAGCGTACTAGGCGCGGCCAGGAGCCGTTGGCGCCCATTTATACAGTGGATGATGCGCATACAGCAATGAAGCAGTTTAAGCGTATGGCTTATGATGAAGAGATGGAAATTCTACCTTCCATACGCCTGCGTTTCCGCGATGCTGGACACATTTTGGGTGCCGCCATTGTGGAGATGTGGGTGACGGAGGAGGGTGAAACGACCAAACTGGTTTTCTCGGGAGATTTAGGTAACCTAGATCAACCCATCGTTAGGGATCCTACCTTTGTAACGGAGGCAGACATCGTAGTCATTGAATCAACCTATGGAACAAGGATCCACGAGAACCGAGACGATCGTTTAGAGCACTTAGCCGCTGTGGTCAATGCCACCATGAAGCGGGGAGGGAATCTTTTGATTCCAGCTTTTGCCCTGGGACGCACGCAGGA
>DHNI01000138.1:0-215 GCA_002409455.1 Firmicutes bacterium UBA5420 | reverse complement strand
CGGGCTATGATCAAAGAAGGGCGTTCTCCCTTTGAAGCGCCCCATGTACATTATACCGAAAGTGTGCAAGAGTCGATGCGCTTAAACTCTGTAGCGGGGGGCCTGGTGATTATCTCTGCAAGCGGTATGGCAGATGCAGGTCGAATTAAGCACCATCTCAAGCACAATTTGTGGCGAAAACAGGCCACAGTCTTGCTTGTTGGCTATCAGGCCCA
>DHNI01000155.1 GCA_002409455.1 Firmicutes bacterium UBA5420 | reverse complement strand
ATAAAATACATTAAAATGGCAGCCAGCGGAAATTTCGGGAACATGATTTCCGTATTGGTCGCCAGCATTTTCCTCCCGTTTTTGCCTATGTTGCCAGTGCAGCTTTTGACGCAAAATCTGTTGTGTGATCTTTCCCAAATGGGAATGCCCTTTGACAGGGTCGATTACGAATACATCGAAAAGCCCCGCAGATGGGAAACACAGTCGATTAAGTCGTTTATGGCCTTTATGGGGCCGCTTAGTTCGGTTTTCGATATTCTGTGCTTTGCTGTTATGTGGTGGCTGGTTGGTGCAAACACGGCGGAATTATCACCATTGTTTCAAGCTGGATGGTTCGTCTTCGGAACGGCGTCGCAAGTCTTGGTCATTCACGTCATTCGGACAGCGAAAATTCCCTTTTTGCAGAGTAAGCCATCCGTTCCGCTCTTGATCTCCACTGCAATCGTTGCAATCGCTTCCCTCATCATTGGATTCAGCAGATTTGCAGTTGGTATTGATATGATGCCTCTGCCGCCATCATTTGCACCCTGGCTTGCTCTTATTTTAGTAGGGTATTTTCTTTTCTCTCAGTTGATTAAGAGATTCTATATCAAGCGCTACGGCGAATGGCTGTAGGGCTAGTCAAAGTTCCGTTTTGAGTTTCCAGCTTGTGTTTGACAAGCCTATGGGCAAGTGTTATTGTGAACACAAATAGACAAAACGATAAGGCTCCGATTATGGTTGTGGGCAATTTGCCCCACTAGGGAAAACGGTGTAAATCCGTTGCTGTAGGCGCAGCTGTAACCAGTAAACATGTGGATATTCTTCCACTGCCCGAAGGGCGGGAAGGAGAATATAGAAGCCACGCTGGAAGCCAGAAGACCTGCCATAATTGTGTACCTTGTTACCTCCGTCCTTAGAGGGAGCATGGATCAGCACATTATTTTCGATATGGGTGGTTTTCCATATACGGATTTACTGTTTTTTGAGACTGTCTCCACTGCGGGGGCAGTCTTTTGACGTTTGACGGGGCATAGTAGAGCGGCATAGAAAGGGAGTTCGTATGACTTTGCTAACGGAAACCATCAACAACATTGGAGAACTAGATCAAACAGCAATGGCTAAAGCCCAAGAGCGTCTTGATAGCTTAACCAAACCACCTGGCAGTCTTGGTAAGCTTGAGGAGATCGCTGTGACGCTCGCCGGGATCACCGGTACCGTTTATCCAGAAATCAGCAAGCGTGAAGTCGTCCTATTCGCGGGAGACCATGGTGTAGTTGCTGAGGGGGTGAGTGCCTTTCCCCAAGATGTGACAGCAGCCATGGTGCTTAACTTCTTGCATGGTGGAGCTGCCGTTAATGTCTTTGCCCGCCAGGTGGGGGCCAAGATCAATCTAGTTGACATTGGCATGCAGGCCACACTAGATCACCCCGGATTATGCCGGAAAAAGGTGAGGGCGGGGACAAATAACTTCTGCCAAGGGCCAGCCATGACACATTGTGAGGCGGTGCAAGCTTTAGAGGTGGGGATCTCCAGAGCTCAAGAAGCCCAGGCGCGAGGCGTTAATCTGCTGGCAACGGGAGAAATGGGAATCGGTAACACAACGGCAAGTAGTGCTCTAGCGGCAGTATTAGGGAACATGGAGGTTGAAGAGGTTGTGGGCCGAGGGACAGGCATTGATGATGTAATTTTGCAAAAGAAGATTGCAGTGATCAAAACAGGCCTAGCCATCAACGCTCCAAATCCAGATGACGCCTTGGATTGCCTGGCCAAAGTGGGTGGCTTAGAAATTGCAGGTTTGGCTGGTCTCATTCTTGGAGCAGCTGCAGTTCGTATTCCAGTTATCATTGATGGATTTATCTCCAGTGCTGCAGCTCTTGTCGCTTATAAACTAGCACCTAACGCTAAGAATTTCATGTTAGCCTCCCACGCTTCTGCTGAACCAGGTCATCAACATGTTCTAAAAGTCATCGGGATTCGGCCCCTCATATTTCTGGACATGCGTTTGGGAGAGGGTACAGGCGCCGTTCTAATGATGAGTATGGTGGAAACTGCAGCCCGTATGATTAAGGAAATGGCCACCTTTGCCGAGGCCGGAATTGTATCTGGCTAGACGGTTTCGAGCACTACGATGGAGGGGAAGTTATGATGCAAAACAGGATAATTGCTGTGATCGGCGGGGCACGTAGTGGTAAAAGCACATTTGCCGAGGAGTTAGCGAAAAAGATGCAAAGGCCAACCCTATATATTGCTACAGCCCAAAATAGGGATGCAGAAATGGCCGATCGGATCGCAAAACACAGGGCAAGCCGCCCTTCTACTTGGCAAACAGTGGAGGCTCCACTTGATCTTGAAACCGCCATTTTGGAGAGTGGAGATCAGGCTGAGGTGCTTCTAGTTGATTGTTTGACCTTGTATATCAGTAACCTCCTGCTGGAAAGGCTAGGTGACTTGAGTGATCAAGATGATCCCCGCATCCCGCCTGAGGAGGAACAGGTTATATTGGAGAAGGTGAAATCTGTACTAAAAGCGGCCAAACGTGTTTCAGGTACAATTATCTTTGTCTCCAACGAAGTGGGCTGGGGGATTGTCCCCCTTTATCATTCGGCTCGAGCATATCGCGATGTGGTAGGCAGAGCGAACCAGCTTTTGGCTGCTGCTGCGGATCGGGTGTACTTTGTACAGGCGGGTATGGCTCTAGAGCTAAAAGCATTGGCCGTTTCTGTAGACCATGTTTGTACGGAACTTGATCATGGGCGCTAAAACAATCATGGTTCAGGGTACGACTTCCAATGCCGGGAAAAGTGTTCTTTCCACAGCCCTGTGTGCGATTTTTGCCGCGCATGGTCTACGTACTGCACCATTTAAAGCCTGGAATATGTCCTCAAACTCGTATGTAAGTAAAGATGGTCTGGAGATTGCCCGTTCCCAGGGTATACAGGCTGAAGTCATCGGCATTGAAGCAACCGGAGATATGAACCCCTTTTTTCTAAAACCTACAGGTGATGGAAACTTGCAGATTATGATGAGGGGTAAGCCACTCCAAACAAAGTATGCAGGGAGTTTTCGCGATTTCGCTCTCCCTATCATTGAGGAGTCGTTGCTCCGTTTAGCGGCGAACTATGATGTTGTAGTAATGGAAGGTGCAGGCAGCCCTGTAGAATTAAATATGAAGCAAAATGAAGTGGCCAATATGGCCGTAGCTCGCTTGGTTCAAGCCCCCGTGCTCATTGTGGCCGACATTAGCCGGGGTGGCTCTCTGGCTGGCATCATCGGAACCTTTGATCTTTTGGAACCAGAAGAAAAGAAGCTTGTAATTGGCAGTGTACTCAACAAGTTTCGCGGTGATCCTGAAATCTTGAAACCTGGCTGTCAGGTAATCGAAGAACGCACAAAACTGCCAGTGGTAGGGGTGATCCCCTTTGCTAAGAATCATGGAGTGGGCCAAGAAGATGATGCAAATGATTTGGCGGGTTTTGTGGCTCAAGTGCGAGAACACCTTGATTTGGATTATATTTGCCGGTGTATGGGGCTAGAAGCAATGAAGAGGGGAGTTTAAGATGGGAAAAGCAATCATGCTGCAAGGAACAGGATCCTATGTGGGGAAAAGTGTTCTAGTTACTGCTTTATGCCGGATTTTTGCCCAAGATGGGTTTCGCGTTGCCCCCTTTAAGTC
>DHNI01000099.1:378-4079 GCA_002409455.1 Firmicutes bacterium UBA5420 | reverse complement strand
CCGATGACGTAGATGCTTATGACCTAATCATGAAAGATAAGGAACGTCTTTTGAGCTTTGAAGAACCAGTACGCTTCATTTTCTCCCATTCGGCCCTACGGGAAGGCTGGGATAATCCCAATGTATTCCAGATTTGCACCCTTAAGCAAAGTGGCTCTGATGTTCGCAAGAGGCAAGAGGTGGGGCGCGGTCTGCGACTTGCTGTAAACAAAGATGGGGATCGGCAGGATTCAAATGCCCTAGGTGGCGCGGTTCATGATGTCAACGTTCTAACTGTGATCGCCAACGAGAGCTACGATAGTTTTTCTAGACAGTTACAATCGGAGATCGCAGAGGTCGTGGCAGATCGTCCTCTGAAGGTGACAGAGAGCCTCTTTGTGGGTAAGCTTATCGTTGATGATCAAGGCCAAAACGAGCAAGTACTAGACCAAGCTAGAGCCGAAACCATTGTCTATGAGCTGACAGTCAACCTCTATCTTGACAAGAATAAGGCTCTTACGGAAAAGTATTATGAAGATGTTAAGACGGGCAGTTTGCAAATTTCTGAGGAGTTCCAAGACTACAAGGCTGCGATTGTCGGAATCCTGAGCACCATTTACGATCCACAGATTCTTAAACCTGAAGATGCGAGAGGTAGTAATGTTGAACTCCAAGTTGATGCCGAAAAATTGGAGAAAAAGGAGTTCAGGGAGCTGTGGAGCAGGATCAACTCGAAATCCGCTTATGTTGTAGATTTTGACAATAAAGAGTTGATTCGCAAGGCAATTCAGGCTCTCGATGGGGAATTGCGTGTTACGCAAATCTTCTTAGCGGTGGAGCAAGGCGAACTAGGGCACATTGAGTCCAAAGAGGCCCTCGAGCGCGGCGAAGCGTTCACCAGGCGCAGGCGTTCTTCCGATAAGCTTCAAGCAGTTATCAATACAGGTGTTAAGTATGATCTGATCGGTAAAATCGTGGAGGGTACGGGGCTCACCAGGAAAGATGCGAGTGCGATTTTGCAGGGAATAGAGAAGGTCACATTCAATCAATTCCACCGTAATCCAGAGGAGTTTATCATCAAAGCCACCAACATCATCAATGACCAAAAGGCTACAGTCGTTATGGAACACATTACCTATAACAAACTTAGCGACAGCTATTCGGCAGACCTATTCACGGCGCCAACGCTAAAGGGTAAACTAGGCGTCAACGCCATCAAGACCAAAAAGCACCTTTATGATCACCTCCTTTATGATTCCAACGGCGAGAGAGATCTTGCCCAAAACTTAGATATCTGGTCTGATGTGGCCATCTACGTGAAGTTGCCAAGGGGGTTTTACATTAATACCCCAGTCGGCAAGTATAGTCCAGATTGGGCCATTGCCTTCCATGGAGAAAAGGTGAAGCACGTCTATTTTGTAGCCGAAACGAAAGGTGATCTACGCAGCATGGAACTTCGTAAAGCGGAGGATCTGCGAATCCATTGCGCTAGAGAGCATTTTAGAGCCATTAGCAGTAATTCGGTGAAATATGAGGTTATTGATACCTATGAAGCGCTTCTCAATGAAGTAATGCGTTAACTTTAGTTCTAGGTAGGATGCTGAAGATGCTCGGTGAGGATCTTCAGATTACAGAGCGAAAGTGGATCGGAATCGGTGCCTACGGCTTTAGTGGATCCCACAGCGCACATCAATGTTAATGATTTCGGCAATGGGGATCATTGTGCCTTTGTTCAGAATGACAACCCGCCCATATGCGTCAATTTTCTTCACTATGCCAACGGCAGTAACATAGGCACCGCCATCTTTCTTTGGGTCTGGCTGAAAGTAGGTGACGGCAATTTCGGGACGATCCTCAATTCGCTCTGCTATGACATGAAGCTGATTATTTATGGCATCTTTCACATATTCATCCAATTCGATTCTTTGATCAGTCAATCTTGCGGTTTCTTTGATGGCAGCCTCATAGCCAGTGAGGGCAGCAAAGGGCGCAAATTGAGCAGCACGGTTCATGGCTGGCATTTGCGGCCGGGCTTTGGAGACGTGGCGGGGTAGATTGATGATATCTTCATAGGACTTCGTCATGCCTTATGCCCTCCAATTTGTTTGTTGCGATCAACTGTGGTGGCGCCTTCTTCCAGATTCATACCCTTCAGGAGGGCATTCTTACCGTACTTTTTCCTGATTGCTAGCGCTGCTTTCTGCACTTTCTTTTCCTGTTCTAGCTTGGCGTCGTCTAGCTGCTGGGCCTCATAGTCTGCAAACAAATCAAGTTGTTGGAAGTTTCCAGTTTTCTGAATTGTGGTCTCGCTCAGGATGTGGTTTGCCGTAAGGTTGACTCTTCTCACCAATAGGTTCTTGTCAACAATGCGATCAAAAAGCTCCATCACGGCTTGCGAAATCAGCTGCGTAGAGGAGGTATACCTTCCGAGGTTGATACTACCATTGGCCTGTTTCGGAATGGGGCGTCCGTAGCTATCGACGGTGATTGCGCCGTGATAGGACTCAAGCATTTTCGGATCAATCAGGTTTTCGATATCATATCCGATGGTCAAGACCATCTGGTCGGTCAAAAGTTCCTTTTCTACTAAGTCTAGCACCAACAGTTCCGTCATTTCGCGCGCAATCAATTTCGCTTTGTCAAAGCTATATGGAGATGGCAAGACTTGCCCTGAACCCATACTCTTTGAACTTGGCTTGTACGCTTTGATATCGGCAATTGTACAAGACTCCCAGCCCCAGGCGTGGTCGATCAAAAGCTCCGCATTGACGCCAAAAAGCTTGTATAGAAGATCCTCGTTGTGAAAATCGGATGGCTTGCCAAGGGAACATCGGGCGATATCACCCATTGTGTACAGCCCATGCTTCTCGAGCTTCTTTGCATATCCTTTGCCCACACGCCAGAAATCGGTGAGGGGGCGATGAGACCATAAAAGACGGCGGTAGCTCATCTCGTCCAGCTCGGCAATTCGGACACCGTTTTTATCGGTAGGAATATGCTTTGCCCTAATATCCATGGCAATCTTGCTAAGATAGAGGTTTGTTCCGATGCCCGCGGTGGCCGTAATTCCAGTTGTATTGAGAACATCTAGAAGTATTCTTGCAACAAAGTCTCGGGCTGAGAGCTTTTGCGCCTTTAAGTAATAGGTGGCATCAAAGAATACCTCATCAATGGAGTAGACATGGATATCTTCAGGTGCAATGTATTTCAAATATATATTATAAATCTGCGCACTATACTCTAAATAATATGCCATTCTTGGTGGAGCAGCAATATAGTCTAGAGAGATATCCGATGAGGATTTTACTTTTGTATCGTCGAAAGACGAACCAGAAAAGACATGACCTGGTGCTTTGATTAGCCGTAGTGCGTTTACTTCCTTAACCCTCTGAACAACCTCAAATAGTCTCGCTCTACCAGGAATGCCGTATGATTTGAGGGAAGGTGAGACAGCGAGACAGATAGTTTTTTCTGTACGACTTTCATCAGCTACAACAAGATTAGTTGTTAATGGATCAAGTCCTCTTTCCACACACTCCACTGAAGCGTAGAAGGATTTTAAATCTATTGCGATATAGGTTCTATTCTTCATTTTACTCTTCAGTCCCTTCTTCAAAAATTATCTATATAAATTCGAGTTCAAATTAGTACTATGTTCATTGTCCGATAAAATTATGCAAAGTTACACTCTCTTCAAATTCCTATTTATACATATTATAGCA
>DHNI01000099.1:0-222 GCA_002409455.1 Firmicutes bacterium UBA5420 | reverse complement strand
AAGTACCACCCACCACTTCTTATCATAGTCTTCATATCTTTCTGTCATACATTTGCTTGTTTTCTTTCATAGAAATAAAAAAACACATCAATTTCAGATGTGCAAGTAATTATTTTATTAAATGTAATATTTAACATTTACTTTAACAATATTATAGTATATACTCAATATTATTAAAGGAGGCTATAATATGGCAATAGATATTGTACCAGAATGGATGAT
>DHNI01000121.1:5198-6218 GCA_002409455.1 Firmicutes bacterium UBA5420 | reverse complement strand
GCAGAGGCTCTTTTGGAGAAAGCTTTAAAAATACGGCAAACCTATGCTATCTATATGATGCTAGGTTACTGCCGCCTATTCGGCAATGACGATCTAGAGGGATTCGCACAGTTTACCAGTCAAGCTCTGGAAGTTGCCGAGAGTGAAGATCAAGTCTGCACAACGGAAATTGCTAAAGTTATCTGTGGAATAAAGTATGGTCGGTTTTCCGAAGCAGTGCAACTTCTATATAAAACGGTGGATACGTATCCTGAGAAAAAGTCTATCTACTACGCTGTTTTAGAACATTTAGAGAATAGGGCATTCCATGAAGATAGCTTTGACGATACCTTCGAGATCATGGAGCGCCTATTGCCGGAACGCGGGAAGGAAAGTGCCGAGGATCTCATATTGTTCCGTTACTTTCTGGACGTCATTGATGGAGCTAACCGCTGGGATCGTAAGTCCATGGTTGTATCTAGGCTAAAGTCTTTGGCGAGAAACCTCCAAGATGAGCAGGATGTAGATCGGGCGAAGTCCATGTTTGAAGAAGAGTTCGACGAATACGAACAGGTGGGACGCTTCAGAGAAGCCGAGTTGGTTATGACCTTTCTCTTGGAATTAGACAGGCGTGATGCCGATTACAGAGAGTGGAATACATCGATCAAAGAGAAGGTTGCCATAGAGAGGGCATATAAGAAACTCATGATGGATGATTCAATTTTCACAGGAGCTAGTGTTTTTGCAGCATATTGGTTCTATCAGCGCTGTATGCCGCCTGATGCAATGCCAGAAGAACTAGAATCAATAGCTGATATGGCGGAACAAATGGATAACTTTGATCTTTCAGAAACAGAATATAAATATGTGCTAGGGTATGGGCTACACCAGATTCGCAAGGGACACCCCGTTATCTATAAAGAATTCAGAGAAGAATGGGAAGAATTGCTCGCAGAATGTACCCAGGGACTAAGCCGTAGAGAGCGACGGGCTCTAAAATAAACTTTGGGGCCTGGCCCTCACACAATTTAGCGAATTTCG
>DHNI01000121.1:365-4988 GCA_002409455.1 Firmicutes bacterium UBA5420 | reverse complement strand
TCGTAGCAGGTTTGGCTTGTTTAAGGGAGGTGTCCGATAGGAACCCTCCCATTTTCTTATCTAGGCGGGTTGATATTACTGATACTGAGCTTCTTCTAACAACCAATACACATCACTATTCAATATGCTAGGATTATAATCTGCGTAATTAAAGGCTGTCAAACCAGAATCCGACTGAAGAGAACCATCAGCACCCATATCTAAAAGTGCACGGGTGACCTCGGGATTAGCGTTGTATAGCACTGTGTACATTAACGGTGTATAGCCGTAGGGGTCGATTTCGTTTACATCGGCTCCCTGTTCAACCAGAGCTTGTATTATCTGCGGACTAGCGGTATACATGGCAGCAAGCATCAAAGATGACCAACCTTCTGCATCTACCTCGGTGATCAAAGCCCCGGCTTCGATGAGGATGTCTATAATCTCAGGGTTTTGATTCTGTCGTGCCGCATACATTAGGGGCGTATAGCCATCGGCGTCTTTTGCGTTCACATCGGATCCGGCTTGGATTAGAATCTGCATAACCCTAGGATCCTCTTCCCATTCAGCAGCGTACATTAGTGGCGTCATCTTTGTTTTGTCGCTAGAGTTGACATTGGCCCCTGCGTCAATGAGAATCTGCACGATCTCAGGATTCGCATTATAGCGCAATGCAACAAACAGTGGTGTGCTGTTAGTACCAGCATTTGCATTTACATCGGCCCCTTGGTCTATAAAGGCTCTAACCCGATCTGCATCGCCTTTTTCAATGGCATCGAATAGACTACTAGCATAACTGACCGTTGTAAGCGCAAAAAGGACAATCGACATAACACATGCAAGAATGATAATTCTCCGTTTATTCATTCTAATGCACTCCTTTCCTAAAGATACCAATTCGGCGTTTGACGGAAATGTCCTTCGTTATTGGCTCAAAAAGAGTTTACCGCATGCACGTTCCTTAAGCGAATAACTTTGAGCGCGTTTTTCCTACTTGGACTTAGAGTTAAAAGATGCGGGCTTCAGGAACACTATTGTATCGAAACGCGTTATGCCCGTGTACGAAGGGAGGTTCAGCTCCTTCCTCCACGAGGAGTATATACGAACCTTCATCGTCATGGCCTAAGACCCAGCGTAGCGATTCATCGGGAACCGTTCGGGGTTCGCTCCAGGTTACGCCTCCGTCTTTGGTCTCTTGCACCATCCGTTCGGCAAACTTTATCATGTCACCTACGACCTCATATTTCCCGGTAACATACAAGTTGTCGAAAAACATTGATATCGCGACATGTGTTCCGTCGGAGTTAAAGACCAAGATATATCCCATGCCTGCTCCAACGCCTTCGTACCTACCGGTAACATCATTGAACTGCACACCAGACCACGTGCCCGCCATCCATACTCCAAAAGGCATCTCCTGCCATTCCATCGTTCCAGTGTCGGCCACCGCTAGACCGCTCGTCACAAATAGCAGGGTTAGCAGTAGAAGGATTATCGTGTTGCTCTGCTTGTTCATTCCCCTTCCCCCTTGTTCGCTTTGTCACTTGCCCGATCAAAATATCCCGTAACAATTAGCGGGATTACGATATTCGCCAAGTTGATCCAGGGACTGTCCCTCGATCAATTGAGCTACGCCATTTGTTCTTAAGGCATTAGCCAGCGTTCCCATGTCCAATAGAACATCCTCGGCTCTATTGTATGCATCCGTTTGGAGCTCAATCACCAAAACCCGTTCATTCCCTAAAGGAAGATTTCCTCCAAAAGGATCATCTTGAACGATGGTAATGCTTCTGCGAGTCGCTTCCCTCATAATTCGCACGTGTTTTGCTGAGCCTACAACGGTTAGATCCACTGGTTCAAGTGGTTTGGGCAGCTGGGATCGTTTGTGCTCATAACTTGCCAGATCGCACACAAGATTGAGTCGTTCCTTAGCCTTGATCACTCTTGCCACCGCTTCGTCAATGCGGGTTTCAGAAATCCTTCCAGATTTAACAGCTGCAACGAGAGCTTGAAAAGCCGTTCGTCAAAGGAGCACACACCAATCACAGGGTTGTCAGGATTATTGTTTATATCCAGAAATCGCTCCTTCTATGCTAGTTCCGTGTAGATCTGCTACTATTTTCCACAAAATATCTCGTGATTCGATCGGGCATGGTGATCATCGTTCCAACGACTACAGCTAGCGCACCGCTATCTAAGGCCCTGAGTACCTGTTCGGGGTCTTGATATCGTCCTTCGGCTAAAACGGGAATCCCGCGCTTTGCGATGTCGTAAACTAAGTCGAGGTCCGGTTTCTCTCTTTGCAACGTATGAGGGGTGTAGCCCGATAGTGTCGTCGCCACTAGATCGGCTCCGGCTTGCACTGCATCTTCTGCCTCTACCACAGTAGAAATATCCGCAATCACTCCTAAGCCCAGCTGTGTCTTGATTCCCGAGATTAGTGCTAGAAGATCATCGCAATCACCAAGCCTTGGATGTGTGGCCTGTAGCGCAATCATATCGGCCCCTGCAGTAGCTATGGCCCGTGCGTGCTCGAAGCGGGGAGTGATAAAGGTTTCATTGCGGTTTGAAGTCTTATGGAGCCCTATTATAGGTAACGTTGAAATCTTGCGTATGACGGAAATGTTACGGGCACCTTGAGCCCGTAGCCCTGATGCACCACCAAGTTCCACAGACTTGGCAATGGCCGCAAGAATCTGCGGATCATCAAGCGGCGTCCCTGGCAAAGCCTGACAAGAGACAATGAGTTTTCCTTTGACTTGAGTTACAAAGTCCCTAACCTCCACAGATCCAGACCTCACTTTTCATGATGACTGTCCATGGATCTTTCGTAGACAGCCTGCTGGTTGCGTCCAAATTGCTCTAGAATATTTTCCTTACGATTCGTGGCGATTCCCAATGTGAGTAAATCTACCATGGATAACTGGCACAATCGTGTAACCATGGAACCGCTTTTGAAGGGGAGCTCGTTTGATAAAGCTAATAAAAATACATCGGAGCTCTCAGCTAATTTGGAGCGGGGATTTCCTACAATACTGATGATATTGGCACCATTGGATTTAGCAACCGTCATAGATTCCAAGATGTCTTTGGTCTCGCCCGAGTGCGAGATGCAAAGTACGGTGTCTTCGGAAGATAAGCCATTCGCAAAGAAGATCTGTTCGTGGGGATCGACGAAAGACCAAGCTTTTATGCTCACTCTCAGTAGCTTTTGCTGTGCATCATTGGCTACAAGCCCCGAGGCACCAAAACCAAAGCACCCCACACGGGAACTTTGGTTGAGAATATTTACGGCTTTCTCTAAGTGCGTTACATCTAGGAAGTTCAGGGTATCACTAAAGGACTGGATACAGTTATGGAAGAACCTTCCCGCGACAGCAGACAAGCTGTCATCAGGCCCGATTGTCTCAAAGAGATTGCCTGTCTCCCGCTTGGGAAGCTCAGTCGCAATGGCCATTTTCAACTCACCGAATCCCTGGTATCCCAGGGCCTTTGACATCCTGGTGATCGTGGTTTCACTACACTTACAAACCTCACTAAGCCGCGTAATTGTCATGGTTGTAACCCTGCGCGGGTTAGCGAGGACGAATTCTGCAACATCTCTTTCAGAGGGTCGAAGAGTGTGGCGAAGTGTCCGCATCTTGGCCAAGGTTTCTTGGTCTTCGTTTCTAAGGGGATTTAGCATATCGTTTCCTCCGTCGCCATTTTTTATCTATTCTATCACGCATAGGGATCAAACGCATCTCGCAGCGCATCGCCCATGAAATTAAAGGCAAGAACCGAGATGAAGATGAAGACCCCCGGAATAATCAGCCATGTCTGCCGCAAGAGTACATCCATGCTTTGAGCATCCTTTAATAGTAGCCCCCAGCTTGTCATGGGCTCTTTAATTCCCAGTCCGAGAAAACTAATGGAGCTCTCCCCAATAATCATACCGGGAAAGTTCAGGGTGGCCGTTACAATAAGATAGCTCATGATATTGGGAAGAATATGGCGACCGATGATAGCGCCATCGCTAACCCCCAGAGCCTTAGCGGCTTCCACAAACTCTTTGGAACGGAGGTTTAAGAATTGCCCTCTTACTACCCGGGCGACCCCCGTCCAGTCTAAAAAGGCTAAGATGGTGACGACACCAAAATACACTTGCACCGATGACCAACTCGCCGGAAGAATCATGGACAATGCTAACCATAAAGGTATTCTTGGAAAGGAGCGCAAAAGCTCAATGAACCGTTGAATCAGGTTATCAATAATCCCTCCATAGTACCCTGAAATTCCGCCCATGGTAACCCCAATGGCGAAACTGAGTATGATGCCGAAAACTCCCACGCTTAAGGTCACACGTCCCCCAAAAAGAATGCGGGCAAAGAGATCCCGTCCAAAGCGATCGGTGCCGAATAAAAAGAACTGTCCTCCCGAATTTTGATCAAGTCCAAAGAGGTGTAGATCAGATTTGATACCAAGGAAGGTGTAGGTACTCCCTCGTACAAGAAAATACAAGGGATATTTCAGATCGGTGTCTTCTTCCCAAAATACTTCGAGTGTGATCGGGTCGCGGGTGCGCGTTGTCCCGTATACAAAGGGCCGCAGACTAAAGTTCCCTTCATGATCCACAAAACGCGGAGACGTGGGGGGATGGTTTAT
>DHNI01000121.1:0-249 GCA_002409455.1 Firmicutes bacterium UBA5420 | reverse complement strand
GAGACGTGGGGGGATGGTTTATAAAATTGCGCCGCTGTAGCAAGTAATCACTCGGAGCCACAAAAGGGGCAAAGATGACCAATAAATACATGAAGCCAAGAATGAAAGCGCCGATAACACCCAGGCGATGGGCCTTGAAACGTCTTATAATAAGCTGCGTTTGGGATAGGGATTTCATTTCCGTTGCCATTTAATCGCTCCTTTACTCTCTTACTCGTAACGGATTCGTGGATCCGTCAAAGCGAGGAG
>DHNI01000052.1:12027-12305 GCA_002409455.1 Firmicutes bacterium UBA5420 | reverse complement strand
CCTCGCTTCTTTATTCGTGGTCATTATCATTGCGATGCTTTCTCATATTATCGCGCATTTCCGTCGATGCTCCAATTGTTCCGAGTATGAACCCCACCACTGACACAGCGTAGGCTATCATATACAGCTCAATGGGCCGCGGTATTAGTTCTAACACCATGGCAAAAATCACTGCCCAGCTTAGAACTAGCATTGTGCCGCCAATCAGCATCTGGCGCCTTGTGCGTCTCACTTTAGGCCTTGTCCTTGTACAACCAACAAGCAGCTGCATGGTCGTC
>DHNI01000052.1:11671-11814 GCA_002409455.1 Firmicutes bacterium UBA5420 | reverse complement strand
ATCATCTTCCGGCAGCGGGGGTGGAATCTACACCCTGGAGGCGGATTCATTAGACTCGGGGGTTCGCCCGCTGGTACATCCTTAAAGGTTGTGAGGTTTTCTGCATCGGGATCCGATGTTGCTTCAAAGAGCGCTGCAGTGTA
>DHNI01000052.1:4368-11377 GCA_002409455.1 Firmicutes bacterium UBA5420 | reverse complement strand
GCTAAGTTGTGCCGTCTCTGCAGTGCTTGCAGAAGTTGGAGAATCTCTACCCTAACCGAAGCATCAAGCATGGATACAGGCTCGTCCGCAATAAGCATCTTGGGATCCAAGACCATCGCCCTGGCGATGACTAAGCGTTGTTGCTGTCCACCACTTAACATGTGGGGGAACTTTGGCAAATAGTCTTCAATGGGAGCGAGCTTTACTTCCTCAAGTACCTGCCTTATGCGCTTCTTCTGCTCTGCTTTGTCCTTGATGCCATTTATTTTCATTGGCTCTTCAAGAATACGCTGCACGGACATAAAGGGAGGAAGAGCACCGTAGGGGTCTTGTTGGATATATCCGATACTGGAGCGATAGCGCTTCCAGCCTTCCTTATCAAGAGTACTTAAGTCCTTGCCTTCAAAGAAGATCGAACCCTTGCTAATATGGTTGATTCCTAGGATCGTTTTGGCCAAGGTACTTTTTCCGCAGCCACTTTCACCAACAATAGAAATGGTTTCACCTTCATACAACTCGAACGAAGCCCCATCCAAGGCACGTACATCGCCGGCCTTGAAAAAACCCATGCGTCGTACTTCAAACCAAGTGTGGAGGTCCTCTATGCGAAGAACCGCCTTCTGTTCGCGTGGTAAAGTCTTTGCTAGACTAGGCATGTTTCACCTCTCCCGTCTCGTCAAATAGCCAGCACTGCACAGTTGCTCCATTTTCTAGATGTGTCGTATTTGGCTGCATGGAGCACTTGTCAAACTTCTTCTCGCACCGGGCTGCAAAGCGGCAACCTGTAGGTGGGTTGATGAGCGAAGGGGGCTGACCTGGAATAAACTCTAATTTCTTGTCTTCCCGCAACGTTGGTACACTCGCCATCAATTTCTGAGAATAGGGATGGTGTGCATCGGTATAGAAATACTGAGCTGAGGCGTATTCAACCATCTTTCCGGCGTACATAACGGCAATTTCATCAGCCAATTCACTGGCGGTGCCAATATCATGGGTAATGAGGATAAATGTTGTCTGGATTTCTTGTTTGACTCTTTTGAGAACATTCATCAAGTTTGCCTGTGACAACAGATCCAGCGCTGATGACGGTTCATCAAGCACAATAAGCTTTGGATCGGATGCCAGGGCCATGGCAATGATTGCTCTTTGTCGCATGCCTCCACTAAGCTCAAATGGGTAGCGCTGTAAGAAGTCGATGGGCAAGCCCACAACTTCAAAGACTTCAGCTACTCTAGCCCTTGCCTGTTGTTTGCTCATCTTGTCATGAGCCAACAGCGGTTCAATGAGTTGGTCTTCAATTCGAACGACGGGATTAAGCGAGTTCATGGATGCCTGCGGCACCGAAGCGATTTCGCACCAACGAATTTTCCTGCGAAACTCGTCTTCGTTATACTTCATGATATCCTTGCCATCAAAAACAATAGAACCACTATAGGTTGAAATGTTACGGGGAAGAAGGCGCAAGATCGCCTTGGCCAAGGACGTCTTTCCACACCCAGATTCGCCTACCACAGCCAGCGTGTGTCCTGCTCTTAACTTAAAACTGACATCATCTACTGCTTGCACAGGACCAGCATGGGTGCGAAAATACAATTTTAGGTTCTGAACATCAAGCATTACTTTCTGATCACTCATATTATTCTATATCCCCCTTAGGCGTGGGTTGAAGATGCGGTCAAGGGCAAAACCAAGCATTGCAAATCCTAACCCAGCTAACATGAGCAAGAATGCGGGCTCTAGTACCCAATAAAAGTATCCGTTCAATAATGCACCATTTCCTTGGGCATCATTGAGAAGTTTACCCCACGTTGGTAATACAGGATCACCCAAACCTAGGACTGATAACGTTGCCTCTAGGAAAACGAAGGACGGCACCTGGGTTACGAATCCCGGAATCAAGGTCGGGATAATCTTGGGGATCATATAACGGAAAATGATTCGGCCACTTCCTGCCCCATAGGCTCTGGCGGCATCAATATAGCCTGACTCCTTTACCTGTAGGAACATGGCGCGGTAGCTGAGAATACCCGAACCGAAAATTCCAAGGGCAATTACTACACCCAATATTACCCAAATACTACGAGAGTAGAACAACCCAATCATAATGAGAATGGGCAAGAGGGGTAGGATCATGACAACTTCATTGATTCTACGAATTAGCCAGTCGATCCAGCCACCAAACCATACAGAAGCTGCTCCTAAGAACATGGTGGCAATGGAGGAGCCAACAGCAGCCACTAAACCAAAGGCCAAAGCTACTGGAGTACCCCAAAGAAGGGCAATCGTAATGTCGCGGCGGCGGTGGTCTGTTCCTGCAATGCCGTGCAATTTTCCATAGACAACGAGGGAGGCATCAACGCTGGATCCCTCTTCAAAGATAAGACCTTCACCCACGAGCTGGTAGGTGCCCTTGAGAACCTTGTTAGGGTTGTTCGGATCCGCGAAAAGGCCTCTTTCAGGGACGACGCCACCGAGTCTGCGCGTGACCTTCGTATCTTGCGAAATAGAGTAATTCTCGCTCGCCCGAACAGACAGATCTGCAATGGGGATTTCACGGCCATCGGGCGTAACCCATTTTAGAGCTACATTAGGGCGGGCAGCACTATACTGAGCATCAAAGAAGACAGAGAGCTCTGTCGGAAAGCCATCGTACTGATAATCGAATTCAAAGACAAAGTCAGACGTAGAAACTCCGCCACCTAAATCCACAACTTGCTTTAGGCTGGGATCCTCGGCTGTTTTCATCACGATTGATTCAGGCTGCTTTTCACGGTAAAAGTAATTAAACCAAGCAGGGGCAGCATTACGAGGGGTTTGGATCCAGACATTGTCTGCGCCTCGCCATAGTCTAACGGCCTCACTATAGGGTATAGCGATCATTGCGTAGATAGCCATGAAGACTAGAAGTAGAATGATAATGCATCCTACGACTGCCGAAGGGTAACGTCTTAACTGGCGAAAAGCGTTGCTTAGGGTTGCTTTCATGACTTAGTTCCACCTCCACCAATTTTCACTCTGGGATCAACCAAGGCGTAAATTATATCAAGTAAAAATACCGTGACAGCCAAAAGATAGGCATAAATCACAGTAGTAGCTACAATGACGGGCGTATCAAACATGTTAATGGCCTGCTGGGTTAAGCGTCCAATTCCTGGCCAGTTAAAGACCGTCTCAAACACGATAGCGCCCACCCACAAACCAATAATCGTTAGCAAAAAGCTAGTGATAATAGTGGGTAGTGTTGGCCTCAATACATAACGGCGTTCGATTTCCCGATCAGATAGTCCTTTAGCCTTTGCCATCTCTACATAGTCCTCGCTGGAATAGATTAAGAAAAATGTCCGTCGAGAGTAGGCACTCGCGAAAATTGAAGAAATGAGCAGGGCTGTTACTGGTAAAATCATGTGTTTTAGCGTGCTCATAAAGCGCCAAAAGGTGCTTGTCGGTGGCGGTGCACCAACCATGCCGCCAAAAGGCAGCCACCCGAGCACGGCAGCAAATATTAAAATGAGAAACATGCCCCAAAACCATGCTGGTGCTGAACTGGTAGGTGCCATTGCAATAATAAATTTATCTAAAAAGGTACCATAACGCCGCGATAGGAAGAGCCCCAAAGCTAGCGAACTGAAAAAGAGGAGAAGTTGACCAGTAGCCATTAAGAGCAGTGTTGGGCCAAGCCGTTCTCCTAGGATACTACGAACTTGACGTGATCCACTATCGCTAAGCAGATAATCAGCACGTCCTAGGTCGAGGGTGAGACCGCTCCATAGATACTCAACGCTCCTGATCGCAAACGGGCGATGTAGGCCTAGTTGTTCGATTTGTGTATTAACCATACTTTCCTCGAGCGCCCGACGTTCTTGGAGCGTCAAAAACGCATTCTCAGGGTCGCCTGCCATTTGTATGGAAACCGATTCTCGGATTTGTCCCTTGCGCATCTCGTCTACATAGCCGCCGCCATTAGCAATTAAGATGGCTAGGTATACTCCGATTGTAACTGTGACGAGCAAGGTTAGTCCACGCACGAGTACATATTTGACAATGCGGTTTAGACTACTCAGCCTACGTTGACGCATTACTGCAGACTGTCCTTGCGCAGTTTCAATATTTTGCATTTCCTATACCTCCCGGTATTGATCTGGAACAGAAGAAGCGAGGGCGTGGACTCCACGCCCTCGCTTTAGAGTCTAGCGTTGAAACTTCCGTCTCCCACCTATGGCAATGTTACAAAGGTGTGTGCGCTGAATGTTGCACTAGCGACAAGTGTTGGGAGAACGATTGCTTCGATTGTGTTGGATCCGATTGGCAGTTGCTGTGTTTGTTCGCCGGTTAGGACGATTTCGTACAGCCCATCGGCCACTGGACTTGCATAACCGCTGATAGCAACGCTACCGGTGGCATCCAGAACGATGTATTTTACTTCCTGGATGAATTCCATTTCATACGGTTCGCCTGCAAAGGTGATCTCAACATCGAAAGCAATTTCGCTGCCGGCTCTGACGCGAGCTGGTCCGGAAAGTTCTGCTTCGGCTATCCTTGGTTCGTCAAACATGGACCACTTATCAGCGGGTTCTGAGTAGTTCTCATAGCGCTTGAGGTGAACCATTCTTTCGGTTGGATAGGTCTTTTCGAGGTACATAGGACCATTACCAATCCAGAAGTGACCTTTATCTTGATACCAGGCTTTGGCGTTAGCATAGCGACTGGCAACTTCTTCCTCGGAAACATACTGACTTAGGAAGTCTGCATATGGGAGGTAATTGCTGTCAATTGCAATATCAAGGTGCTTGTCAAGAATCGGCAAGCTTGGTCCCATATTGTATCCGAGCCACTCTGCATCTAGCGTATTGGCCTTGGATGCGGTAAAGGCTAACTCGCCGTTCTGCTCAGCCATCATACCTAGAACAAGTGTATGCCAAGGTTGTGCACCATAGTTGTAATATGGGGCAAACAGATCGCCAATGTTCTGCTCGGCATCAATGTACCAAGATTGTGACCAGAGTTCATAAACAAACGGATCGAGGGAGATGATTCTCCAACCACGGGCGTTGTTCATTGCAGTCTTGACGGAAGCTTCGGCTGCTGGGTCGAAGACGTCACTCTCTTCAAATCCACGATCCCAATCAAGTACCGTTGGTAGTAACATATCGCCAACTGTGAATGGGCTACCATCATGCCATGTTACAGTGTCAAACATGTCTTCGCGATAATAAACAACGGTGTGGCGAGGAGCTGTTAAGCCTTCAGGATATTTCTCAGCAACAGTAACCATGCGTCCGAGAGATCCATCCCAATAGAGCCAGGCGTCGCCAGGTACTTCAATTTCAGGTGCAAAGTTCAGGGTTACCCAGTCTGACGCTTCTTCTTTTGCGACAGGCAGGCCTTCTAGTACGGTAACTTCAATTTTCTCAATGCGATGAGGCATGTAGTTACCGGTAAATGGATTACTGATGAAGCCACGATCAAAGGTAGCTCTCATTGGTAACTGGTCAAAAGTCCAGTTCGAGCCGCCAACGGGGTTCCATGGCTCAACGAGTACTTGTTGCGAACCAATTGTTACTGTACCACCAATTTCATCACCGCGGCGCAGTGTGCTTGGCCATAGGGCAGTACTGGACATACCTTGGGCTAAGTCAGAAGCTACGCTAACATCAGCACGGCGTGGTACATAGGAGATTTGGTCAACTGTGTAAATACGTGGCGAGTCTTGGAAAGCAAGTTCCAAAGCTCTTGAATAAAGTGCTGCTCTCTCTTCCATAGTCGAGAATCTCTTATAATACAGCATTTCGGAGATTTCGTCGAGTTCAGGAATTGGCTCTAGTGCTTGCCAGAGAGGTTGGCTCATGGTTCTGCGGGTGTACATTTGGTCAAAGATGTGACCTTGATCCCGATAAACTGCACCGGCACCCCATCCACCAGTATAGGCATGCCATTGGCCTTCCCAAGGATCACCCATCATCCAGATTGGAGAGGCTTCAGCGCCAGAACGGTAATCAACAGTTGCAATAAAACCGACAGCTTCGAGCTGATCGGCCAAGTAGTCACCGACTTCTTTACGTTGATCTTCGTTTCGGGCTAGGATTAAGATTTCGATTGGTTGACCATCATAATGCCACTTGCCATCAACAAGTGAAGCACCGGCGGCCATCATTTCCTCGGTAATTATTTCCTTGGCTAAATCAAAGTCATAGGCATATTGGAACTCGAGGGAACGTGCGGTTTCTACAACACGCGAATAGTCAACATAGGCATTGTTCAACATGGTGGATTTTGGAAGTGCTAGGCCACCATATAATTCTTGCGCAATGTAGTCTCGATCGATAAGCCAGTTTGTTGCTTCGCGAATTCTGCGAATTCCAAACGGATTGAGACGGCCATCTTCAAAGGTTGGCCCTACGGGGTTCCATGTGATTTCGCTATAGGATCCAAATGTCTGGTAATAGTCAAGATTTGGATCGCTAAGAATTGTTGCAAATGGAACAGGTTCAGATGATGTTGATGCATAAACATCAATGTCTCCGGCCTGCAAACGAGCGACAGCGTTAGTGACGGATGGCTCTTCAACAATAATTACTTCATCAACCCAAGTTGCCATACGTTTTTCTTCTGCGCCGACACTAAATGCCATGGCTAGCAACAAGATTGTTACCAGAACGCTAATAGTTAACTTACGGTTTGACACACAAGTCACCTTCCTTTTCATAAATCTTATTCAGTGCATATAAAGCAGAAACGTTACCCCCGCACCACCCCTTTGAGCGTATTGTGTGGAAATGTGTCAATACTACAATTGTATCACTGTAGTAATTATGGTTAAACGCCGAAAATCCTGCAAACAAAAAGAGAAATTAACATATGACTATCCACCCCCTGCTTAAAGGGGGTGGATTCGCAAAAGTTCTTTGTGAGGAAATTCGTGAAGGGTGGGTTATAGACGCAAGTTAACCATGGCACACCCAAAATGCTGGTAAAGTTTGGGGATGTTAAAATGAGGTTAATAACCAGCCAA
>DHNI01000052.1:0-4140 GCA_002409455.1 Firmicutes bacterium UBA5420 | reverse complement strand
CCAAGAAGGTGTTTTTCATAGGTTTGGCGTTTAATTCGATGATCCAAATTCCTCCTTTGCTATCAAGGCCAAGATCAACACTGAGTTCGCCCAGGGAACCTAGTGATGCTTCCACAGTCTGAGCCGCCTTGATGGCGAGTCCTTTCAGCATTGGCAGAAAGTCTAGGTCAAGTTCCGAAAAAGCCTGCTTGAGTGTGTCTTCTACTGGAAGAATGGCCCAACTAAGATTGGTAATGTATGAGTAGCGTAGGGCTAGGCGGCTGAGCATGGCAGAGACGCCCCACAGTCCCATGCGGTCTTTTTGCACTAGAAAGCGAAGATCGAAGACTCTTCCATCCACAGAGGATAAAGGAATATACTGCTGCACTAGAAAGCCTTGGCTTATCATTGACTCTAATTTGGCGAGGAGATCCTTTGAAGAGTAAAAGTGGGCTATGGGCGATTTCGTACCGTAATGAAGGTGGATTATGCCTTTATGCTTATCTATCAGGTAGATTTTGTTACCTAGTTGACCTTTGACTGGTTTGAGAATGACCTGCTGGAAACGGTCAATATACTGCACCAAGCGTTTTGGGCTATAAGGATCAGTGGCGGGAAGATACATGTTGAGGCTGGATTTGGCCAAAAGCTGATGTATCTGCAATTTGTCAAAGTGCGTGACGTGATTAAAGACCTTATCTTTCCCGATGACAGTCTCTAAACGGTTAACCACTTTGGGCTTTGAACCATAATATCGATTGTAAACCGAACGGGGCAGGGAGACGGTTTCTTCTACCCAGGCCTGTCCAGTGAAAACTAGACCGGAGACTTCGTGCTTTTTCCAATCAATGCGTCGTGGTGTTACAATAACTAAGTCAAGATTGAGGTGATTAGCGGCTTCCTCATAGCCTGAAATGGGGACAAAGAACGGTGAAAGGAGCCCGATTTGCACTTTTTTACCCATCATCTGAACCTCCGTTTCTAGTGCATAGTATTGAAACGGGAGTGCCATGTTCCAGCGGCGGCCAAACTCGGTACAGAGGTACTATGCCTCCTACGCCTGCGTTTTCATATAGTGAGGTGTAGGCTAATAACGGCCTACTGAAGGAGGGATGAAAATGGGTTACAGAAATGCATGCTGTCGCTGTCCCGAAGCATGGGGTAACTTTATCAATCGTTGGGCTTATGTTATTCTGACCAATGATGCCGATGAAAGCGGTTTGTATGAATCTGAATGGCAACTGATTCAAGTGCAAGAAACTTATCTGGTATTTAGACGCCCTGTTGTAGATTTGGGAGGTTGGCAAAGGGTAGTCATCCCCTGTCAGCACATTGCAGCGTTGGTTGAAGCGCCTGAGCCGGTGCTGCCCATTAGTGCCCAGCGTAGATAGGGAGAAACAAACAGGGAATCCATCCGCGAGGGTGGATTCCTTTTAGCGCTAGATGTGGTAGACTAGGATCGCAGACATCAAAAACAAGGTGGATTGGTAAATGCATGTCGTTTTTCACACAGTTTCCTAGCTTGGAAACGGAGCGGTTGATTTTGCGTCAGCTTAGGTATGAGGATGGTTCTGATATTCAGAAGTACTTTACAGAGGAACTCGCCAGATTTTATGACTGGTGGCCGAGAACGATCGCGGAAGGCAGGGGTTTTGTACGTTTTTTCAAAACAGGATATGAGGAGGAGCAGTCCATTCGTTGGGGAATCACCCTCAAGCCTCATGATAAGGTGATTGGGACGTGCGGGTTTAGCGATTTTGATCACTTTTCCCGGGCGGAGCTGGGCTATGAGCTATCGATGGAGCACTGGCATAAGGGAATTATATCAGAAGCACTAAGGGCAATCATCCCCTTTGGCTTTAACGAAATTGAAATGCATCGTATTCAAGCCTCTGTTTTTCCGGAAAATACGGCCTCCATTCATCTCCTAGAAAAGTTCGGGTTTCAGAAAGAAGGTATTTTACGTCAATACACCTATATCAAACACCGTGACGTATGGGAAGATTGTCTGGTTATGGCTTTGCTGAAAAATCCATAAGAAAAAGGAGTACAGATCTCGTATCTGTACTCCCTGCATTCTAGAATGTGTCAAGGACAGCTTGCAGGTCTGCGATGATGTCTTCTGGATCTTCTAGGCCAATCGACAGGCGAACCAGACCATCGCTGATGCCGTAGAGTTCTCGTTCTTCAGGAGTATAGGGCGAATGGGTCATGGTGGCGGGGTGTTGAATCAAGGTCTCAGTATCTCCTAGACTCACCGCCAGGGCGCAGAGGCTGACATTGTTCATTAGCTTTTTGCCTGCTTCAATGCCGCCAGCTAGTTCGAAAGCGATCATGGCCCCTGGTAAGCGCATTTGCCTCTTGGCCAATTCGAACTGTGGGAAGCTATCTAGACCGGGGTAATAAACAGTGTTGATAGCCCGGTGCCCTTGAAGAAACTCTGCTACTAGTTGGGCGTTGGCACAATGCTTTTCCATGCGCAGGGCTAATGTCTTTAAACCACGGCAAATGAGATAGGCATCGAAGGGACTCAGAACTGAACCTGTCATGTCTTTAACGCCAAAATAGCGCACCTGATCTATGAATTCCTTCTTTCCGGCAACAATACCGGCAATCACGTCGCCATGCCCGTTGAGGTATTTTGTGGCTGAATGTAAGACCACATCGGCGCCAAGCTCGATAGGTTTTTGTATATATGGAGTGCAATACGTATTGTCCACAAAGACCATACAATCGGGAATTTCATGGGCCAAAGCACTAATTGCCGAAATATCCGCAATCGCCATGGTGGGATTGGCGGGAGATTCGAGATAGACTACCTTCGTAGTGGGCCGTAAGGCTTTCTTTACCTCATCTATGTTGCTGATGTTAACGAAGGTGGTCTCAACACCAAACTTGCTGGCACCATGGCTTAGAAAGGCGAATGTACAGCCGTAGAGTGCTTTGCCGGCCACAATGTGATCGCCCGGCTTTAGCGCACTCCACAAGGCTGATGTAATAGCTCCCATTCCTGAACCTGCGGATACGGCTGCTTCAGCGCCTTCCAACAAGGCCACCTTTTTTTCAAGTTCGGTGGAATTAGGATTGCCGAGCCTTGTGTAGATATACCCCTCTTCTTCCAAAGCAAACCGCCTGGCTCCTTGTTCTGCGGAGTCAAAGCGGAATGTTGATGCCTGATAAATGGGGGTCACCAAAGCCCCTGCCGCATTGGGGCTAGACCCGCCGTGAATGGCCTGGGTGGCAAAACCCATCCGCTTTAAATCATCATGTTTCATCATGTCGCCTCCATTTTTACACTTTGTTAACTCCATTATACACTATGATAATATGTTTGGAAAGTAATGCTCTCTCCGCAAAAGGATTTCAGTTTTCCGCGGGGTATATTTAAGGAAGGAAATATATTACAGGGGGGTTGCTCATGGATATTACAAGGAGTGATTTGGCGAGGCGCACCAAAAGAGGCCTGCACTTTATTTTGGCATCAATTGTGCTGTGGGCAGGTATTTTGGTAGTTTGGGTTCTGCCTGTGGAGAATATCTTAACCAGAAATCTCTTGACCTTTTTCTGTACAGCGCCCCTAATGCCCCTAGCCTTTCTAATCTCCAGAGCTTTGAAGGCCGAGTTTTCTGCTCGGGACAATGCTCTAAATAATCTAGGCATCCTTTTTTCCATTAACCAATTTTTGTATATCTTAATTGCCATGTGGGCGTATGCCGCGGCCCCAAGTAATATGGTGATGATTTTGGCCATGATTTTTGGGGCACATCTTCTACCCTTTTCGTGGCTATATCAGTCCCGTGCCTACTTCATTATGTCTATCATCATCCCACTGGCCATGTTGATTGTCGGTCATAATCTACCGGAAGAGCGGGTGTTTATTTTGGCTGGCATCATGATTTGCCTCAACGCGATTTTCGCGGTTTGGCTGGGAGTTGAAATCCGCAAAGAATCTGGAGGAGAACAAACGTGAAATAGAACATCGTCGAGCTGAAACGTAAGCACTCTCGCCAGGCTGAACTTTTAAGTGTTACAAGGCGATTGCCCAGAGGAGTGGCCATTGGTACTCTGCTCTTTGAGGAGGACTATTTTGCGCAGGTGATTAGCAAGCCCTATCCGCATAAATAAAGGACGTCCCCTCGGGGACGTCAGATGTGGTTATTC
>DHNI01000048.1:9225-9658 GCA_002409455.1 Firmicutes bacterium UBA5420 | reverse complement strand
TCCTGTTCTTCCACTACTGTAATTTCTGCCTTTTCAAAAGCAAAGTTGACTAGCGCACGCCCCCTCCGCCTCCGCCAAAACCGCCTCCGCCACCGCCTGAAAAGCCGCCTCCCGTTCCACCACTACCCTGGGGCATGGTGACGTTGGTTACGGATTCTCCTATAGTCTTGGTCATGTGACCAATGCGACCGAAGCCCATGATATGGTAGTAGATAAACCAATTCGCACCAAATTGATAGCCATCATGCTGCAGATTAGGAAACCGAACTTCTAGCTGCTTGAGCATCTGGTCGGCTACTCCTAGACTAATGGCATAGGGCAAGAACTCTTCCCAAATGCCAAGGGAACCAACCCGTGCGGTCTCGACCCTTGAAGATTCCTTTAGATAGCGCCTGAAGGCCCGCCACTTGGTATACTCCTCGTGTCCCTTAGC
>DHNI01000048.1:8704-9040 GCA_002409455.1 Firmicutes bacterium UBA5420 | reverse complement strand
ACCGCTACCATCACAATGATGAGAACGAAAGACATGACCAATGTTACAGCCCCGGTTGCAAAGAGCTCGAAGCCCAGGGCAACAAAACCCAACCCTACGAGGAGCAAGATAGGAACCAAGAGCCACAGCAGCCTCTTGGCTTTCAGATCGAAAAACGCATGTTCCTTGGCGGTTTCTTTCACTTCCTTGCCCCATTCTGACCAAAAGGTGGCGAATGTTTTGGCATTACCCTTAGCATATTTTTGGAAGTCTTCCAAGGTTACTTCTTCAGCTCCTATATCATCAAAGAGAAGCTGTAGTACCATTTCTTCATAGCGCCGCAAGCTGCCCCTTCTC
>DHNI01000048.1:8169-8506 GCA_002409455.1 Firmicutes bacterium UBA5420 | reverse complement strand
CATCGCCCTGACGGCCATCGTTTGAGCCGTCAATTTCTTCGATGGTTAGAAACCCGCGCCGAGCCAAATCCAAAAGCGTAGCAGTGAAATCCCTGCTATCTACGGCCTGCCTGTACAGAATAGCCATCTCCGCGGGAGGATATTTGGCTGGTAGCTCCTTATAGTAACGATCTTGATACCCAGGTTCATGCTTGCCATACTTAAGCCAGATGAAGACTGCGCAGAGCAGCGTGACAGCAAATACAGCCACCGCCAGCTGTGGATCGTATTCCTTACGCCTTTGGGCCCGTTCTCGACTTTCAACTATTCCCTGTTCCTCACGGAAAATGGCCTCAAG
>DHNI01000048.1:5511-8078 GCA_002409455.1 Firmicutes bacterium UBA5420 | reverse complement strand
CCACCGCCAGCTGTGGATCGTAGTCCCTACGCCTTTGGGCCCGTTCTCTATTCTCTATTATGCCTTGTTCCTCACGGAAAATGGTTTCAAGCCTTGCCTCATTGGTGTATCGAGTTGCCAGAGGGACCAGCGCGTTCGGAAAGACAACCCGCCCCTCCACAAATGTCCGAGCCGGTAGGTTCTCTACTTCCCAGACAATGCGGCTAGGCGATTCGATGGTCACAGCTCCCTGCTTGGGGCCATGGCCCCAGGCTGCCACTTCATCGGCTTCTGCCCCAAAGGGTAGTGATAAGACGATCCGCACATGATCCCGCGGCTGATCCCAGCGCGTTCCAATAAACTTATAATAAAACTCCGCCACGTCTTCATGTTTGAGAATCACATTATGCAAGACATAACTCAGCTCAAAGTGGCGAGTCTCGTCGGTGGCCTCAAAGCTCCAATCTACATAGACCTCATCGCCATCTTCGCGAACATAATAGGTGCCTGTGGGACCAGGAGAGTCGGCATCGAGGCGGCGATAGGCATGGCCGCCCTCAGAGACAACTACATCTCTCACTTCTATATCCCTGCTCGTATCAAACCACTGGTACATACCGGAAAAGGTGCCGTCAAACTGCACTGTGTGAGTCTCCGTCACCCGCACCAGGCCATCAGCCCCCACCCTGGCATCAATTTCTAGATCTAAAAAGCGATGACTACGAGCCAAGGCAAGTTGCCCCGACATCACCACAAGTACGATTACTAAGCACAGAGCAAAAAAGCGCTTCACAGCAAAAACCCCCTCATATTAGCGTACCCGTTCACTTTCGATAATACGTCTGGGATTCCTCCAAGATTCTACAAAGAACAAAAAAGCGTAAAGCAAACGCTCTACGCCGTTTCTTTTTCTGCGTAATCGGTCTAACCCTTTATGGCACCACCCATTAGTCCCCGCACAAAGTACTTCTGCAGAGAAAGGAACACAATTAGAGGAACAATCATAGAGATAAAGGCCGCAGCCGTAAGTAGATGCCAATCTTGGCCATGCGATCCAACTAAACTGGAAAGGCGCAGCGTAAGCGGTGCCACCGCCTGATGGCCACCTAGATAGATCAAAGCTACTAAAAGATCGTTCCAAACAGCGAGAAACTGAAAGATTACTAGGGAAGCCAAAGCCGGGACGGAAAGAGGTATGGCTAAGCGAATAAAGGTCATCCAGATGGAAGCACCGTCAATATGGGCTGACTCGAAAAGCTCATCGGGCAAAGATTGAAAGAACGTATGGAGCATAAAGATAGAAAAGGGTAAGCCGTAACCTGTATGTACCAACCATAACCCTCCAAAGGTTCCCGAAAGGCTCAGCTTGTTATAAAGGCGCAATACAGGAATAAAGGTCATTTGCGAAGGTACGACCAGCATCATTACGATGAGGGCATAGAAAAACCCCCGACCTTGAAAGTTTAGTTTCGATAGTCCAAAGGCCGCTAGGGCAGCGAAAAACACAGGGATCACCGTTCCACCAATTGAGATAATGAAGCTGTTTCGAAAAGCGGTAAGCATACCCCCCGAAGAGAGAACGCTCTGGTAGTTCTCAATCGTATATTGGGTAAATTTCAAAGGGCTCGAGAGCGCCGTCCACCATCCAGAATACGCCACGGCGCTAGCGGGGCGAAATGATGTAATCAACAAACCCAAGGTGGGAATAAACCACAGGGCTACCGCTGCGATCACCACAAGATTAACCACAATGCGCGGGAGCCGCCTTTTCAGCTTTTGCATTGTCATACCTATCCCTCCCTCAGTTTTTGCCTTACATTGGCGTACATGATGGGAATAATCATAAGAAACAAGACCACCGCAATGGCACTAGCCCTACCTGTGTTCGAAAACTGGAACATCTCCTTGAACATTCTGTTGGCAATAACCTCGGTACCAAAGTTTCCGTTAGTCATGACGTAAATGATATCAAAGATCTTCAACACATTCACTAACATAGTAGTGACGACCATCGTTAGCGCGGGCCTAAGTTCGGGAATTGTGATATGCCTAAAAACCTGCAACTGGTTCGCACCATCCACCTCCGCGGCCTCCACAAGCTCCTTGGGAATTCCTTTGTAGGCGGCAGAGAGAAGAACCATGCAATACCCCGTCCAGATCCAAAGTCCAACTACAATTAGAGCAAAGTTGTTGATGGGGCTTTCGAGGAGCCAGCCCTTGGGCTCAAACCCGAAAATGACCAGAATCTGATTGAGCAAGCCAATCTGACCAGAGCCTGGCGGCTTATAGGTATACATAAACTTCCAGACAACACCGGCACCCACGAAAGAGATGGCCATAGGCATAAAAATGATGGACTTAGCGAAGCTCTCATACTTCACCTTGTCAACCAAGATTGCAAACAACAGACCTAAGCCCACTGTACCCACGGTAAAGAAGACAAGCCAGAGCAAGTTGTTTTTAAAGGCTGTGAGCATCACCTGTGATGTGAAAACATACTTGTAGTTTTCTAGACCGACGAAAGCTTCAGAACGGCGATCTAGAAAGCTAAGATAGATGGTTTGCAGAGCTGGGTACAATTGATAGAT
>DHNI01000048.1:304-5400 GCA_002409455.1 Firmicutes bacterium UBA5420 | reverse complement strand
GAGCTGGGTACATTTGATAGATCAAGAGAAAGATGACTGCTGGACCCACATAGATCAGCGGAGTTAAGCCACCTGTTTTTCGCCTCACCAAAACTCCCCCTTCAGGCTTAAAAAGGCACGCCCGGCAAGGGCGCGCCACAGTTCAAAGATAGTCCCGAAAGCCTAATAGCTGTCTACTGCCACATTTTCGATAAACTCCAGGACATCGGCAAGATCATCGCCGCCTACATACATGAGGGTGCCTTCCCAGAACGACCCGGCACCAACGGCAGCTGGCATAGAATCAGAACCGTCAAATCGAAAAACATCGGCCTCGTTGAGAAGTCTTGCCATTTCACGAGTTAGATCATCGGGATACACGGCGGGATCGATCTTGTTATTGGTACCAAGTTTCCCAAGCCGATTGGCCCAAATTTCCTGCGCTTCAGCACTGGCCAGGAAGTTCATGAACTCCGTCGCCTGAGGGGTGTTATTGAACTGGCCGATCATATCCCCCGCACCGAGCATAGGGTTGCCATGTTCTGGTTTAATCATGGGAAACCCAAAGAAGGCCACATCCTCACCTATGACTACGTCGGGATTGGCGTCTTGAATAAAGCTGGTAACAAAACTCGCTTGACGATGCATCATGGCACGTGGAGGATCGGTAAAAAGCTCGGCTACGGAGTCGCCAAAGTTCGTGGACAACACCGTAATCGGCCCGCCATAGACATAATCGCTGTTTCTGGCAATCTTACCGAAAATCTCGAAGGCCTCTTGCACTCTTGGGTCAGTCCAAGGGATGGTGTGATCGACCCATTGATCGTAGATATCAGGGCCTGCGGTACGGAGCATAATATCTTCAATCCAGTCAGTGGCAACCCAGCCACTGGCAGCGCCAGCTTCTAGACCGATAGCCCAAGGAGTATCACCATTAGCCACCATCCGATCCATTAAGGCTTCCATCTCATCCCAAGTTACGGGAACCTCATAGCCCTTTGCCGCAAATTCAGCGGGGCGATACCAAACCAAACTCTTGATATCAGCAGCAAACATCAGGGCATAGAAACCATCTTTATAGGTGCCAAGTTCGATCCAGGCATCGTTCACATCTTCATTGAGCATCTCTACATCAAGCACACTATTTAAGTCAACTAACGCGCCTTGTTCAACATACTCCTTCATAGCTCCAGGGCCAGGAAGGGCCGCAACATCGGGAGGATTGCCAGCGGCAATACGAGTTTGCAGCAATGTTGGCAGGTCTCGGGTACCTTCAAACTGCACAGCAATGCCCGTTTTAGCCGTAAACGCATCCATTACTTCTTGGAAGGCCTCTAATTCTTGGCCGCCCCAAACGCCCATCATGGTCACAACGCCTTGGGCAGACACCCCCAAGGAAAGAGCAAGCACCAGCACCATACTGAATACGACCAATATACTCCTCTTCATTTTCAAAACCTCCTTAGTTTTTGACAATGCAACCGGTTACATTTCTTGAGCACAACCACCGCATAATGTAAATATTAGATACATGAGAGTTAAAACCTTCTTTAATAATTATATTTTTTTGTTCAGCGGATTCGCATTTTCGACATACCCTTTTTCTAGCCCCGCCTGTCTCCTTGCCTATCCAGTATCTATAGAAGAAAAAAATCCTTCTTATTAGCGACGATGCAGTTAAAAAATAATACACAATGTGAGTTTTAATGCCATCTGCCTCGCCCTCTGTAAAGTGGGTAAACGCATATTTAAGGTTCGATGAATTAGTTAAACAAAAAAGGAGGATTTTTTCCTCCGGTAAGGAATTGTAAGAAACAATAGGATATGGCCATATACAACAATCCAAGAAAGTGTGAGCATATGAAAATAGGCTTTTCTCTTCCGATTAATTATCTTACTGGTAATGCAAGTAGCCCGCCGGATCTCCTATGGACCGAAATCTTCCCTACCGTATCCTCTTGCTTAGCCTATTTGGGCGACCATGGAGTCTGTTCTATTGAGATCAATAAACTAGCGGACTCTACAAATCCAGAACTTATTAGGCAAGCAGTGGATGAAGTCATTGGTGCAGGTCACAACGCGACGTTCCATGGCTGGCTACCCATGGACACAACTCCTGGGGAGATGCCCAGAATATTCGAAGTAGCTGGGGCCGCGTTAACTGCCCATGGGATTACGGATGCAATCCCTGTTACCGTTCATGGCCATAATGTAGTTGAACCCTTAAGTCACCAGCAGGCTATAACGATGACTGCCAGTGATTTAACTAACTTGGCTAATGCTTATGCGGAGCGGAATTCATTGTTTATTCCAGCCTTGGAGATTTGCAGAGCGAAACCAGGAGGGCCAATAGGCATCACGTATGCTGAGATTTTAAACATAGCTGGTCGAATTTCCAACACAACACCACTGGGCTTCTGCTGGGACATAGGCCATAGCCAAATTAATCACATCAAACAAGGTCATCCACCATTTCCGGATCAAGCGTTTGTCCACCGTACCATACACACCCATATCCATGATATTAGCCCAGACGGAAGGACACATGGACCTTTACTTAACATTGACGGTTACGTCAAAGACTGCCTTACTATTCTGCGCAATGGAGGATATCAAGGAGTATATAATCTGGAACTCTACCCCATGCGTTGGACAGGGAATACCGAGAATCGCAAAGAAGCCTTGACTGCTTCCATTAAAAACCTACGCACCATGTTGGATAACTAACAAAGCAATGGTGCTTTGGCGCAGAGATTAAAGGGCAGTAGATGGCGTTCACACACTATTGAAGAAAATGAATCCTACTACTGGATAGCCTTGTAATAGAAAGTTCCAGGAGGTGATAAGACGCGCAGAACCGCATTCTTATTGGCCCAAAAAACAGTGAAGGGAGATGAATAATAATGAAGAGGCTCAGAGACATGTTTGTCTTGGTGTTGATGATTCTAGCTTTGCTTGCTGTCAACACAGTGGCGTATGCTAGCGATTTCGATGAATGGTTAAAAACGAGTCAACTAGGCCCGTATGCTCCTGAGGTTGAAGATTGGGATGCGGTTTATGAGGCTGCAAAAAGTGAAGGCAAAGTAGTTATTTACACCAGCACCAGCCGAATTTTTGATGCAGCACAATCTTTTGAAAGAGCTTATCCCGGGATCACCGTTGAAGCCTACAACCTTTCTGGAGTTGAAACATACGAAAAAATCGAAAGAGAACACGCAGCCCAAATCCAGAACGCTGACGTGGTAATGAGCTCACTAGCTAATATAGCTCAGAGTTTGTTTGATAGAAACATGATTGTTAACTATGTGCCTCCAGAATTGAAGGATGTGATTCCAGAGGAATTTAGAGAACCTGTTCTCGTTCACCGCATAGCTTCCGTTGTCTTAGCATACAGCCCCATTGCGTACGATGAACCTCCTATCGAAAGCATCTGGGAGTTAACTATGCCAGAATGGGAAAACGGCCTAATAATCCGTGATCCTCTTCGATCAGCTGGCTCCATGAGTTGGTTAGGTAGCTTCGTTAGACATCATGAAGAAGTGGCTGCAGACTATGAGAAAGTATTTGGAGAACCTATCGAGCTGACCACGCCAAATGCTGGCTACGAACTCATCAAACGCTTGTTAGACAATGGAATGAGATTGGGCAGTGGCTCTAGGGATGTCTTAGACGCAGTTCAAGCACATAATCTGGATCGACCAGCGATTGGGGCAACCAATTCAAATAAGTATCGCGACGTAATGGACGGCATTAGTCAATTCGAGATACTTTGGGATATTACCCCAAGTGCTGGACATGCATCCGGGAGTGAGTTGGCCATCTTGGGTAATGCGCCTCATCCTAATGCTGCCAAATTGTTAGTCAATTGGCTTATGGGCGGTGGTGATGAAGCACATACCGGTTTCCAACCCTGGAACAACCCAGGTGATTTTTCTGTCCGTACGGACATAGAAGTACCTGACCCTTTTAAGCCACTTAGCGAGTACAATTATTGGTACGATGATCAAGAATCTTTTGACTTAGAGGTTGAACTAATGGATTTTTGGCTTACACATATGTAAAGGTTTGAGCGACTAGTCTAAAGATTAGTTTTAAGTAGCCAAAACATCATGAAGGAGATGAATGGTAATGAAAAGATTCAAAGGCATGTTTATCTTAGTGTTGATGATTCTAGCTTTTCTTGCTATCAATGCAGTGGCGTATGCTAGCGATTTCGACGAATGGCTAAAAGCCAGTCAATTTGGTCCTTACGCTCCAGAAGTAGAAGATTGGGATGCGGTTTATGAGGCTGCAAAAAGTGAAGGCAAAGTAGTTATTTACACCAGTACCAGCCGGATCTTTGATGCGGCACAATCCTTTGAACAAGCTTATCCGGGCATTACTGTTGAAGCTTACAATATTTCTAGCGTAGAAGTGTACGAGAAAATCGAAAGAGAGCACCAAGCAAATATTCACAATGCAGACGTGTTTATGTGCGAAATCGACAACATGGCTCCAAGCATGTTTGAAAGAAATATGATCGTCAACTATGTACCTCCGGAGTTAAAAGAGGTTATCCCAGAGCAGTTTAGAGAGCCCCTGTTGATCCAACGTTTAGGCTCTGTAGTATTGGCATATAGTGACATTGCTTATGACGCACCGCCAATCGAGAGCATCTGGGAACTCACCCTTCCGGAATGGGAAGGTGGTTTGGTTATTCGGGATCCACTCCGTGCCGGCGGTTCCATGAGCTGGCTGGTTAGTTTTGTAGAGAACCATGAAGCGGTGGCTGCAGATTATGAGAGAGTGTTTGGTAAGCCCATCGAACTAACCACCCCTAATGCAGGGTTCGAATTGATCAAACGCTTATTAGACAACGGAATCAGATTAGGTAGTGGCTCCAGGGACGTCTTAGACGCAGTTACAGCACATAATTTGGAGCGACCAGCAATTGGCGCAACCACGTCATCTAAGTATCGGGATGTTCTCGTTGGCGATGCCCAATTCGCTGTTCTGTGGGATCTAATGCCAAGTGCCGGATTTGCCTATGGAAATAGCGTGGGCATTATCGGACACGCGCAGCATCCAAACGCCGCAAAATTACTAGTGAACTGGTTAATGGGCGGTGGCGACGAGGA
>DHNI01000048.1:0-128 GCA_002409455.1 Firmicutes bacterium UBA5420 | reverse complement strand
GGGTTCGAGCCTTGGAACGTACCAGGTAACTTCCCTGTAAGGACCGACATGGAAACACCTGCTCCCTTTAGGCCAATTGGCGAGTACAACTATTGGTATGCCGGTGAAGATGCCAGTCTTTTAGAAAT
>DHNI01000066.1:30576-31809 GCA_002409455.1 Firmicutes bacterium UBA5420 | reverse complement strand
GCGCATATCAACTAAGAACTTTCCTAATTGTGATTTCTATTTCTTTCGTTGTACTCGGTGTGCTTGCAGCGGTCATTATTGCTAGCCAGATCGCCAGACCATTGCAGCAGGTGCAGCAAGTAATCGAGGACGTTGCGGAAGGTGATTTGACGAAAGTCTCACACGTTCAGTCCAGTGACGAAATAGGTCGAGTGGCAGCGGCGTTGAATGTGACAGTAGAAAACCTCAGGCACGCCATAGGTCTTGTGGCAGACGCCACAAATGAGCTCGCCGGAACCAGTCAAGAAATGGCTGCCGCCTCCGAGGAAGTAAGTGCGTCCATTGAGGAAGTAGCAAGTACCACAAATCAATTCTCTAGCGGTCTACATATGATGAACGAGAGCGCTCAGGGTATGGGGAAAACCGCTGACGACATCTCCAAACAGGCTTTGCAGGGTGAAGATGCCATTGAGGATATTGTTAAGCAAATGAATGGGTTACGTGACAACACGCAGCATCTGAGTGATGATGTCTCAAAACTCGGTACCCTTTCTGATGAAATTGGCAAAATTGTGGATGTGATCAGCGCTATTGCCGATCAAACAAACCTATTGGCCCTAAATGCCGCAATCGAAGCCGCTCGCGCTGGGGAGCATGGTCGAGGTTTCGCGGTTGTGGCTGACGAAGTGAGGAAGCTTGCAGAAGAATCGTCTGCAGCCACTTCAGAGATTACCTCATTGATTAGCCAGATTCAAGACGGCATTTCCTCCACCGTAAGCGGTATGGATCAGAGCGCTAATCAGGCATCACAGGCCATGGAAAGCGTCGACAAAAGCGATCAGATCTTGCGGGGAATCCTCAAAGCAATAGAGGATATCGTGGGGCAAGTGCAAGAGATCTCAGCCGTGATAGAACAGACCAATAGTGGGGGCCATGAAATAGCGAGTGCTACCGAAGAACAGGCCGCCTCTATACAGCAAGTATCCAACTCTGCGCAAGATCTAACGGATATGGGCGCAAAGCTACAGGAGCTTGTCAGGCACTTTAAACTAGAAAACTGATAGGCATAACTAGATTAAAACTCAAAACCCCAGTGCTGCTGGGGTTTTCCCATTGTTCCACGTCTAGAACCGAATAGTAGTTAGAGGTTTGCGGATCTCAAATGGGGAATAGTAAATGTACCATAAGCCATTGAGGGTGGAAGTCATGCGAAACAAAGACTATGATATTCGAAAACTAACCATTGATGATCTC
>DHNI01000066.1:24690-30311 GCA_002409455.1 Firmicutes bacterium UBA5420 | reverse complement strand
TTGGTATCCCAATTTGCCGTCTATCCTTTAGACATGAATATCCACTCCAGGATCTTTTCCATTGGCTTTGTGACCAGTGTTGCCACCTATCCCGAATACTCTGGCTTGGGGCTGATGTCTAGGCTCATGAAAGCAAGCCTAACCGAAATGCGTGAGAAGGGCCAAACCTTAGCCATTTTATATCCCTATTCGATCCCACTTTATCGTCATCGCGGCTGGGAGATCATTTCGGACAAAATGACCTGGAAGATTACAGATCCGAATATGCTAGTCGATGAGGAGGTTCCGGGTTATGTGCGCAGGGTGCCCGAGGATAGCTCAGACTTGTTGGCCCTCCATAGTAGGTTTGCCAAAAAGACACATGGCTGCTTGTTTCGCAATGATCTAGCATGGGATGAGTATTGGCGCTGGGATGTGCATGACACGACGGTGGCCATCTATTATGCCGCTGATGACGTTCCTCTTGGCTATATGGTCTATCGCATCGATCACGATATTATGTATGTGAAGGAAATGGTGTACCTTAACACAGAAGCCAAGAAAGGGCTCTTTGGCTATATCATCGCCCATGAGTCCATGATCGATGAAGTTCGGGCTAACAATTACTCGGGCGAGCCCATCGCCTTTGCTTTGACCGATAGTGATATTAAAGAGACCATTCGGCCCTATATTATGGGGCGGATTGTAGATTTTGAAGAATTCATCAGGCAATATCGTTTTGAAGCCGATGCCAGTGGAGTTGCCCTAACGCTACATATCACCGATCCATTTTTGGAATGGAATAACCGAACGTATACCATAGAGCTTCAAGATGGTGCGGGGAGGCTTACAGCAAGGCCATCAAATTATGAGGCGAGTATGTCCATAGGAACCTTAACCACGCTGCTTTTAGGCTACAAGCGTGCTCCCGATCTTTTGACACTCGATCGAATTCATGCCAGCGAAGAGACAATCGAACTTCTCGATGATGTGTTGATCCGCAAAAAGCCCTACATTTCAGACTATCTGTGATTGTAGCCTAAGATTATCTTTGGCATTACCACTTCGCATTTCGTTGCATTGTTTGTGGGAAACTACGGGAAAGTGGTAGAGAGGAAAAAATGCGTGAATCGCGAGGAACTTTTAGCAGAACTCAACCGTTTCTACAACCTGGAGTTGTTTCAAGTGGATTTATATAGTAAGCAGAGCAAGACTGTTGATGACATCATGCTAGCAAACACTCTCGAAAGATTTGCAGAGGTTGAAGAACAGCACGTAGATAATATCGGCAATACAATCAAGGATCTAGGAGGTAAGCCAGCGGTAATTACGGAGTTCCTGGCACCGATTGGCGGAAAAGTATTCGGTGAAATGAGCAGATTGCCAGGGCTTGCGACTATGCTCAAAATCAACATCTGGCTGGAAGACGATGCGATGACCAATTACATGCAACTAATTCTCAAAGTCAGCAAGGATCAGGAATTGGCGAAGATGTTATGGCATAACCTAGTTGATGAAGATTCGCACAAGACTTGGTTTTCCAAACAGCTACAGGGCATCACCCCCAAAAGCCACTGAACGCTATACTGCCTCACTTTCCGTATATGAATACCGAAAGTGGGGTTTTTTTCTAAAAACGCGGCAGGTATCGAGTAGAGTACGTGTAACTGATAAATAAGTCGATTGAGAAGAATGGGGGACTATCATGTCAATTCGCTGGAAACTTGTCTCAGGTGCGAGTATAGTTGCGGTGCTGGCATTATTTATCACAGTCACATTCATGAATCACCAGTCCATGGAGATTATTACCGAAGCCGAGCTCCGCGAGATGGAAATGTTCGGAGATGTAATTGATACAAAACTTGCGGATCAAATTGCGGCTACCGAAGCTATCACGCTCAGTGTGGCCATGAATAGCGAAGTGCAACGCTTGTTTGCCCTACGTGATCGCCAAGGTCTAATAGACATGCTGTTGCCGCCTTATGAAGCCGTTCAGGATCAATACGCCCAAATGCAGTTTCATCTGCCGGACTCGACATCATTTCTCCGTCTACACCAACTCGACAACTATGGTGATAGTCTAAGGGACTTTCGCTTTACGGTGAATGAGGCCAATCGCACGCAGGCGGTGGCAGCCGGTATCGAAGAAGGTCGGGGTGGATATGGTTTGAGGGTGGTTGTGCCTATGTTCTATAACGGTACACACACTGGTTCAGTGGAGTTTGGTGGAAACTTTGGAGCTGCCTTTCTGAAAGAATTGCAGGAAGAACTGGGTGGCCAATTCTTTCTGTATCAATTTGCTGATACGAGCTTGGCTTGGACGGGCGAGACAGTGGGGGATTTGGGTCTCTTGGCAGCAACATCAGAATCTGATCCCTGGCCAGCTGATCCGAGTTTGCTCTCCCCTGTGCAGCAGGGTGTAACCCAACACTATCTCGCGGAGAATGGCCTGTACAACGTGCTACTCTTGCCCCTCCGTGATTTTCAAGGCTCCATCATCGGGTATTTGAAAGTTGTCCAAGATCGCGCCCACGTTGTTGAGAGAACCAATGCTTCAAGGGTGTATGCTTATATTTTAGGCCTTGTCTCTGCTCTCCTTGTAGCAGCGGTGCTGTTTGTCCTACTTTCCTATCTACTAAAACCCCTTCAGGCGTTGGTTAAGAATGCTGGAATGATGGCGGAAGGCGACTTTAGCGAAGACCTTTCCTATGGCAATCAGGATGAGATCGGACAGGTATATCGAGCATTGCAGAGGGTTCAGGCTAAGCTCAGGGAAGTAATAGGTGATGTGGTGACTGATGCAGGAAACTTGGCTTCAACAAGCGAGGAAGCATCGGCTGCCACCGAGGAAACAGCGGCTTCGATTCAAGAAGTGGCAAGCAGCGTCAATCAATTTGCTGCTACTGTGGAACGGCTCAGCGGCAAGGCCCAAGGAGTGGCCACTGAGGCAGAGCATGTGGCCACCCAGGCTATTGGAGGCAGCGAAGGTATCGCCAAGGCTGTGAACACCAGTGAAGCCTTACAAAAGCGCATTCAGGAGCTTGCAGTAACAGTGAGTGACTTGGGCGCAAACACGAAGCAAATTGGTGGTATTCTAGATGTCATCAATCAGATCTCTTCACAAACAGAGCTCTTG
Organism: Firmicutes bacterium UBA5420; assembly: GCA_002409455.1. Classification (GTDB taxonomy): domain Bacteria; phylum Bacillota; class Limnochordia; order Darwinibacteriales; family Darwinibacteriaceae; genus UBA5420. The sequence continues at coordinate 27,196 of DHNI01000066.1, read as the reverse complement.
GCTCTCAATGCTGCCATTGAGGCGGCTAGAGCTGGTGAACATGGGCGAGGCTTCGCCGTTGTAGCTGATGAAGTGCGATCCTTGGCAGAGCAAGTGTCGAAGGCCACGGAGCAGATTGCCACCTTAATTCGAACGATTCAAGATGGTACCGACAAAACAGTACAAGGGATGGAAGAGGGAACGAAAGAGGCCGTCCTAAGTGCCCAGATTACAAGGGAGAACGGCGAAAGTGTACAGCTAATCATTGAGAGGGTTAGAAAAGTCACCGAGGCTATTCGAGATATGTCGGAGGATATCGATCAAATTGGTTCTGGCAGCGAAAATATCGCAGCTATTACCGAAGAACAGTCGGCCTCCACAGAGCAAATTGCCTCTGCAGCGCACGATCTCAGTGCCATGGCAACGAGGCTCAGTGGAGCTGTGGAGTGGTTTAAACTCTAGCTTCAGTCGGTATCAAGAAATGAGGTGTGATCCGTGTCGTTTGAACAAAGCGTAAGAAAGATCATCACTAACTATGATCTTGTTTTGTTGGTCACGTTCGGTTCGTACAAGACGGAGCGCTTTACAGATAGAAGCGACATCGATATCGGGTATGTGCCGCGGGCACCCCTTGATGCTCGCAAAAAGCTTGGTCTCCTGGGCGATCTTGTGCTTCTGTTCAAACGGGATAGAATTGATTTAGTCGATTTATCCCGCGCAAATCCTCTTTTATTGTATGAGGTGGCCTGCAATAGCCACGTTCTCTATGAAGAGGATGACAGCTATCTGAAATTCAAGCTTAGAGCTTCTGCCCGATATGCGGATACGAAGTTTCTAAGGCAGCAGCGGAAGGAATATCTCAACAGCCTCATTAGGGAGATAGGGGAGTGATAGCATGACGAATTTAAGTGTAGTGGTGGATAAGCTTATACGAATGCACCAGTATATAACCGAACTACAAGCTTTGAAACCTGAGAGCTACCAACAGTATAACGCTGATCATAAAACGCGATATGCTGTGGAACGTGTCATGCAATTGGTGGTAGATTTAGCCTTGGATGTGAATAACCTCTTGCTCGCCCATTACCAAAGACCACCAGCTAGTGATTATTATAATTCCTTCATTGATTTGTCAGAATGTGATGTCTTTGAGATTCAGTTTGCCTTGGCAATAGCGCCGTCCACGGGTCTAAGGAATCGGTTGGTACACGAGTATGAGGAGATCAATGATAAAGTAGTCTATGATAGCATTGATGTGATGGTCGACATGTATAATCAGTATATGGAAAACGTCAACGATATCTTGAATCAGTGAAAACGGGAGGTGTGAAAATGAGGCGAGTTTTGATTGTGGTCGATATGCAAAATGACTTTGTGGCTGAAGAGGGAGTCCTTGCATCGCAAGCGGCCCGGGCCATCGTTCCCTTCATTCAGGAGAAGGTGCAACAGGCACTGAAAGCAGGCGATGAGGTGGTGTTTACACTGGACACCCACCTTGAGGACGATGCGGAATTTAACAAATTTGAGCCCCATTGTATGAGGGGCAGTTGGGGTCAGCAGTTGATACCCGCGCTCCAGAACCTCTTAGATGAAGAGGTGTCCGATCGAGTGCATTATGTGGAGAAAAACCGATACAGTGCCTTTTTCCGAACCGACTTGGAAGACTACCTAGGCCTCGCTGCTACAAGTCAACGTAAGGCTGTAGGTGAAGTGGAAATCGTTGGAGTGTGTACGAATATCTGTTGCTACTTTACTGCAGAAGAGCTGGCCAATCGTGACGTGTCTACAAGGGTGTATGAACAGGGCGTCGCAAGCTTTGATCAAGAGGCGCATGCTTTTGCATTGGAGCAGATGAGATCCGTCCTAGGCATCGAAGTGCTCTAACTCTGCTGAAGCTGTGAACCCTCTACCAACTTTGATGTTGATGGAGGGCTTTTTGCATTTTTGTGGAAAATAGAATAGAGAAATAAGCTATTGGAGAGGATTACATGGGCACAGCGGGGGATGGTCATATGCTCTACCTGCTCTTTGGGACTTTAGTAGGCATTGTTTTAGGAATCAACATCGCGGTTTTGTACCGACGATTCATCGGCAACAAGGCAAGAACAGAGTCAAAGTTGCGGGCCGAAATCCGTGATTTAGAGAAGCGCCTGAGGCAGAAAGATGAGTATATTGCCAAAGCGATCAAGAGCATGAAGGACGAAAGGAGCGAATCAGTGTGAGCAAGATCTTTAAGACAACTGCGGCTGGAGGAGTAGGATTTTTGGCAGGTTTATTACTAGAACAAGGTCTAGAAAGTCTAACCGGGCTGGACTTTGTTGATGGTTTGTTTGCAGTCAGTGGTTCGATCTTAGCTGCATTATCGGTCAACAAGGAGCTTGTCAAGGCGGCCTCACGCAATATTGAGCAAATGTTCGGCAAGGATCCTTTGGAGATTTCTGAGAATGAGTGGCGGCAATTCAAAGAAGTGAATCCCAAGACGGCAGATTGGCTCGAAAAGGCGTTGAAGATCTAAGATGATTCCTTC
>DHNI01000066.1:20880-24296 GCA_002409455.1 Firmicutes bacterium UBA5420 | reverse complement strand
CAGGCCATCATGCTTAGGATCAGCAAGCTGCAGGCCAAAATTGATGAGATTGACGAAGCGTTACATCCCCCCATATTGTCTGCTCAATATTGGCGGAATCTCTTGCCGCGCTACCGCCCTCACTTAGAATCGTTGCGGGAGGAACAGTTAGGTTTCGCAGAGGCCATCACGGTGCTTCAGGGCATTAGGGACCAATTAGCGGTAGGAAGCGAGCGTTATCGCTAGAAATGGGTGATGAAGATGATAACGAGTGAACAGATTCAGATTGTTGTCGATACCATTGTTGAGCATTATCAACCTCAAATGGTGATTTTGTTCGGGTCGTATGCTACGGGTGAAGCGACCGAGGAGAGTGATTTGGATCTGCTGGTCATTTAAGGAAGGCATAGCGGTTATTACTGGTTTATGCAATGTAGCCGCTGCCGTGGTCGGTGTCGAAGCCGTAGAATCAGAAGTAGTTTTGATTAATGCCCGTACAACTGCACAGATTGTTCGAGTAACGGATTTTTCTCGTATTTATGTATGGTAAAAAGAGAGGTTTGTTAGGCGGCAGCGAAGAAAGTAGATATTAATTGTTTTGGTGGAAAATTGAGTGGGGAAACATTCTATTTTGACCGATTTGACCAAGTAGCTCTAGATCAAAGGTTCTTTAAGAAAGGATGAATCATTTCGCTTCTGGAAATCCCCTTGCCGCTTTGACACTGAACTTTAAAAGTTGAAATCGAGATTCTCCAAAGTTGCACGATAGGGGAACTGTGCGTGTCGCAGTCGGGTTGCGGGTGCTCTTTCGTTTCGAAGATTGACTTCGCCAGCTTATGCTCGTTCCATGAACTAAGCCGGTCAGTTCTTCTTTTATTGCGATTTCAAGGAAATTTATCTCTATGGTATGTTTCATTTTGAGCTGTTCCAGAAGCTCTCTTGTCGTTTCTAGGCTCATTTCGCATCACCCCCGCGCTGGAGACTGACATATTCAGAGATGTCCATAAAGCTGTTTATTGCCAGCGGATTCTCTGACCACTCTCCGTATTTGTCACGAGAATTCGATAACACACTGTCGAAGACATAAAGTTTTTTCAAAATTCCTAACTCGGTCATTGTCCTTGTCTCTCCAAAATCTAGGATATCCCACTGGAGGATCCGGTACCATTTGGTACCGGCGGGAATCCCCAGTCTGCTTTGGTATCCCATGTCTGTCCCTCAAGTGGCCAACGTAAGAGCGAATAGTGCCCCGGCAGCTCGCTTGATGGATGGCATCACCAGGAGGTTGTGCGATGTTAATCTTTGATCTATTAGGATGGTCCTTACGGCATTTCAAAAGACAGTTTTTGGAATCCTTCCTAATCGTGACCGTGATTGCATTGGGCATTGGCTTGCTTGTTGCCGTTCTCTCTGCTGGTTGGTATCTAGATTTGCAATATCCGTTACTTCAGAACAGCCCGGAGTATCGCACGGTCAGGATCATTTCTTCGGGAGTAGATCGCGGCGAAGAAAGGCCCCTAATGTTAATAGGAGATGAAACCAAGTGGGAGACAATCATTTCCTATCATCGGGAACAAACCCAGAATGTTTTTGGGAAGGGTATTAACCTTAGCAAATTGGAAGCTTTTCAAAATAATCTTCCGAGTTTCCTGCACGTCTTTGCACAAGAGTACTATCGAGGTAGTGTTTCTTGCTTTTCAAGTGGTACAAAAGCCCAATTCCTAGATGATATTACGATTGCGAGCGTCACCTCCAGCCTTTTCGCTTTCCAAGGTTTGGACGTAAAAAAAGGCATTCTGTTTTTGCAGGAAGATATGGAAAACGATAATAAGGTTGTAGTCTTAAGCGATACCATGGCAATCACCCTATTTGGTGATACGGATCCCCTAGGCGCAATTGTGTGGTTAAATATTACGGCTTGGTCTGACGCGTCCCCAATACCTTACACCGTAATTGGAGTTCTTGAGGCTGATCAGGGGGCAACGAAACCAAACTTAACCGCTTATGTTCCGTCCACGGGTTTTTCGAGTGGTCTTTTCAGTGAAATCAGTGTGGGAGTTGATATTGGGTCTAATTTCAGTGAGGCTGTACAGATAATAGAAGGCGAGTCCAGGCTATTTTGGGGCGATCATGTTTTCATCGAAGAGAATTTGAGCGAACTCCAAGAAAGGCAAGAAAACTCTCGCTTTCTGACGCTATTTATTGGTATTTTCGCATCAATTGGATTGGTTGTGGCGGCAATTAACATCCTTAACTTAATGATCATTCGAGTGATGAATCGCATTAGGTTTATGGGGTTATCCATGGCGCTGGGTGCTTCGAAAAGCCTCGTTTTCGGACAATTTGTTGTGGAAGCCCTTACCCTAGGCATGCTCGGTGCCGGCTTTGGCACTGTAATTTCCGTGGGCTTCTTAGCTTTGCTTGATTTAGCGGATGTGAGCCTTTTCGCGCTACAGATAACTATCGGCATCTCAATTGGAATAGGACTAAGCCTTTTGTTTGGTGTTTACCCTGCTTATCTTACGTGTAAAATTGATCCGGCTGACGCATTACGTCTTAACTAGAGAGGGGTGGCCGGTGGTGTTTGATTCATTGAGTTTCACGTTGAAGCGGATAAGCAGAAGGCCACTCCGTTCATTCCTAACTTTGCTCCAAATGGGATTTGGCGTCTGGGTCGTGGCCATAGTTTTGACGATTAGTCTTCATGGGACAGACATGTTGGAGAAATGGGATTCTCTTGGCAAAATCTACTTCACAGGAACCGACGGGACTTGGAGTGCTCCCTACGGTACATTTTCTGGTTTTCGCTCCGAAGATTTGTTGGCTCTACAAGAAGGCGAATCCGTCGAAAATGCGTTCATCTTTTCCACACGGGGGTGGTGGCTTGATTACGTTCTAGCCGATGGTCTTGTCTATCGAGTGTCTAGAGGGGCGGAGGCATCCGCAGGCTTTTTTAATGATGTTACTCTTAGTTTGGTGGAGGGTCAGTTTTTCACGCAGATGGATCAAGATCGGAAAAATAGGGTAATGCTTATTTCTGAAATCATGAGCCGACAGATGTTTCCTGATCAATCAGCTCTGGGGAAAATGGTCACGCTCAAGGATCCGACAAACATGGATTGGGAGTATGAAATTATCGGAGTATATGGATGGCACAGTTTGCGGTTTCTACAAGATTTCTTTTGGGTACAAGAGACGCAGTTTATTATCCCCTTAGAGAACTGGGGGGGTAGAATCGATCAATCGTACCGCGAGATCTTTTTCACCGCCAAACCGGATCAGCTTTACTCTGTCGCTGCGGATACTGCAATTTTGTTCGCTAATCGGGCACAGAGCGATCGGAAAATTGAAGTGGCTTGTTTCCGCGATCGCAGTGAAGGATTGAGGGCAGAGACAGGTCTTAGGAACCTACTTATGGGGTTCATTGCCTTTGTTAC
>DHNI01000066.1:18268-20644 GCA_002409455.1 Firmicutes bacterium UBA5420 | reverse complement strand
CAAAGAGAAATAGGATTGCGGAGGTGCTTGGGGGCTTCACGCTTCTCCGTTGTTCGTTTAGTTCTTGGCGAATCTTTGTTGCTTTCTTTCTTAGGTTCAGTGGTTGGGCTTGTGGCCGCTTTCCTGACGGCAGAGGATTTCTTGTCCATGCTAGTTGAGAAGGTCCCCCAATTTTCCATAATAGGCGAAGGCCAAGGTATGCATCCTGTTTCCGCTTTAGTTTCCGTAGTCTTAGCGGTTGGCTCGGGATTACTTTCTTGCCTTTATCCCGCAATAAGGGCCGCGAGAACACCCGTAGTGGAGGTGTTGCGTGACTAAAGCTCTTAAAGCGATACTCGAACCCGCTAAGAGCCAGGCTTGTTTAAAAAGCCCTGTTTCTTGCGGGTTCTACAACTCTCTAATCCAAGGAGCTAAATTCCGGTGTTTTCCGACAGCCGCATTTTCTAGTCGCTATTCTCGCTCCAGTCATTGTCAGGGCTACTACCGCCATTATCGTTATCGCCCCGATCCTTATCCACTTCCAACTCAATCGTGCGCTTTGTTCCATCGGCAAGCTCGTATTCGAGGTCAAAATCCTTGACATCAGCTTGATGGATTTCTAGTTGATCTAGGATTCCTTGAATCAAAGACAAGGGCTCGGTGGATGTTAGGGGAGGGGAGGATTCAACGATAACCCTGATTTCCTCTAAAGCTTCGTCGCCGGAGAGACGTTCATTACGATCATTCCGGCGGACCTCGGCCATCTGCAAATCTTCATCGCGAGCCATGTAACGCATTTCGATTTCGCTTCCTTCGTGCAATTCTATTTCAAGATCAAACACGGTTACTTCTTGCAGTGAGTTTCCCGTTCCACCTACCTGTGATTGGAGCATTTCTGGTTGCGTGGTGCGGCCAAACATGCCTTGCACACCAGCCAATACAGCTAAAACTGCGATAATCATGATGACTGGGCCATATTCTTTGAACTTCATGTCTGCGTTCCCCCTTCTTCATTCTAGGGGATATTCTGTCCAGAATAGTGGGCGCATATCTGTCAAAGCAGGATCTTTTGATCGATGGACGAATAGAAATCTAAAAGGGGGACTGCTCATGATCAAACTCCGCCATGGCTTACAATTCGCCGTCCTTCTATTCGTCGTCCTTGCGTTATTCCCATGTACATTGTTTGCCACAGAGATCGTTCATACTTTTGTGGTCGTTAATCGCTATCCCCATGACCCTCTGGCCTTTACGCAGGGCTTGGTCTTTTATGACGGGTTTTTCTATGAGGGAACCGGCTTATATGGACGATCTTCTCTGCGCAAGGTGCGTTTAGAAGATGGTGGCGTGATAGAGCAGGTTGATCTAGACGATGCGCTTTTTGGTGAGGGAGTCACGGTTTTAGGTGACAAGATTGTTCAATTGACTTGGAAAGAAGGCTGGGGCTTGGTTTATGAACGGGCCAGCCTAGAACGGATCGATACCTTTCGGTACGATGGCGAGGGTTGGGGTCTTACCACGGATGGCGAATATTTGATTATGAGCGATGGTTCCCATCGGCTCACCTATCTAGATCCAGAATCCTATAAACCCATTAAAGAGCTTGAGGTACGCGGTGAGGAAGGAGCGGTTTCGTCCCTCAACGAACTGGAATACGTCGATGGAGAGATTTTCGCTAATGTATGGTTTGATCATCGCATCTGCCGTATTGATGCTCAGACGGGGGACGTCTTAGGGTGGATCGATCTGAGTGATTTGTATGCCCTAGAAAGAACGGAAAATAGCGACGTCGACGTCGTAAATGGCATAGCCTATGACCAAGAAAATGGTCGTTTGTTTGTCACCGGAAAGCTGTGGAGACATATCTACGAGATTCGTCTTGAACCAGGGAGGTAGGGACATGGTCAACGCTCGAGAGTACGAAGGTAAAGTTGTTATTGTGACAGGTGCTGGCCGAGGAATCGGCCAAGGGGTAGCCCAGGCCTATGCAGCCAAGGGTGCTCAGGTTATCCTTGCGGAGCTCCAGCCCGATCTCGGTTCCTATGCCGCGCGATCCATTAGTGAACAGGGCGCTAAGGCGCTGTTTGTTCCCACCGATGTCAGAGATCCTGAACAGATCATTGCTCTGATGGAAACGGCACAAGAACGCTTTGGCACCGTGGATGTTCTGATCAATAACGCTGGAATCTCGAGTTTTGCCTCTCCCTACGAGCTAACGGTGGAAACGTGGGACGAGATCATCAACACCAACTTGCGCAGCGTTTTTCTTTGCTCCCGGGAGGCCGCCAAGATCATGCGGCGGCAGAATGAAGGTTCCATAGTGAACATCGCTTCGACCCGAGCATTTCAGTCCGAAGAAAACGCCGAAGCCTATGCTGCTTCCAAAGGGGGCATCAT
>DHNI01000066.1:7272-18041 GCA_002409455.1 Firmicutes bacterium UBA5420 | reverse complement strand
CTTGACCCATCCCGATAACTGTTTCATTAATGGTACCAACCTCACCATTGATGGAGGTATGACGAAGACCATGATCTACGTTCCCTAGACGGTAGGTGAAGTGATGACGAGGCTCACGCATACGCTCACCATGATCATTTTGGTTCTGACCATTTGCATTGTGATCGGCTATGCCTCTTGGCTTTCCTTGCAAAAGGTCGGTGGGATTTACCGCGCCCAGACAGAAAACGGCCTTGATTTCGGCGATGGTACGCTGGCAATTCTGCTATCTTTACGGCTGGTGCTATGGCTTGTTCTTTTAGTGATCATAGCCCTTGGCGTTGTGCTGGTGGCCGAACACCTTTATTTGAGAAAAAACACCAAGAGGCTCGAGTTAGAAGCGAACTACGATATGCTAACTGGTGCTGGGAGTCGTCGCTACGGCTGCGACTATTTGGCACAGGCTTTCCTGGAGTTCGAAAAAAGTGGTGTCAGTCCTATGGTCATCGTATTTGATCTGGATCATCTCAAGGCCATCAACGACTCTTACGGCCATGGAATGGGCGACCGAGTGTTGAGGGGCGTTGTTGAGGTTGTCTACCAAAATATTGGCCGATCCGATCTGGTGATACGCTGGGGCGGCGATGAGTTTGTTGCGGTGTTGCACGGGCTGGAGGATGAGGATGTGGGGGCTGTAGGTGCACAGCTTGTTCAGGCAGTCTCGGCCACAAGCTTTCAGATTGCCAACGAAATGGTTAATCCAAGTATTTCTCTAGGGGCATCTTACTTTCACCCTGGCGATCAAAGCTTCTCTGATGCCCTAGCTCGAGCTGATGGTGCCCTGTATCAAGCCAAGAAATCAGGAAAGAACATGGCCTATGTTGCGGATCAAGATAGGTTTTGATTATAGAATTGGAGTAGTATGCCGATAATTATAATAGAAGTGTTAGTGGGAGGTGCTACCATGAGGATACCCGGACAGATCGACATTCGGCCAGAAACAGCGAACCTTCTAGAGGGGCGTACTCCTAAGCTTGCCCCGCGACAGGTAGATAACGTGGATGATGTCAACTTCAAAGGCAGCAAAGGTAACCATCGACTCAGTTTTCAGTACAATCAGGATCTACAGCAAAATGTTGCACATTTGATCGACAACAAGACGGGCAAGACGGTGAAGCATCTGCCCTCGGCAACGCAGGTCGATCACAGAATTCGCATTCGGCGCCTACTAGGATTACATGTAGATAAACAGGCGTAAATGAGCGAAGAGGAAGGGAGCATGATTGTGACGTTTTTAGATTTAGCAGAAAAGCGGTATTCTCTGCGCACATTCAGTGATCAATCGGTAGAAAAGGAGAAGATCCTTAAGCTCCTCGAAGCAGCGAGGTTGGCGCCAAGTGCTGTCAATTACCAGCCCTGTCATTTCATCGTAGTCACCGACGAAGCCCTAAAGACAAAAGTGGCTGAAGGCTATTCTAGGGAGTGGTTTGCTAAGGCACCAGTTGTGATTGTGGCCTGCGGCGATCATAGTGCGTCTTGGAAACGCCGCGATGGCAAAGATCATGTCGATGTAGATGTGGCCATAGCAGTTGATCATCTAACCTTAGCCGCGGTGGAGTTGGGGTTAGGCACCTGTTGGGTCTGTGCTTTTGACGCAGCCCATGTGCACAGTGTACTTGAATTGCCAGAGCATTTAGAAGCCATTGCCCTAATTCCCTTAGGATATCCTTTAGATGGGCAGGTACCTGTGAAGAAGAGAAAAGAATTGGCAGAGCTTGTTAGTTGGAATGGTTACAAGCGCTAGATACTGGAGCCGGGCCCCATTTAAAGGTGGCCCGGCTTTTGTTAGCCTTAAAGTCAGGTTTAGAGCAAGGTGCTCAAAGCTTTTATCGCCGCCTCGTAGTTAGGGTGGTCGGTCATTTCTTTCAGATACTCTACATAGGTGATCCTGTTTTGGCGGTCAAGCACAAAGACAGCTCGTGCTAAAAGGCGAAGCTCTTCAATTAGCACACCATAGGCCTTGCCAAAGGAGACATCTCGGTGATCAGAGAGAGTGATGGCCTCCTTTAGCCCGGCATTTCCACACCATCTTTTTTGGGCAAAAGGTAAATCTACACTTACCGTAATGACTATAGCTCCCGGCTGTTCGATAATGTCTTCATTGAACTGTCGAGTCTGTAGGTCACATACCCCGGTATCTAGGGACGGGACGATGCTAAGTAATTTTACTGCATCTCCATAATCTGCGAGGGTTTTAATCTCAAGACTGTTATCTACGAGTTTAAAGTCAGGCGCCGCGTCACCGACCGTAAGGCTTTTGCCGCGGACTGTCAGGGGGTTTCCGTGCATGGTTACGTTTCGTGTCATAACGAGTTGATACCTCCTTTTATTGATAGATACTAAGTTCGGCACTTAGTAATGATTCTCCTTCCTGGAACGAAAAAAAGAAATATCAGTCTTAAGTCGGAGAGAGCATCCTATTTGAGGCGCTGGTCGGCCGGAGGTGCAGATGGTACACTGAAACTGAGATCAGGAAAGGAGTGGGACATATGGCTTTATTCTCCAAAATACGTTCACGGGAGGAATTTATCCTAGGCCCAGAGGTCAAATCTCTTCAGATCGATGGCTCGAATGGGGCTATCACATGGGTGCCAGTGGATGGAGGCGCTGCCCGCGTCGTGGCGGAAAAAGAGGTGCGTGGCCTTAGCGTAGAAGGTCTAGAACACATTCTCGCAGATCTTAGGGTCGAGAGTACGAGTCTTGAGGGTACGATGATTCTACGGGCGATCATGCCAAGTAAGTCCTTTGGCATCAACGCAAGCATTGCCTTTACAGTTTATGCTTCGCCGGATCAGATCGGTGATTTCCAAGGTCATACTTCCAATGGGGCTATTTCAGTGGGTGTGCCTTTTAGTGGTAAACTCAATCTAAGAACCTCTAATGGGCGAATTGAGCTCCAAGCAGGAAGTGGCGAGCTCAATGCCGCAACGTCGAATGGTAGCATTCGGTTTAGCAAGATTTTCCTCCAGGGTACGAGCTCGCTACGTACTTCAAACGGTGCCATTGTAGGGCAGACGGAGTTTGCTGAGGATGGTACGTATCGTTTTCAGACTAGTAACGGCGCTATTGAGCTTAGGATACCCCATGATAGTCCTGGCTCTTTTGAGGCAAGAACCTCCAATGGCAGCATAGAATTTCGGGTCGGGGACGATCAGGTTGGGGGACGTAAGCGAGTTGCACTAGAGCGCAGTGCCCATCCTCAGGTGACCATGGCTACATCAAATGGTAGTATTTCTGTACTTGGCTATTGATATGCCCCCACCTGGTTAAGGATGAGGGCATACCACAAAAAAGCGCAAGCCTAATCTGGCAACGTCTGTGATCACTTCGTGAAGTCTAAGTGATATGCTTCGGCCTCCGCCCTTAGTTCAGGTTCCTGATTGAGGGCTGGATCTACCAAAAGACTTTCTAATACGGAGATAGCTTCGTCTTTTCGTCCATTATATTCCAGAGCGAGGGCCAATTGAAGCTGATAGTCTAGATTACCAGGATCCAACTCGATTGCCCTTTCAGCGTGTTGCAAAGCAGACTTCTTGCTCCCAATGCTCAAGGGAAACCCAGGCGCTTGGTGGTAGAGTTGACTTAGGGCCCAGTGGGCATCGGCATAATTTTCATCTAGTTCTAAGGCTTGATCGAGAGCGTCTTTCATTGGGCGTACCATAAACAGGCTACTTAAGATGCCCCTGGTCTGGCCGATTCGCCCAGTGAGCGCCGCCTGCCAGAAATGGGGATGGGGCGATGTGGGCAGAAATTCTACCGCGGTTTCGGCATAGGCTTTTCCTGTTTCAAACACTTCTAGCTTGTCATCATCGACGCGATCCCCCAGATACAAGTAGGCTTTAGCGGTGCGCCATAGGGCTTCTCCGTCTTGGGAGTTGCCCTTCAAATGTGTTTCCAAACGGTCAATGGCTTCCCGAATCCTGCTTACATTTTTGGTTTCAATCAGCTCATCGATAGCCTCGAAATCAGCTCCATGCGCCTGGACACACAATGCCAAAATCAATGTAAACACGACAATTACAGGATACGATACTCGTTTGAACACAACAACCTCTCCTTTCCACAGAACAGGGATTTTGGATTACATTCACCTTTGAGGGGGACGATTCCTTTAGACCTGAGGAAGTTTTTGGGTATAAGGTCTCTCGTGCGGTCCCTTCTTTGGATTCCCGAGTTTTTTTGCATATCGTCGCAGAAACCGCTATTATTCTGAATAAAATCCCCAATTATATTGAGCAAAGATGGCTGAAAATGCAAATCTCTACGAAGATAGATCGTAGTACTGACGAGTGAGGAGATGAATCTCACTTACAAGAAGGTGGTCATGGTGGTTGAAAAGAGGAACACAACCTGGAAGACCTGGTCATTCCATTGTTAAATTATTGTCAAATTAAACACATAACTGCTCAAATGTGATACGCTATGTATTGATAAGATATTCACAATAAATTTGAAAGGTGTGACTGCAATGAACACCACTGTTTTGGGCACAGAAGAGGCCGAAGCCAGTTTTGATCTAGGTTTTCTCAACGAGGTTCTGGCGAAAACGGGTACGAGCACAGCTGCACTTATTCCTATCTTACAGGCGGTACAAGAGAAATGCCGTTATCTTCCTGAAGAGGCCATCATTCATGTGGCTGCTGCCCTAGGCCTTTCTGTAGCTACTGTTTATGGGGTGGCCACCTTTTATGCTCAGTTTTCCCTAGAACCAAAGGGGAAATATGTGATCAAAATCTGTGACGGCACTGCGTGTCATGTGCGCGGATCCATTCCTGTTTATGAGGCACTACGCAAGCGGGTGAACCTTGAAGACGGTAGATCCACAACCGAAAATCGTATGTATACGGTAGAAACCGTGGCCTGCTTAGGAGCCTGTGTGTTGGCTCCGGTCATCACCATTAATGATCAAGTGTATGGCCATATGACGGCCGATGCAATTAACATCATCATTGATACCTTAGGGCAGGAGGGTACCGAGCATGATTAAGACACGCCAAGACATGATTACGGTGCAAGAACGTTACGGTCAAGCACTACAAAGAGCCAAGGCTCGGTTTGTGGTGTGTGCTGGACCGGGATGTGTAGCCAGCGGGTCGCTCCAGGTCTATGAAGCGTTAGTCCAGGAATTGAAGGAACGCAACTTACATACAACAGTGGATTGCCTTCTGGAAGCAGAAGGGCAAAGGGACGGTGTAATCACAGTTAACAGTGGATGTCAGGGTTTCTGTCAATTGGGCCCACTCGTGCGTGTAGAACCTGAAGGAATATTGTACACCAAGGTGAAGGCCGATGGAGATGATGTGCGGGAAATCGTAGATGCAATGGAGGCGCACACCGTAGTAACTCATTTGTGCTATCACGATCCCAGAACCCATGCCATTATGCCCACAGAACAGGAGATCCCTTTTTATAAGCATCAGACCCGAGTTGCTCTGGCCAACTGCGGGATCGTTGACCCCGAAGATATTCGCTCTTACATGCAAAGGGGTGGTTATCAGGGCTTGGCTACTGCCCTAGAGCTTGCGCCGGAAGAAGTACTGGGGAAAATCCTCCAAGCCAATTTGCGCGGCCGAGGCGGTGGCGGTTTTCCCGCCGGGCGCAAATGGGCTATTGCAGCTGCCCAAAAGACGGATCATAAGTATATGATCTGCAACGGCGACGAAGGGGATCCTGGCGCCTTTATGGATCGTAGCATTATGGAAGGCGATCCCCATAGCGTCATCGAGGGCATGTTAATTGCTGGCTACGCCATTGGGGCCAGCGAAGGCTATATCTACGTCAGAGCGGAGTATCCTTTGGCGGTGCAGAGATTACGGCAAACCATAGACGATGCCACTAAACATGGGCTTGCAGGCAAGAACATCTTGGGATCGGACTTTTCCTTTGTGATTCATGTGAAGGAGGGGGCTGGCGCTTTTGTGTGCGGGGAAGAGAGTGCTCTCATCGCCTCGATTGAGGGTGATCGAGGCATGTCAAGGCCCAAACCGCCCTTCCCGGCAGTTTCTGGGCTCTGGGGCAAACCGACTGTAATCAACAATGTGGAGACCCTGGCCAATGTGGCACAGATTCTAGTCAAAGGTGTCGATTGGTTTCGATCCATCGGTACGGAAGACAGCCCAGGAACGAAGACCTTTGCCCTGACAGGCGAAGTGGAAAACACAGGACTTATCGAGGTTCCCATGGGTAAGACCTTAAAGGATATTGTCTTTACCATTGGCGGAGGAATTCGTGATGGCCGTCAGTTAAAGGGCGTGCAAATTGGAGGCCCCTCTGGCGGGTGTTTGACGGAGTCGCATCTGGAGATCATCGTAGATTTTGATTCCCTGAAAGAGGTTGGAGCTATGATGGGATCTGGTGGGATGGTCGTCATGGACGAAAATACTTGTGTTGTTGAAGTTGCTCGTTTCTTTATGAATTTCATTCAACATGAATCCTGCGGGAAGTGTACATTCTGCCGAGAAGGCACCCTACAGATGCTTCAAATTTTGCAGCGCATTGTAGACGGTCACGGTGAAGTGGAAGACCTAGACCTTCTCATCGAAATAGGTGAGGCAGTCCAGCTTGGTTCGCTCTGTGGTTTGGGTAAATCAGCTCCTAACCCCGTCTTATCTACCCTGGCGAATTTTAGAGATGAGTACTTGGCACATGTGGTAGACAAACGCTGCCCAGCTGGTGTATGTCACAATCTCCGCCGTTTGGTAATCAGCGAGGAAAAATGCAGAAGCTGCTGGCTTTGTGTTAAAGTGTGCCCCGTCAATGCCATTTCTGGTTCCCGTAAGGAACCCTACAAAATTAACCAAGAAAAATGTATTAAGTGCGATGCATGCCTTACTGTCTGTAGGTTTGGTGCTATCGAGGAGGTGTACTAATGGGTTGGTTGTTGGTGAATGGTGAGAGTGTAGCTTTAAATGGCGAAAAAAGTCTGCTAGAGGTAGTGCGAAATGCTGGGATCGATTTGCCGACCCTTTGTTATCATCCCGAGTTATCACTTCACGGGGCCTGTCGTCTTTGCATGGTGGAAGTAACGGGCCGAGGGGTTGTGGCCGCCTGCCATACACCTCCTGAATCAGGTATGGTGGTGAAAACCAATACGGCAATACTCAGACGTTTAAGAAGGATGGCCTTAGAGCTTCTATTGAGCCGACATGACCGAGAATGTACTAGTTGTTCTAGGAGCGGTCATTGCTCTTTGCAGGAACTAGCGAATCGCTTTGGGGTGTCCGATTTACGTTTCAAACAAGAGTGCACCGATCATTTGCCTATTGATAGCAGTTCTATTTTGGTCCGCGATCCTAACAAGTGCATTCTATGTGGCGAATGTGTGAGGATGTGTGAAGAAGTCCAAGGAATCGGTGTCTATGGGTTTGCCCATCGCGGGGCCAAAATGCAAGTAACCACTGCTTTTCATCAAGATTTGTCTAACACCGATTGCGTGCACTGCGGGCAGTGTGCGGCCATTTGTCCTACAGGGGCATTGGTGATCAGACCTCAGATACAAGAAGCCTGGAAGGCTTTAAACGATGAAAAAAAGACAGTGGTGGTTCAAATCGCTCCCGCCGTGCGGGTGTCCCTGGGTGAAGAGTTTGGGATCACACCAGGTGAAAGCACCATGGGCCAGCTTGTTTCTGCTTTGCGTAGCTTAGGGGCAGATAAGGTTTTTGATACAGCTTTTACCGCGGATCTCACCGTTTTAGAAGAAACGGAGGAGTTTCTAGCAAGGGTGCAATCTGGGGAGAAACTGCCGCAGTTTACTTCTTGTTGCCCTGCTTGGGTGAAATTCGCGGAGCAATTCTATCCCGAGTTTCTACCCCATTTGTCTACGTGCCGTTCGCCGCAGCAGATGATGGGGTCGCTGATCAAGAAGTTCTATGCTAAGGAGCTTGGCAAGAAGCCAGAGGATCTTTATGTGATCAGTGTCATGCCTTGCACAGCCAAGAAGTTCGAGGCTTCCAGGGAAGAATTTACCACAGCGGGTGTATCTGATGTGGACTTGGTTTTAACCACCCAAGAACTAGCCTGCATGATCAAAGAAGCAGGTATGGATTATGTTTCTCTACCGGAGATACCGCTGGATCACCCCTTTGGTTTTGCGACCGGCGCAGGGGTGATTTTCGGAGTGACAGGTGGGGTGTCAGAGGCCGTGTTACGCCTAGGTTGTGAGCGGCTCGCCAATGCTGAATTAGAGAATGTTTCTTTTACGGAAGTAAGGGGCTACACTGGGATGCGTCAATTGCATCTAGACCTTGAAGGTCAAAGTCTGACCCTAGGGGTTGTTCATGGTCTCGCCAATGCGAAGGCGATCTTGGATGATCTTAAGGCAGGTAAAGTCCACTTCGATCTCATCGAAGTAATGGCCTGCCCTGGAGGTTGTATCGGTGGCGCTGGCCAACCCATCACGAATGTCAATCGCAAAGTAAGGATGGATCGCGGGGCAGGTTTGTACCGCGATGATGCCGTAACTCCCCTTCATAAATCACAGCAGAACCCAGATGTACTTACGATCTACGAAAAGTGGCTAACTGAACCGGGTAGTGAGACAGCTCATGAAACGTTGCATACCACCTATCGAGAGAGGGGTACTTTATGGCAAAGACAGGCGGCAGTAGCATCAGAGGCTTAGTGTTTCCTATGGGGCTTGTAGGTATATGGTTACTACTGGGGGTCATGGGCAGATTGAATAATCAGATTTTCCCAACTCCTGGTGAGGTCTTAGAATCCTTTGCTTACCTGTGCCGCGAAGGCTCGTTATGGTCCCATTTAAGCATCAGCCTCTTTCGTGTTTTTGCTGGCTTTGCATTGGCTGCACTCGTTGGCGTACCCATAGGCATTCTCATGGGTTGCGTGCCCCAAAGCCAGGTGTGGTTTGGTCCTACCCTGCACTTTTTGCGGCAGATTCCGCCTACGGCGCTAATTCCCCTCTTTTTGCTCTGGTTTGGTATAGGAGAGGCACCAAAACTAGCCGTCATCTTCTATGCCGCCCTCTTTCCCATTGTCGTTAATGGAGCCCTAGGTGTGCAACAAATTGCTTGGGATTATTGGGAGGTAAGCCGGGTCTTTTGCCTTTCTCCGTGGAAGACTCTGAGGACACTAGTCATTCCTGGCAGTTGGGGATCGGTTTTTACAGGCCTTAGGCTAGGAATGGGTATGAGCTGGAGGGCCATTGTGGCAGCTGAAATGTTAGCATCAACCAGCGGCCTGGGTTACTTGGTGATGACGTCCCGATCCCTTGCAAGGGTGGATGAGATGTTTGTCGGAATACTTATGATTGGATGTACGGGCATTCTCATTGATGTCGCCTTCATCACGCTGCAAAACCATTTGATTCCCATGTGGCGCTTAGCTAAGCGCGGCAGAAGGAGTGAGAAGGATGCCAAGTGTGCTTCTAGAACTTCGCCAAGTTTCTAAGAGCTTTAAACGTGGCGATGGAGAAGAAGGGATAAAAGCCCTAGGCAAAGTGAGTTTCACAGTTCATAAGGGTGAGTTCCTTAGTATTATTGGTCCTAGCGGATGCGGGAAATCGACGTTACTTCGCATCATCGCTGGGTTGATTACATCAAGCACAGGGGAGTGCTTGTACAAAGGCGAACTCGTGCGAGAGCCTGGTTTAGAGCGGGGCCTAGTCTTCCAAGAGCCCCGTCTGTTTCCTTGGCTGACCATAACAGAGAACATCGCTCTGGCGGGAGATCGCACCGAGGAGCTCTTGGTAAAGATGGATTTGCAGGGTTTTGGCCATGTTCTACCCCGTGAGCTCTCAGGGGGTATGGCTAGTAGAGTGGCTTTGGCAAGGGCCCTCGCTCCCGAACCTGATCTGCTTCTCTTGGATGAACCCTTAGCCACTTTGGATCAGAAGCTCCGTGTTAAGCTCCAAAGTGAACTGCGCAGAATTTGGCAGGAAGAAGGGGTCACCTGTATCTTGGTGACCCATGATATCGACGAGGCATTAGCTCTAGGCACGCGGCTTATCGTCTTAAGTAAACGGCCGGGAAGGATCCTCTGTGACAAGCCTCTTACGTGTGCAGAACACAGGGATACCCTGAAGGAACAGGTGTTAGCTTGGATAGAGGGGTGAGTGATGAGACTGAAGAATTCATGGAAACAAGTAGGGCTTTTGTTATGGATCGTCATGGTGGGTTTGGGATTGGCTGCCTTGTCGGAGGCTCAAGCACCCAGAGTTGATGTGGCTTACAACGCGTTACCTTTCAACCTGCCTTGCCTCGTAGAACAGAATCAGAAATTCCTTGCCCAGGAAGGCTATGATGTCCACTATCACTCCTTTGGGGCGGGGCATGCCATGACGGAGGCCATGGCTGCAGGAAGTCTTGATATTGCCCCAGTGATGGGAGCCACGTCCACTATTGTCTCCAAGGCAGGAGGAAGAGATATCAAGATTATCGGCTCATACAGTCAGGCACCATCTGCCTTTGCTTTGGCTGTACGACCAGGGTCTATTACCCTTTTTGATCTTCGCGGCAAAACGATCGCGGCGCCTATCGGAACAGAAGTGCATGTACTCTTAGGTAAGATTCTCGCGGAGCAGGGGCTGACCTTGCGCGATATTGAGCTCGTCAATTTATTGATTCCCGACGGAATCGTAGCTTTGCAAAGTGGTCAGGTTGATGCCACCATGGTAGTGGAGCCAGTTATGTCGCGCCTTCTTCGAAACGGGGCCATTGAGATTCTGCGCGATGGAGAGGAGCTCATTAGCGGGTTGACGTTTTCGGTGACAACAA
>DHNI01000066.1:6687-7118 GCA_002409455.1 Firmicutes bacterium UBA5420 | reverse complement strand
TAGGCTTTTCCAGAGCGCTGAGGTTGAAGCTTACAAGAAAGTCCATGCTAGGAGCCTTGCGTATATTGAAGAAAATTTTGAAGAGGTGCTAGAGCTGGCAGCCACTGAATTGAATCTACCCATCGAAATTGTGGAAGCAGTAGCCGAGAAGTATACCTTCAGTGCTGAACTTACAGCTGAACACCTCGTCGAACTTGAAGAGACGATAGCATTTCTATACAAGGAAGGAGTGATCCGTAGGTTCATTGCAGTAGATGAGCTACTCTAAACCTTATCATAAAAACTCCCGAGAGGGACGTGCCTAAGCACGTCCCGATGTGTTCTTGCTGGTTACTGTTCTTTTAAAAAGCGATCAAACCAGGTGGTTATTTCTTGGAGGCGACGAATCCGATGTTTTGGTTTTCCACTGCGACTCAGCTCGTGGTTTTCGC
>DHNI01000066.1:6054-6446 GCA_002409455.1 Firmicutes bacterium UBA5420 | reverse complement strand
CAACGATAGTCTTCTTCAGAATGGATGAACAGGGTAGGCGTCCTGACACGATCCGCGTACTTTAGGGGCGAATGATGCCAAAGCTTCTCGTGGTCAGTCCATGGGGTAGCTGCAACTTGATCGGGGGCGAAGTAATAGCCAATATCTGTGGTGTAGCCCATGGAAACCCAGTTGCTGATACTGCGCTGTGACGCGGCCGCTTTAAAGCGGTTGGTGTGGCCGATGATCCAGTTGGTCATAAAACCACCATACGATCCGCCCGTAACTCCTACGCGCTCGGCATCAATGGCTGGATACTTCTCCAAGACCAGATCGGTGAAACGCATCAGATCATCATAGTCAATGGTGCCGTATTGTCCGCGGATATCGGCAAATTCATTTCCTTTTCCATC
>DHNI01000066.1:4642-5936 GCA_002409455.1 Firmicutes bacterium UBA5420 | reverse complement strand
TTTCCTCTTATATCAGCAAATTCATTTCCTTTTCCATCGCTGCCCCGGGGATTACAGAAGAAGACAAAGTAGCCCTGGTTGGCCCAGTATTGCATTTCATGGAAAAACACCGTTCCGTAGACTGTCTTGGGCCCGCCGTGGATATCCAAAATGGCAGGGTACTTCTTGCCTTCGACAAAATCTACGGGTTTAAGTACCCAACCCTCACAGGTGATGCCAGGGGCCGTCACAAAGCTTAATGCCTCAGGCTCTGCTAGTCTCCGTTCCAGATTTACCCAGCTATTGAAGGAGGTGAGCGCAGTTTCGACTCCGTCTTTCAGGGTGTAAAGTTCTTGGAGATGCAAATCACGCAGGGCGATAAGGAGAATTGCGCCATTTTTCACGCTAAATGCATCAACAGAGCCGGGAGCGGTTGAGATTTTCTCGATTGTGCCAGTTCGGTCTATACGGTTTAGATAGGAACTTTCCCCTTCCGTAATGGTGAAGTAAAGCCATCCTTGGTCAAAGACCATGCCCCTTCCACCACCATAGCGGCAATCGGAACCCACCGAATTGTAGGCGGAACGATCAAAATCTGGCGTTAAGAGCTCTTTGCTACGATCTTGCACGTAGACTAAGTAAAAACGGGCGTTTTCGTTGATGCCAAAGTGTTCTCTAGCATTTCCCCGACAGAGAAGTTCGTGATCGCTGAGAAAGTGAGCGGAATAATAGGAGAAATCTTCATCAGGGGTAACTTTGCGAACGGTCTGTGCCTCAACGTCCACTAGATAGAGAGAGTTCGTAAGGGGTGCCATGCCCGTATACTTCGAACCTATGAAGACGGCTTTCGTTCTGCTCTCATTCAGCTCAAGGCCTGCCACCTGTAGGGTTTCGCTGGTGAGGGCTTCAAGTGAGTTGTCGTTTGCATTAAACATGTATAGGCGCGAACGGTTGCCGCTCACAAAGCCTGTGCCATTACTCCAATAAGGGATTTCTTCCAGGACTTCGTAGTCCTTTTCTTCCTCACGTCGCTTCAATTCTGCCGCTTTCGCATCATCGGAAAGAGCGCTTAGATCTTGGCGTTTGGGATTATAGGTGCAAGTTAAAAGGAAACAGTTGTCTTTAAGGGGCTCAAGGTTCTGTACCCGCATCGGCACTCTAAAGGCCTCTAGAGCTTCGCCACCATGGATGTTAATCTTGTAGAAAACGGTGAAGTCTTCACCCTTTTTCTGGCGTTCTTGGTCTTTAGGGCTACGCATAGCTGCAAAGAGGAGTTCGTCATTGCTGAGCCAAGTGAAGGAGCGTTCTTTGCCTA
>DHNI01000066.1:0-4404 GCA_002409455.1 Firmicutes bacterium UBA5420 | reverse complement strand
TTTTCGTCCATGTCTGCTTCATGGGTGATGAAACAAGCGTGTGTTCCACTCGGATTATGCTCGATGCCGGAGAGAAATTTGTACTTTGTAAAATCGTCGAGGCGTAGGTTTTCCAAGTCAGTTCATCCCTTCTCAATGTCATTTCTTCCTATGATTATCTTCAGCGCAGGAACGGAATTTCCTGCCTAGCCTGGGGATAGGGGAGCCCTGAGGGGCCCAGGGTATGAGCTTGACATAGGGCGTTCTAGGTGGTACTCTGGGAATGAATGGATAGAGAAAAGTTTAACAAGGGGGCGAGTTTGATGGGCAGAATTGGTATCGGTGAGTTAATTTTGGTTCTAGTATTGGCTCTTGTCATTTTTGGACCTTCTAAGTTACCTGATATCGGAAAGGCACTAGGTAAAGGCTTGCATGAGTTTAAGAATGCCACAAAAGGACTAAACTCCGATGATGAGGTAGCACCGACGAAAAGCGAAGAAAAGTAATGGGTGGACGTGTGGCAATGATTTCGTCCTTGGATCAGGTGGATGTTTATGGTTGAGACACAGCAGACGAAAGAGGATTCTTTAGCGGGTATGAGTCTCGTTGATCACCTTGCAGAACTGCGCAAGAGAATCATGATTATTGTCGGGACTTTGGTGTTAGGCATTGTAGTTGGTTTTTATTACTCGCCTCTTCTTGTAGAATATGTGATGCGTATACCCGGTGAGCTGGTATTCTTGTACCCCGGCGAGGCGTTTATTGTCCATCTTACCGTGGCCTTAGTCGCTGGAATTGTGCTAGACCTCCCGATCATTTTGTACCAGGTGATTCGTTTTCTCGTACCGGGCCTAATGGAACGAGAGATTCGTGCCCTGTTTCTTGGTCTTCCTTTTTCTCTGGGGCTCTTTGCCCTGGGAGCGGTTTTTGCTTACAAGGCCATCTTACCTATCGCCTATCGCTTTTTCATGGGTTTTGGCACTGAACAACTAGCGCCTTTGATCTCCATTGGCAACTATGTTTCCTTCGTTTTGGGGCTTGTTGTGCCTTTTGGAGTGGTATTTCAGCTGCCCCTTGTCGTGTTACTTCTGGCAGGGGTGGGGATTCTACATCCAGATACTCTGGCGCGGTATAGGAAGTATATCATTTTGCTTATCTTTATAGTGGCAGCCGTCTTGACTCCCCCGGATATTGTTTCCCAGGTGTTGATGGCCCTTCCTATGTTGGTGCTCTATGAGGTGAGTATTTTGTTGTGTCGTATTGTCTTTCGTAAGAAGCTAGCGAATTCCCAGAAGTAGGCAGGATTTTCCGTATAGATCAAGAAGATCTTGCTTGGATTTGTGAACACTATCGCAATACAAATATCATGGAGGCGAACAAGCATGGAGGAAAAGAAGAGGGTATTATCGAGAAGGGATTTTCTAGTTGGTGCAGGAGGAGCCGTAGCCGGTATTGCGCTGGCGAGTTCAGGTTTGGGTCTGTTGACTCCACAAGTAGAAGGAGCCAGCGTTGAACTTCCAGAATATCCATGGGAGCAATTCTTTGATAGGCCTTTAGATGTGGAGAAGGTTCGCGCATTGGGAGCACAATACTATGGCGAAGGTAACGGCTGTGCGGAAGCTGCATTTAGATCCATCATTGAGACTCTAGGCGAACCCTTCAGCTATGTGCCATCACAGCTCATGAACTTCGGAAAGGGTGGCGGAGTTGCGTGGGGAACACTTTGCGGTGCAATTAACGGAGCTGCGGCTGCTGTATCCTTAGTTTACGGACGCGGTCAAGGTACAACCGTCATTGTTAACGAACTTATGGCTTGGTATAGTTCCACCGCTCTACCACTGAGCATGGAGAATAGCGTATCTGGAAGTCCGCTCTGCCATGTTTCCATTGCTAACTGGTGTAAAGCTACCGGTAATAAATCCAGCGACCGAGGACCTCGTTGCCAGGCCCTCACTGGTGATGTAGCTGCTCAAGCTGCTATGTACATGAATCAATTGTTGGCAGGCACATTTGTGCCAGCGCATCCCATGTCCGAAGAAACCAAGGCTTGCTTTGATTGCCATGTTGGTGGCTATGCCGATGATACTTTAGGCAAAATGGATTGTGCACCTTGCCACGAAGGTCACTAAGCTTAAGCGAATGCTGATTGGGGCACAACGTGTTCGCATGCGTGTTTTTCCTGGGGAAAGCGTCTTGCGCTTTCCTCAGTCTATTTTCTCTTGGGAGTTGAGAAGATGTCCAGAAAGAAATTGAAGATCCTCTTAATCTCGTTATTACCACTACTATTGCTGGGCTTTTTAGCTTTTCGCGCCTTCGAGAATTCGGCAGCCTACTATTACACGATTTCAGAGGTCAAGGCTGCGGAGGTTTTGGAACAAAAACTGAGGGTAAAGGGTCAGTTAGTCGAGGATAGTGTTATTTATGATCCAAGCATTCCTTTGCTCGCTTTTTCCCTGACCGATGGTGACGCTAACATAAGCGCATCGTATCGCGGCGTGCTTCCAGATAACTTTCATCATTCTGAAGAGGTTATTGTAGAAGGTACACTGAATCCGCAAGGAGAATTTCTGGTTAGTAAGCTCATGTTGCAATGTCCATCAAAGTACGAAGGAGAAGAATAGTGGCGTATGTTGGAATAATCTCACTTTATCTTGCTTGTGCTTTTGCGATTGTTACAATCGTCTTGCGTTTTCGTATTCTCAAGGATAAGCAGCAGAACCTGGCGACACTCACGCGCCGCACAGGCACATTATCTTCCCTCTGTACTGCCTTGGCAACTCTGAGCCTGGTTGTGGCTTTTTTGACCAACGATTTTGGCCTAGCCTATGTGGCGCGCCATTCTGCACGCAATCTACCTGTGATTTATAAAGTCAGTGCGCTCTGGGCAGGGCAAAGTGGTTCCCTCTTATTGTGGCTACTTATCGTCTCAATTTTGGCTTGGGTGGTGCAGAGGAACAGGAAGTACCAAGAAAGCGATCTAGACATCCGGCTTGCTATTGTCATACATGCCGTGCGTCTTTTGTTTCTTCTACTCTTGCTTTTCGTTACACCACCCTTTGAGCTTCTTGTAGATCGTCCTTTTGATGGTTCTGGGCTGAATCCCATGCTCCAGAGCTTAGGCATGGTGATCCATCCACCACTTCTTTTTCTAGGCTTTAGTGGTTTTCTCATTCCCTTTGCCTTTGCAGTTGTTGGATTATGGACAAATGACAGGCAAGCCTCGTGGCTGAGGCATGTGGGGAAGTGGGTACTTTTTTCTTGGCTCTTTTTGACAGCGGGTATCGTTTCTGGCGGACAGTGGGCCTACAACGAACTTGGTTGGGGCGGTTATTGGGCTTGGGATCCGGTGGAGAACTCTTCTCTTTTTCCATGGTTGATCTCAACCGCGCTTTTGCACGTGCTGCTGCTACCAAGTCATAATCGGTTTAAGAAAGTGTGGAGTTATGTCCTTATTGTACTAACCTATACCCTGACGATCTTCGCAACGTTTTTGACTCGTAGCGGCATATTGGATTCTGTTCACGCTTTCGCAGGGGGTATACTAGGGCAGATCTTCTGCGCTCTGTTAGTGATCATTGCAGTCTTTTGCCTCGCTTTGGGATGGTTCAAGCGTCAGGTGCTTTTTGCAAGTCACACGGAGCCATCCCAGCGTACCCAGGGGTTATCGGCTGCGGAAAAGGCGATTATGGCAGGCTCGGCTCTTTTGTTGCTTTTGTGTGCAGGGGTGCTTTTTGGCACCATGTTTCCTGTGCTGACGCGCACCTTTGCCATGCGCGAAGTAGTCTTAGACGCCAGCTTCTTTAACCAGCTGAGTGTTCCTCTGTTTTTGGGTCTTATTTCGCTTATGAGCATATCTCCTTTACTACCAAGCAAGGCTACGGGTGCAAAGAAGTCTGCGACAAGACTCGTCCTTCCGATTTTCCTAGCCTTAGGGGCAGCTGTTTTTACCTACGTGTCTACCAGGAACTTGTCTGCGAGTTTTGCCTTTGCCTTGGCTGCCTTCGGGTTTGGAACCCATGTGCCAGTTCTTTTTTTACCAGGCTCAAGGAGGCGGTGGGGTGGAAGCCTGGC
Organism: Firmicutes bacterium UBA5420; assembly: GCA_002409455.1. Classification (GTDB taxonomy): domain Bacteria; phylum Bacillota; class Limnochordia; order Darwinibacteriales; family Darwinibacteriaceae; genus UBA5420. The sequence continues at coordinate 354 of DHNI01000066.1, read as the reverse complement.
GCATCTTGGTATCCTAGTCATCATGGTGGGCATAACAGGCTCCTCGATTTTTGTCGATGATATCATCGTGTCGGTCGAACCGGGCCAAGAGATTGCTTTTGGCGGCTATCTACTAGAATATGAGGGCCTAAAGGCCCGCTATGGATCCGATCGCTATACAGTGGGCACAACCCTAGCAATTAGGAAAGATGGGAAGGATCGGGGAGCGCTAACATCCGAGAAGACCTTCTGGGAAGGTCGTAACCAGCCCTCAACGCGAGTGGGGATCTATAGTACATTAAAGGAAGACATTTATTTGAATCTGGCAGGCTGGGAAAACCCAACCGCCCAGCTTCATCTCCAGCGTTTTGCCTT
>DHNI01000152.1 GCA_002409455.1 Firmicutes bacterium UBA5420 | reverse complement strand
GTTAAGAGGATGCTAAAACAGATTTGGAAGAATGAACAAATAGCCAGAACGGGCCCTCCAAATCTGTTTTAGCATCCTCTTAACCCCCCACACAAGTATGGAAACAGAAGCGTCCGCCCGTAGCGGACGCTCCATCTCTAGCTTAAATTACTGCAAAAACCGCTCTACTGCACGAGCTGCATCTTGCATACCTTGTTCCACAGACTTTTCGCCAGCAAAGATCAACTGCAATTCAGCCTGAATTCGCTCATCAATCTGAACCCAGTTTGGATGATCAGGTACTGGTTCTGCATGTTCCATCATCTCCGCAGCCCGTCTCATGAGAGGTTGATCTGCAAAGGGATCAAGAGCTTCGGCGGAGATACGTGCGGGAAACGTGCCATAGTTCGTGGCAAAGGTATACTGTTCCTCTGTTGTAGATAAGAATTTGGTGAGTTCCACAACCTTCTCCAGCTTATCGCGATTCTGCTGATGCATAACGACCCATCCACCAGCACCACCAATTGTAACTGGCGCACCAGCATCACCAACTGGATATTCGGCAACCATCACATTCTCAATATAGTTGACGCCACCCTCTGTCGTAACAGATGCGATGGCCCAGGTGTTCCAAGGACCGCTAGCTACGTGGCGCTGTTCTTCATTGGCGAGCGCTGCAAAGGAACCACCCACATCTGAACTACCCATTCCTATTGGAGCCGCTCCTGCAGAGAATTTCAAGTCAACCAGTTTCTGGATAGCAGAGATCGCTTCGGGAGAATCCAAGGCAAACTTTCCGTCTACGATGGGACGTGCGCCGTCCATGTAGAAAAATGGCCATGCCTCGTAGTAGCCAGCTAAAATATAGGTGGTAAAGCCATACTTGTCGTCAAAGGTGAGTGCTTCTGCCTTTTCTACAAACTCATCCCAAGTCCACTTGCCATTCTCTGGCGGCTCCACCCCTGCCTCCTCAAAATGATCTAGGTTAAGGAGCATAACATGGGCTGTCATCGACATGGGCACCCCATACAAATTGTCGTTATAGGTGTAGGCAGCAATTGCCCCTGGAAAGAAGTCCGCTAGTTCTTCTTCTGTAAAGAACGCATCTAAGGGCTCCACAACTCCCTGCTCCAGATGGCTCTTATTAATTGCACCACTGATGTCCACAGGAACGATATCAGGCCAAGCCCGACCAGCGATGGCGATGCTTAACTTCTCGCCTAACTCTGCCCATGGGGTTTCGATCAGCTCAATTTTGACTCCAGGATTTAACTCCTCGAATTCAGCAATTTTGGCTTTAATCCAGTGAAACTGATCATCATTTTCATCGCGCCAACGCGGTGCATCCCATAAAGTGATTGTGCCTTGCCAATTGGCCAACGCTGAACTTGCTAATACCATGACTAACAATACGACAACTAGACTTCCAGTAATTTTCCTCAATTGTATCCCCCTTAAGATTGAATATTTGTGTTACGCCACCACGCTACTCCTTCGATCACCTCTCCTCATTACAAGATTTTTCCGGGCAGATGGTTGCCTCGATGAATTTTTGCTCCTTTAGGGCGCATTAATCCTACGGCATACTGGCTCTTGCCTAAGCAGCCCCGCATGATGGCTAGTGCCCTGTAATAGTCCATATAGCGAAAATTAGAAATTGACCCACTAAACAGCTCATATTGGTTAGCCGCCTCAATCCATTGCTCGTAGCTATCGGTGATATCAACATAGGTGTCGACTTCAAAGTCATAGGAATCTTCCCAGTTCTCTGCAAAAAATTGTGTATAGCATCCGTGAGCAGGTAGTTCACGTTTGATAGCTGGGAGTGCTGCATAGAATATAGCGTCCTGAACGATATGGTAGGTGTTTTCATGGTCTTTGTGCATGCTACCCTTCCAGTGCGTGATGATCATCGTCGGTTTCTCCGCACGAATCACATCTGCGAGTTGATACTTCACTTCGTCATCAAGTGGTAACTCTGCATCTTTATAGGGCAGGAAAATTGCCTTTGCTTTTAGAACCTCTGCAGCCTTTTTTCCTTCGATCATCTTCTGCTGTGCGTAATCCTCGGGCGATTTGGTTCGATGCCCCTTCTCGCCCGGCGTGAGATGTACCAGTACAGCTCCATGTCCAGCACTCGTATACTTCGCTACAACAGCACCGGCCATGATCTCTGCATCTCCGGCATGCGCTCCTACTACCATGATTTTTTCTTTTGCGCTTTCCATCTGCGAGTTACTCCTTCACTCTTTTTTTCATGACATGAAACTGGCGTGTAACAACAAACCCTGTCTTCTTGTAGAGATATCCGGCTGACGAGGTTTCACCCGTCCATAAAAACCATGCCCCGTGTAAACCCTCTGAACGCATCGCCTGCAAGCACAAGTTTAGCAAGATTTTGCCTAATCCCTTTCCCCTCTGCTTAGGGTCGACCCCAAAGGGGCCAAACCTCTCAGAAATACCCTCATAGCCGCCATACATGCAAAAGCCAACCAGATTGCCGTCTTCTCGAGCCACCAAAATTCGTTCCATGGGCATTCCCCGTAACACGCCTTCTCTGATCGCCCTTCCCCAATCAGGGTTAAACTCATGATTTGCAAAGCCGATCAGCTCCACAAGATCGGAGTCGCGAGCAAAATCAAATGAATAACCTTCCTGAATGCGCTGGTTTTGGAGAGCTTTGACATCGCCGGGAAAAACGAAGTCCACAAGCGAACGATCCATGGCGACAGGCGAATATTGCCGTTCAAATCCCAGGGTTTCTAACAAGGCAAGTCCTGCAGGGTACGCTTGCGCATCTAGGCCGGGTAGCACATAGTTGGGCGCATAGGAAGCAAAGAACACTTCCTCCCTGCCAGCTTCCTGTAAGAAAACCAGGGCACGTTGCATAAGCTTGGTGGCAATTCCTTGGCGCTGATAGCCTGGTAGCACGAAGAAAAATGGAATCCAGCCGGTATTCGGCTCTAAATCTGTGCCTAACATGGGTATTAAACGCCTGACTGCATAGACGAGGCCGACAACTTGCCCATCGACGAGCGCTAAGCGGAGACCCTGGGGATCAAAATTGCAGTCCAAGAGTACCAAGTCGCGGAAACGCTTTCTAGTCATAGGATCTTTGTCTAGTACCTCATTCCAGGCGTTCACAATTGCTTCTTCATCACCTGGTTGATAATATCGATAGTGGATCATACCCACCCTGACCTCCTTTGTGCGTAACATGCGATTTCAACGAACTCTCCCAATGTAGACAGCTTGTCTATCCACAGTACCGCTTGTCGCTCCTTGCGGATTATCGTTGAAATAAGCCTCAGCGTAGCCAATCCCGTTTGTGGATTGTTGCGTGGACCAAAAGCGAAGTCCAACAATTGTTTCATCTTGGACAATCCAGTCTATAAATACGACGGCATGACCTGTGCCATTCGTTCTGAAAAACTGGAGGAAATCGCCCTTTTGTGCTTGGTCAAAATCATCGATCCGCTCCCCTAGGCCGTAGAGCTCTAGGGCACCAGCCAGATTATTGAGTGATGCAGGCTGGTCTGCTGCAACATACCATGTCAACAAAAACTCCTCTAGCTCCTCAAAGTTCATTCCGTTTAGATCATCGGGACTCAATCCCGCGTCCATGTTCCTTTGTTGCATGGCTTTGAAAAAGACTTCAAAGGTCAGGCCTACGCAATGACTGGCTCGATCCCCGCTTGGGTTAGCCTTGGCGATGGTCTCTCCTTGGTACATAAGATTCTCGGTTACTCCATTATAGTTCTCATAATCGTCATTCAATAAATAGGGATAACTTCCGCCATCAAAGGTTGTGATCATCGCAAGAACATAATCATTAAAACCCTGTCTCACTACCTGACCTCCCTCGATTGGCTGCCAGTAACAGCCAGCAAGGATTGGAGCTATGAACACCATCGCAATGACCAGTACAAGCCTTGTTCTCACGGGAACGACACCCCGGGAATCGTAACAGGCAATGTTCCCTGCGCTTCATATCTCCCCAACAGCACTTGGCTTACTTCCTCCCAGACCAAGGGTCGACTCCCATAGGCAGCGATATAGGTGGGGATGTTCGGAAAGGCCTGGAGCTCATAAGGCGTTCGAATGCCAATGGCTAAAACATTTTCATGTTCTTTCTGCAACGCTTGCACCAACT
>DHNI01000129.1 GCA_002409455.1 Firmicutes bacterium UBA5420 | reverse complement strand
TCTTTAATATTTCTCGTTGCTTCGTGCCCCTGCGCCTTGGTTGTTTCTATTCCCCTGGGCTTCTTTGGCGGCATCGGTCGGGCTAGCAAACAAGGGGTTCTCGTGAAGGGCAGCAATTATCTCCAGGCTCTCCATGAAGCCGACACCATCGTCTTTGATAAAACAGGTACCTTAACCTCAGGCCAGTTCTCGGTGCAGAACGTAACTGCGGTTGATCCCTTTAGCAAAGAAGATGTCCTAGAGATGGCAGCCCACGCAGAAAGTGCTTCTTCCCATCCGATAGCTCGCTCCATCCTCAGAGCCTTCGGTGCTCCTGTTGACGAAAGCAGCGTCACAAGCATTGAAGAACTCTCGGGATTTGGTGTAAGAGCCTACCAGAAAGGGGCAGAGATTCTTGTAGGAAGCAAGCATCTTTTGCAGCGTTTTGGTATTGAAGTGGCCGAACATCATAACCAATCTGCTGTCCATGTAGCCAAAGACGGTGCCTATGTAGGATCCATTGTTCTCCTTGATGAACCGAAAAAAAGTGCCCGCCATGCGGTTCAGACTTTGCATTCCATGGAAGCCAAAATCGTTATGTTAACGGGCGATTCAGCAACAGTAGCCGGGCAAGTAGCCGAGGAACTTGGCATCGAAGACGTTCGTGCGGAGTTGTTGCCCGACCAAAAAGTGGAAGAATTAGAACGAATTATGGGGGAAAAATCTGGGAAAGGTAAAGTTGTCTTTGTGGGCGATGGCATCAACGATGCTCCTGCACTGGCCAGAGCTGATGTAGGTGTAGCCATGGGGGCTCTGGGTTCAGAGGCGGCCATTGAAACGGCCGATGTGGTGTTAATGACCGACGATCCCCTAGGCGTGGTTGAAGCCATGGACACCGCTAGGCGGACAAATCGCATTGTCTGGCAGAATATTGCCCTCGCCTTTGCGGTAAAAGTCGTCGTTCTTACGCTTGGTGCGCTCGGTATGGCAACCCTCTGGGAAGCCGTTTTTGCCGACGTTGGTGTAACAATCGTGGCTGTTTTGAATTCCACCAGAATCATTGCCTCAAAAAGACACATGTAGAAGCGAAGTATATACCAACAAAAGTAAGGAAGTGACTGCTATGCAACGAAGAGTTTGGGCACAGCTCACGCTAGTTGTAATACTTCTAACCGCTTGCTCGGCGTTAGCCAGTGCCGCCCCTGACACCTTCTCCATTCAGGTACAAGCTACAGGAACGGTCTATGTACCGCCTACCAAGGCACAAATGTGGATTGGAGCAAAAACCGATGGAATCACAGCCGAGGAGACATTAACAAACAGCAATCAGGTCATGCAAAACATCATCGAGATCGTTGGTGAGTTTACCTCACCCGAATTGGTCAGAACCTCCGAGTTTAACATGTATCAAAAAGAACGCTGGGATGAGGTAAGCCAGCAATCTATTCCTGAAGGGTTCACCTTGCGGCATGTCTTTGAAGTACAGATCCTAGATCTAGCGAACGTTGCGCCTTTTCTAGACCAGGTGACGCAGGCAGGGGCGAACATCATCTATGGTCTCCAGTATGGAGTACAAGATAACCGTACTCCCCGCGAAGAAGCTTACAAACGAGCAATGGACGAAGCTTGGTGGAAAGCTAACTTGCTGGCCGACGCTAATGGTACAGGCAATTTGGTCCTGGAAAGTGTAGAGGAGAGCTACTACTACGGATCCACCTTCGATGCAGAAGGAGCTAGCATGTCCGAAGGACAAATTGACTCCTTTATGCCTGGCCAACTGCAGATTTCTGTCACCCTTCAAGCTACCTTCCGAGCCGACCTAGCTGAATAAGACGGAAGTAAAAAGCCCAAGATTCTCGAAGAAGAGGATCTTGGGTTCTTTTTGTGGTACTCTATTTTGAGAAGGGGGAATTACCCATGACAACTCGAATTGGCGTGATCGCCGACACCCACGGTTTACTGCGCCATCAGGCCAAGCATATCCTACAAGGCTGCCAGCTTATTATCCACGCCGGCGATATTGATAGCCCCTCGGTTCTTGGAGAGCTAGAACGTATTGCACCAACAATCGCAGTGCGGGGCAACATGGATTGGGCCTCGTGGGCTAATCGCTTAAAAGTCACAGAGAGAATTCAAGTGGGAATATGGTCGATTCTCGCCCTGCATAATATAGGTGACCTGCCAAGCCTAGGGGACGAGGTAGATATCGTCATTTTTGGCCATTCCCACAAGTTTTTACATGAAAATCGCAATGGCATCCTTTTTCTTAACCCTGGCAGCGCTGGGCCGCGGCGGTTCGAACTCCCCATTAGCATGGCCATTTTGACTCTCGGTGAAGAGGCTACGATTGAACAGATACTCTTGGAGTCAAAGCCCTAAGTGAAACTCGGTCCAAGGTTTAACCGCAGGCGGCGATTGGGTAAACACCAGTTTCTCTTTTGTGGTGGGATGGGCAAAGGAAATGCGCTCAGCCCAAAGGGCAATTTGCTGCCTCTCGTTAGTTCTTGGTCCGTAGCGCCTGTCTCCAAGTAAGGGATGACCACGCTCTGCCATCTGCACCCGAATTTGATGCGAACGGCCCGTCTGTAGTGTAATCCGCACCAGGCTCTGGCTTTGACTCATATCAAGAACCTGATAGTCAAGTATAGCTTCCTGAGCTCCAGACACACCGGGCCCTACCACCTGCACAAGGTTCTTCTTTCCATCCTTCAAGAGGAAACCTCGTAAAGAACCCCGCAGGGGTTCAGGATGGCCTTGTACCACGGCCAGATAACCTCGCCCAAATTTGCGCTCCCGAATCTGTTCTGAGAGACGACCCGCCGCCTTTGAGGTCTTGGCAAAGACCATCACACCGCCAACGGGCCGATCCAAACGGTGCACTAGACCTAAGTACACATTACCGGGTTTATCATAGGTATCTCGAATATACCCTTTCATCACGGTAAGGAGATCGGGATCACCCGTTGCATCGCCTTGGGATAGGAGATTTGGCGGTTTTACAACCACCAAAAGATGATTGTCTTCATATAAAATGGAAATTTCGCTCATGTAGACTACTGCACCGCCTCATATTCTTCCCTCAAGAGACCCATGACGAGCATGTCATGGTATGAACCATCGACGTAGCGTTCTTGCCGCAGGCGCCCTTCTTCGATAAAACCGAGTCTCTGGTATACCCTTTGGGCCCGCTCATTGAAGGATAACACCTGCAGACTAACCTTATTCATGTTTAGCTGTTCAAAAACAAAACGCAACAAGATTTTCAGGGCATCCGTTCCATAGCCTTGATTCCAATAAGCCTTATCCCCAATGAAGATTCCGATTTCTACCACTCGGTTTTTCCAATCCAGGCGATTAAGACCGCAACCACCTATGTAATAGTCATCGGCCAGCGTCTCGATGGCAAAACTGTAAGTATCATTCCATGCCGATTGCTGGGAGAGAAACTTCTCCTCATCGCCCAGTGTAAGGGGAAAAGGAGCGCCCCCCAACAGACGCTTGATTTCGGGTTCATTAATATAAGCTTGTGCCTTTGGAGCATCTTCTTTACGATATGCCCGTAACCTTACTTTTTCCCCCGTATACATTCTAGTGCCTCCCTGCTTGCTTGAACTCTTTTAGAGCAGCCAAGGGCATTTTGCGATCTTCGCCTAAAATAGGTGTTGTGACCCGCAAAATCAAGGCCGCCTGCCTGCGCTTATAGTCATTGTTATCGATGGTGCGCATCACCCAGTGCACAAGATCCTCGTCAAAACCCTGCGCCACAATGTCTGAAGCACTTAAGCCTTCATCAAGATAAAGTTTAATTATGCCATCTAGAATATCATAAGGTGGAAGGGTCTCATCATCCCTTTGATTCGGCCTAAGCTCTGCAGAAGGCGGCTTTTCAATCGTGCTCCAGGGGATGATCTCCTTGTCTCGGTTGATGTAGTAGGCCAGTTGATACACCTGCGTCTTATAGCAGTCGGCAAGTGGAGCTAATCCGCCACTCATATCGCCATACAAGGTGCAATACCCCACCGCCAATTCACTTTTATTGCTATTGGTCAGAACCAGTCCCCCAAACTTGTTGGAAAGGGCCATGAGCTGATTACCCCGTAGGCGGGCCTGAATATTCTCCTCTGCAACATTCATCTTTGTTCCAGAAAAGACTTGATCCAAAGAGGCCAAGGTAGCCTCATAGAGCTCGGTTATGGGTATCGTGTCAAAGCGTATCCTTAGATTCTCAGCCAAAGCCCGGGCATCTTGCACACTACCTGGAGATGAAAAAGGTCCTGGCTGGGTAACTCCCCAGACGTGCTCTGGGCCAAGTGCTTCGGTAGCGATTACGGCCGACACCGCCGAGTCTAGTCCACCAGAGAGCCCAATGATCACCCTAGACATCCCGCTTTTGCGCACATAATCCCTTAAGCCAAGAACCAGGGCGTCATACACTTGGGCTATTTCATCCCTGGGTTCTAGTACCACTGTCTCTCCAGGCGTAGTTAAATTGACTAGGGCCACGGTAGTCTGAAACTCTGGAAGAACAGCCCTAAAATGTCCTGTCTTATCCACAGCATAACTTCCGCCCGCAAAGATCAAACCATCATTGGCCCCCACTTGGGCCACCCGAATAATGGGCACCCTATGCTCCCTAGCCACTCTAGAGAGATGCTCCACGTCTCTTGCAACCTCTCCCACACGAAATGGCAAAGCAACGGGGTTGATAATCAGATCCGCTCCAGCTTCTTTCAGCCCAGCAGCCTGCACGTGATCTATTTCGAGCCCTAGACTAAGTCCAATTTTCTCCTGACCCACATGAATGGGAACAGAGTCGGTACCAGGACTAAAGTAGAAGGTTTCATCGAAGCCCCGAAATTTGCTAAGCTTTTGCTTACGGTGTACACCTAGAATGATGCCATCCTTGATGACGACGATCGCATTATAAAGACGACTTCCCTCACGCCAAGGTGTACCCAAGATAAGG
>DHNI01000077.1:2261-4877 GCA_002409455.1 Firmicutes bacterium UBA5420 | reverse complement strand
TGGCCACATCGAGTCCTTGCCTGACTTTGCCTATGCCTTGGGTGTAGAGGGCGGTCTAAATAATGAGTTTTACCTAGTAGCAGAGCTCGGTGATGTTTCTGCCGATGGATTTGTCTTGCGCATTGGAATTCGCGATGAACTTCACCTAAGTGAGAACCTCAAGGTTTCAGCTACGCTCTTACCGATCCGATTTACTTTTGCGGGAACAGGGGAGAAGTTCGCATTTAACTGGCGAATCCAGGCTGAGCTCCTCCAGGACAATTATAGTCTGTGGTATCAAGCCCATAATGATATAGGGCAAGTAAGACATAATGTAGGGGTCTCTGCATTTCGAAACAAGCCCGTTGGGGCTAGGTTTTCCTGGAGTTGGGATGGGCAGCATGGAAGTGTGTTTGCAGCGGGAATTCGGCTTATGTTCTAGATTATGGGGAGTCGCCTAGGAATTTTCGGGAGGCTCCTTTTTGTGCATAGGGTTCCAAAGAATGGTAATACTATGCCTTGAAAGATGGAAAATTGGAGGGGTTGATAGTGAAGGTTAGATTGAGAAGCGCCAGTTGCTTATTGTTTTTTGCAATGTTGCTGCTTTTTTCGTCTGCGATGTGCGTCTCTGCTTCCGAAAATGTCTCGTATTCTGTTGAAGGCGATTCGGTTTGCTGGGTGCTTGACGGCTCTCCTAGTGTTTCGAGACCTATTAATTTCGTAGAGATTAGGCTCCTGAGGGACGCAGAGAGCGCTCATTCAGTGAGCTTTAGCTTATCAGAGCTCGTTGACGACCAAGGTAATGAGTTTCCACTCGATCTATTGGTTGTGGAAACACCGTATGACTCAGACCTACAGTCCTGGGGCTCAATTCATTCAGAACGGATGCTGCTGGCTTCGGAAGATGCCTATGCTGATATTCGGATCGGATTGCACTACAAATCAGACGTTCGGGCTGGCACCTATAGAGGATACCTTTATTCGGGGCAGGGAGATAGAATTCCCATTGAAATAACGGTCAATCGTTATACTTTCGTAGCTGCGGAGCCGCAAAAAATCGCACTCGACATACCAAGTCCTGGCACTTGGATCACAGAACCGATACACGTAAAAGTAGGGGCAAATCATGAAGATTGGGTGGTCAGCCTTTCTTCCGCGGGGCTTTTCTTGGAAGAAGATACGAAAACTTCATTCCGATCACCCTTGGAGGAGCCACAAGGGCAACCCTTGGAGCTTATGGCTGTTATTGGCGATGAAGTATTTCCGCTCATTGAGATACGGCAGTTTTGCGGCTCGGGGGATGGCTCCGGGGGCGTCTTTAGCTTCAAAATTCAAACTGAAACGGGTTTGCAGCATAAGGCAGGGCATTATACTGGGCTAATCCAGGTTGATGTACGGATAAATGACAAGTAAGAAATACAGGGAGGGAATATTATTGTCTTTGAAAAACGCAAAATCGAGTTTATTTATGGTAGTCGTGCTGATTCTTTTCTTGCTTACTAATGCAGTAGTAGTAATGGCTGCAGGTGTGCGGCCACTTGTGATTGAGATGAATGTTAGACCGGGCGATCAACGGGATTTTGAGATTAACCTAACTCCTGGGCTTACAGAGGAGCTCGTGGACTTAACACTGTATGAACCAGTGCAACAGTTAAGTGGGAACTTAATTTATCAATTGCCCATCAATCCGACGTTCTCAGCCACAAGCTGGGTGACTCTAGATAGCAATACGGTACGAGTATTGCCCGATGCGGAGTCGAAAGTAACCGGTACCATCCGCGTCCCTTTTTCAGCAAGTGGCTCTCATACTGTCATTGTCATGGTAGAACCTCGGCCACCCGAGATTACATCTGGAATCGGCTTTCAGGTGCGTTATGCAGTTCGTCTAAGCATTCGGGTAGAGAGAGCTGGGGTAAGGCCCACAGCAGAGATGACCTCACTTACTGTTGGTCCTGATCAACAAGGTGCGCCGCAAATAACAGCTAGATTCCAGAATACCTCCACACTAGATTATTTGGTGTCCGGTGAGGTAGCAATTCGGGATCAAGACAGACGCCTTGTAGAGCGGATCACTCTGCGGACTGCAGCAGGCGCTTCAGCGGGCACTGATGCCACAAGGGTTTATCCAGGTGCAGAGGTTGAGTTTGTGGGAAACATAACTCGCCCTATGGCTCCAGGTGAATATTGGATGCAGGCATTCCTGCGCTTTGCTGACAGCGGGCAGATTTTGCGGAATGAGACGCTTGAGATCAACCCAGGAGAATATGTGTTTCCTGGATTTGATGAGTCAGATGCCATCGCAGTGAGTCCATCGGTGGTAGATCAGCAGTTCCGTGCAGGGGAGAGAAAGAGCCAGATCTTTGAATTCGAGAGTATGGTAGGCGATCCTGTACGGGTGGAAGTTGCTCTAGGCGAGGTTATACCCGATTACGATCATTCCCTAGTGAAGTGGTTGGAACTACGCAGTCAGTCGGAATTTGTTCTTCCAGCAAGGGCTAAGACACGCCTAGCGGTAACAATAGCGGTGCCACGTGATGGCTCGGACGGCAGCTACCATGGAAAAGCTAGCTTTAAAGCGTACAGCACAGTGTCGGGGGATCTTTTGAGCGAGACAATTGTGCCAATGAATGTGCTGGT
>DHNI01000077.1:1365-2120 GCA_002409455.1 Firmicutes bacterium UBA5420 | reverse complement strand
ATTGTGCCAATGAATGTGCTGGTGGGGACAGATCACCATGTAGATATGGAAGTGCGTAGCATAGCAGCACAGATAGTCGAAGAGGAGGGCACCTATTTAGCATTGGATCTTTTGAACAGTGGAAATGTGGCATTTTTGCCTCAAATAAGTGCTATCCTCTCCACTGAACAAGGCGAGTTTATCGAGCGGGTTAACTTCGAGTTGCCAGAAGAAATGACTCAGGTGTTACCGCAACAAGTGCAACATGTGGGTGCGCTAACTTCGCTGCTTGAACCGGGCACTTACGATTTGGAAGTCGAGATCAATCACCGCGGTCTTGAAATCTTAGCAGAAAAACATCGGATCGTGGTTACAAATTGAGTAGGGATGACATAGACATAGATGGGTGACCGCGGAGGGAAACAATAACTATTAGTTATAAATAATGATACCTTTGGTATAAGTTTCTAGATCTTGGAGTATGCTAAGTCTGGAAATTCTATACAGCGTCAATGGTAGTAGACACTTAGGAGGTGGTTTACGGCACACATCTGCATCAGTTGATTTGTAGTGGATTTAAAACAAACAATTAAGGGAGGAAACAACGAGTGAGAAAATTAATGAGCATCAGTTTGATTGTTGTACTAGTCTTGGCCATCGGAGCTATGGCGTTTGCTGCTGAAGGGTCTCTCAATTCTGGGGAAACGCTGGAAGCTACGATCCCGGTCTACGCCAATATTGGGCCGTATGCAGAAATTAAATCTGAGCGAGAACTC
>DHNI01000077.1:942-1124 GCA_002409455.1 Firmicutes bacterium UBA5420 | reverse complement strand
GGCGTTCAGATTACGCTCGCGGTTGAACATACCGATTGGATCGCATCACCTTACAAGTTTGTCGCCATGGGGACAGCGGGTTTTGTGGGTTATAACGCTCCGTTTGGTAAATGGGAAGGTATTGGCCCTACGAATTTGATTAACTATGGTTACTATAAAGGTGGAACGGTCTTTGACATTGC
>DHNI01000077.1:0-763 GCA_002409455.1 Firmicutes bacterium UBA5420 | reverse complement strand
TTCTGGTAACCGTATCTAAGTAAACATCGCAAAGGGGGCGTAAGTTCCCTTTGACACTTAGGAGGAAATAAAATGAAGAAGTTCATGAGTTTGAGTCTAGCTTTTGTACTTGTTGTGGCTATGGGCGCTATGGCTTTTGCAGCAGAGCTGCCTCTTCAAGGCGATCTTAACGCTAAAGTTCCGGTGACCGTGGAGATTGGGCCATATGCTAAAGTTTGGCTTCAACAAAGAGTTGACTTTGGAACACTTGTTGGAAAAGTTGGTCTCTATACTGCAAATGGTCTCGATGGCACACCAGAAGAGTTCTATCATCGGGCTGCTACAATGTTTGGTGAACCTGACCTAGCAAATGATTTCGATGAGACTAACGACAATAGTACTGGGCACGGTGCCTTTTGGGTAGAGTCCAATACAGACGTGACTGTAGGAATCGGTTTTGACCCAAGCGGATGGCTTGCATCTCCAACGCTTTTCGCTGTTGCAAGGCTGGGAGATCCTACAACTGCTAGAGCATGGGCCAGCGCAAACTTTTCGCTCTCAACAGATACGCAAACCTCGTTTGCTCATCTTTACTCCGAACAGGGCAATGAGCCTGTTTACTACGGTATTGATGGAGCTATTTGGATTCAGTATATTAGCCAGCAACTTGCCAATGAGTACAATGGCACGATTACCATCACTTTATCCAAGTGACAAAGAGAATAATAGAGGGGGCGTGAGTCCCCCTTAACCCGGAGGCCTGTAGATGAAAAGACTAGTCTTT
>DHNI01000062.1:15252-15886 GCA_002409455.1 Firmicutes bacterium UBA5420 | reverse complement strand
CCGCAGCATCCTTATACAATTGGCCTTTTGGAGTCCATTCCCCGCTTGGACGGAATCGGGCAAAGACTGCCGACTATTGCTGGATCCGTACCTGTCCCGGGGCACTTTCCACAAGGCTGCGGATTTCACCCCCGGTGCCCTTATGCTGAAGACATATGTGAAAGAGTAGTGCCACCGGCTTTTCTTGTAAGGGATGGTCATAGAGCCGCCTGCTGGAGACTTGTGGATTATGATGAACGTGCTCCTGTTGATCAAAGGGGGGCGAAAAAATGACAAATGACGTCTTACTTGAAGTGAAGGACTTAGTCAAGCACTTTCCCATTCGTAAGGGAGTTCTCTTTTCCAAAGAAGTCGCTGCGGTACAAGCGGTGGATGGAATTGATTTTCAAGTTCAAAAGGGTGAAACCCTAGGCGTAGTTGGAGAAAGCGGATGTGGAAAAACAACTCTTGGCCGCTTGATCATTCGATTATTGGAGCCCACCTCAGGTGAGATCATCTTTGATGGTCAAAACATCACTGAATTGCCCAAGGAAAAGATGCGTGAGTTGCGCAAGGAGCTACAGATCATCTTCCAAGACCCTTATAGTTCCCTCAACCCTCGCATGACGGTTGGTGATATTGTTGGAGAACCCCT
>DHNI01000062.1:11491-14967 GCA_002409455.1 Firmicutes bacterium UBA5420 | reverse complement strand
TTTTCTGGTGGTCAGAGACAAAGAATTGGGATCGCCAGAGCTCTTGCTGTGAATCCACGCCTCGTTGTCTGTGATGAACCCGTGTCAGCTCTTGATGTCTCCATTCAGGCTCAGGTGATCAATTTACTCCAAGATTTACAAGACAAATACACTCTCACCTATCTATTCATTGCCCATGACTTAAGTGTGGTCAAACACATATCCACGAGGGTGGCCGTCATGTACCTTGGCAAGTTCGTAGAGTTAGCTTCCAAAGACGAACTCTACAAGAACCCGCAGCACCCCTATACACAGGCCTTGCTTTCGGCTATACCCGAAGCGGATCCCACAATCAAGAAAGAACGGATTTTGCTCAAAGGCGATGTGCCCAGTCCTATTGATCCACCAAAAGGTTGCCGCTTCCATACTCGCTGTCCCAAAGCTATGGATGTTTGTACAGTGGTGCAGCCGAAATTCCTAGATAGCGGTGGAGGGCATTATGTGGCCTGCCATTTGATACACCCTCCTGATTGGGATGAGTAGACACTAAACACAACTCTTGGGCTAATTGCGATGTCCATAATGTTCGATGAGCAAGAGCTCCCAAGGGGTCCAAAATAATCTTTACCCCAGAAATGAGTAAAAAAAGGGCTAAATCATGCATTTAATGCTGGTTTAGCCCAAAATTAAGCCCAATAAAAAAATGTCCCACCGTGATCCGCATGTAGATCAAACAATCTACAGAGGCGTGGTGGGTTCTGTTGATTTAATTATAATGTAGAAACATGATATGTCAATAAAAAATAGCCTCTAGGATAGTATCCTAGGATAGTGTCCTAGGATAGTGTCGTTCTAGGGGAAAAGCGATAATGTCTCATTACAGGACAAGGGATAATGTCCCGTGTCTTGAACACCCCCTCGTGAAATTGAAACAAACGAGGTGAGGTGAATCTAGTGAGAAGGGTAGATCCAAACATGACAGAGGAAGTTAAGTATCAAAACGAAAAGAGGCCACCCGACTTGAAAGAGACACATCGCAATTAGTTCCTCTTGATCTTCCGTTAGCAACCCCCCGCATTTTGCACAATTTTGGATGGCGCAGGAAATAACGAGTTCCCTGGCGAACCTTTCACCAAAGGGTTGGAGGTGGAAGTGTGTTCAGGCATTTGCTTAAAACGGTCGCCCTATTGCTACTACTTAGCTGTGGTATTCTCCTTTGCTCGCCTGCCCTGGTGGAGGCTGATGTTTGGGAGGATGACTTAACCATTGCTTTTTTGCCGCGCTCTTTGGGTAACCCCATCTTCTTAGATGCCTTTGAAGCAGCTCAAAAAAAGGCCCATGAACTGGGGGTAACCCTCGAATGGGTAGCGCCCTTTGATTTCGATAGCGATCTCCAGATGGAAATGATCGAGAATCTCATGCGCCGCGGAGTCGATGGCATTGTGGCAAGTGTAAATGATGAGGAACAAGTTCACCAGGTTTTTCAAAAGGCTATGGCCCAAGGCATTCCAGTAGCCACCTTTGATGCAGATAGCCCTGGGAGCGGTCGCCTCTTTCATATTGGCATTAATAACTATGAGGCTGGAGTTGAAATTGGTCATGCTTTAGTGGATGTTATCAAGAACAAACAACTGGAAAACCAGGCTCTTGATACTATGATTATGACCGGCTACAGAGAGGCAGTGAATCTGGAAGAGAGGATTCGCGGCTTTTTAGATGCTACCGGCGATGAAGTTAGACTTAACATTGCCGCCATTTTGGAGAATGAAGATACGGTAGAAAAGTCCATCATCTTGCTAGAAGATTACCTGAAGGCCAATCCCGGGGTTGATGTGATCTACTTTGTGGGTGGTTGGCCCTTCTATGTAACAAGTGATGCCCTTCCCAACTTTCGCCAATGGGCCCAAGAGGGCGGTATCGCTGTGGGGATCGATCTCTTCTATGATGCCCTCCTGTTGCAGAAAGAAGGCTTGATTCAATATCTTATTGGTCAGGACATGGCCGGTATGGGTTCTCGAGGCCTAGAACTGATGGTTCGGTATATTCGCTATGGCGAAGTGCCTCCTGAATTTGTGGAAACAGGTCTTGAGCACGCCAACGAATCGAACCTCGATCGACTCTTGGAAATTCATAAACCATGGTTGGTGAAATAGGGGGGATAGGATGAGACTCTTTGAACGGTTCTGGTCGAAGCTAGCCAAGAAAGCAGAGATTCACACCATTCGTACCAAGCTGATTCTTTCCTTTCTGATCATCGCCTTAATCCCACTAGGCCTGATGGCTCTCTTTTCCTATCAGACGTATTATGGGAGCCTCACCCGAAGTGTAACGGAATATTCCCACGAAGTTGTCACCCGTATGGCTAAGGATCTAGATGACTATTTCTCCGATCTTGAAGTGCTCTTAACTAGAGAGCAAGACTTTTACATGGATCAGCTCATCAAATTGGTCGATGGAAATGACTTCAACAATCGTAAGTACGTCTTTCGAATTTGGGAAGACTTGAACAATTTATACAGGGTAAAGCAAGGTCTAGAAGAGATCTCCCTGGTTTTTTGGGATGGAAACCGCCTTAGTAACTATGGTCTCTATTCACTTGACTTTCGGGCGTTTCGAAACCAATATCGAGCCAACCGACAGGAGCGTGGAATTGCTCTCTTAGGTCCTCATAAGAATTTCATGAATCAAACGGTAGTTACGATGGTCAACCCCTATACCGCATTTATCGATGAAAGGGCGGTATTCATGACCGCGGATATTAGTCTCGATCGGCTCGCTACGATCACAGACGTCAAGCTCGGAACCAGGGGCTACGTTTTCGTAGCTGATGAGCTCGGACGCGTAATTTATCATCCCAGCTTTGATCAGATCGGAACAATCAGCGGTTTTTACCGAGATCAGCTGCCATACGGTTTCACAGATGGCTTCGGCGATTATGAGAATGAGCGCTTCTTTTTGACGACAGCTTTTTCCCCCGTGACTAGGTGGACTGTTGTGAGCGTTGCTTATGCCGATGAAATTGGTGCACAAGTGGCTCCCATTCAGCGTATCACAATTATGGTGATTGCCTTGATTTTGATGGGTGTGGTGCTTCTAGCCGTGTATCTATCGCACGCGCTGAGTCGACCGATCAAGGAGCTGCAGAACCTGACCAAGAGAGCGGCTAACCATGAGCTATCGGTGCATATTGAGCCCCAGGGAAATGATGAGATTGCCATGCTGGGCCATAGTTTTAACAAAATGATTGGTCGTATTCAAGAGCTGATGGATGAGAATGTGAAAGAGCAGAAGCTCCTGCGCAAACTAGAAATGGAAAGCCTCGATAACCAGATCAAACCCCACTTTATTTACAACACTCTCGATCTGATTATCGGTCAGTTAGAAAGCAATCAGAATGAACAGGCCAGCTGCCTCATTGAGGCGCTGGGCAGTTTCTTCCGCCTCAGTCTTAGCAAAGGGCGGGAGACAGTACCCATTGCCAGTGAAGTGGAGCATGT
>DHNI01000062.1:5268-11358 GCA_002409455.1 Firmicutes bacterium UBA5420 | reverse complement strand
GAGACAGTACCTATTGCCAGTGAAGTGGAGCATGTGCGCAATTACCTATTCATTCAGCAGTTACGCCATGGCGATGAGTACCAGTATGAGATCGAAGTTGATCCAGGCATTGTGGACAGATACATTCCCAGACTCTTACTACAGCCTTTGGTGGAGAACGCAATCTACCACGGCATTTTGCGTTCTGATCGGCAAGGGAAAATTCAGATCAGTGGTTACCAAGAACCCGATGGCGATATTGTCTTTGAAATCAAAGATGATGGTGCCGGCATCGAGCCTGCCAAGCTACAAGACATTAATGAGGTTTTACGCGGTGTACGCAGTTTACAAAATGAAAAGGAGTACTTTGGTTTGCGCAATGTGAACAAGCGTGCCCAGCTCATGTTTGGCGACAAGTACGGCGTACAGTTGATGAGTGACCTAGGGCGTGGCACTAAGGCAATCCTGCGCATCAAAGCCATCAGGGAGGATCCCAATGTATAATTTGTTGATCGCTGAAGACGAAAAGTACTTGCGGGAGAAGGTGACAAAGAACGTCGATTGGGAGGCTTACGGCTACAAAGTTTTTGTGGCCTCTGACGGTGAAGAGGCTTTAGAGGTCATTCGTACTCAGCCCATTCACATTCTGGTCACCGATATTCGTATGCCTGGCATGGATGGTCTTGAACTAACAGGTGAGGCCAAAGCTATTAACGAGGATTTGAAGATTATTGTCATTTCGGGCCACGCCGAGTTTGAATTGGCCCAAGCTTCCATTCGGCTCGGTGTAGAGGACTATTTGCTCAAACCATTTCGCACAGAACGTTTACTCGAAGTTGTGGAAAAAACCAGGGAGAAGCTCGAAGCAGAACAGAAACGCCGGGAAAACGCGGAGCGGCAGGAGGAACTAGCCAAACAAAGCCTAGAGGAACGCTTTACAAGCGTATTCAGTTGGCTGGCCAACCCACACTCTTTTCTAAGTCAGCCCCACATTCCTCTTAGCCATCGCCTAGGGGAAACCCTTAAGTCGGGTACGCTTCAAGAACTCTCCGAGGAGATTCATCTGCTTCAGGCATCTTTGGAGGAGGCCCAGGAGGATCCAGATCGCCTCTTGATCATCCTCAATGATATTGTGGTCTCTACTCTTGGCACCATAAAAGCCCTGGGTTTCGAGGTGGAACTGGGCATTAGCCTTATGAGCAAACATCTGCCTGTGAATGCCCAAACCCAATTTTCTGATTTAAAACAGTGGGTGGAGGATTTTCTCCTCGACATTAATGAGCTGATAGAGTCAGGACAGGGCGGTAGTATGGAACAGCTCATCAACAGTCTGAAAGCCTATGTAGCAGAGCATTATCGCAGTGGAATTACCCTCAATACTATGGCTGAACAAGTTAACATGAGTCCGTCTCAATTAAGCAAGCTTTTCCGCGAATACGCCGGAGAACATTTTTCGGACTATGTAACGGGTCTGAAAGCGCAAAAGGCTAAGGAGCTGCTCAAGCGTACCGATAAGAGAATCTATGAAATTGCTGACTATCTAGGATTTAGCGACGCCTACTATTTTAGTTCCTGGTTCAAAAGGACTATTGGTTGCACTCCTACGGAATATAGGGAAGAGTTGTCAACGAGGGACTGAGTACTGTCTTAGAGCATGGGATAAGCATATGACCAACACCAACGACGGTGGGGGTCTTTTTTTATGGGCAAGTACACAGAACGGGCATGATTTGTCATTTAATGCAGGCCAGGTGCTTTATCTATTGTAGAAACGAAGTGTAGCTCATGGCTCAACCATGTCCAGAAAGGAGGTGGCCGCTTTTTCTCGAACATGGTACCCACTCAAGTAACTTGAACTCTGCAGGTAGGCAACATAACAATTGATAAGATGGAGGTAGACAATGACTAAGAAGCTAATGGCAATACTGCTCGCATGCGCGCTAACGCTAACGGCATTTCCATTCGGTGTTTTTGCTAACACTGAGAGCTTTGTGGTGACCTTTGATTCCAATCATGTTAATGGGGCTGCTCCCGTATCTATTGAAGTTACAGCAGGTACTGGGATTACACTGCCTGACAATCCTGTGATTCCGGGGTACACATTTGTCGGTTGGTATTTGACTCCTGAAGGAGGGCAATATCAGGGATTTAATCCGAGTGAAAACATTAATGGAGATCTAACTTTGTATGCACAATGGTTGGAAGAAGACCACGTGCGCTATATTACCACCACTGATGGAGATAAAACGGTTACCCTAGGTTATTCCGCATCGTCTGGCGTCGCGATTCGCAAGTTTGCGGATAACTCTTTGGTTCCAGCGAATGATCTCGAAGCTGGTAAGGTAGAGTATGGCGTCTTTAAGGATCTCAACGGCAACGAGGTCTTAGATCCATACGAGGACTGGCGACTTGATGTGGAAACCCGGACAATGGATCTTGCTGGCCAGATGTCCTATGCTGAGATTGCTGGCTTGATGCTGTACAGCTCACATCAAAGAAGCTGGAACTCACCTATTCCCACCCAGGCGCAGATTGCTTTTTTGGCCAATGATGATTTGCGCCACGTTCTGATTGCTGGCGAGATTCCCGCCCATATTGCTGCCCCTTGGAATAACACGGTGCAAGCAATTACCGAAAGTATCGGGCTGGGTATTCCCGCAAATAACAGCTCTGATCCTCGCCATAGTGCGGCCATTGGAGTAGAGTATTATTCCTCAAATACAGGGACAATTTCCCTATGGCCGAACTCCCTTGGCTTGGCAGCCACGTTTGATCCCGAGGTAACATTCGAGTTTGGCAAAATAGCCTCTGCTGAGTATAGAGCATTGGGCATTGCTACAGCCCTTTCTCCACAAATTGATTTAGCAACCGATCCACGCTGGAGCCGTTTTAATGGCACATTTGGTGAAGATCCCTTGCTCGCCGCGGATATGACTAGGGCTTACGTTCAAGGGTTCCAAGGAACGTTTGATGAAGAAGGAAACCTTGAAGGATGGGGCTCGGATAGCGTCAATGCAATGATCAAGCACTGGCCAGGTGGTGGTGGCGGAGAAGGCGGCCGCGATGCTCATAATGACTATGGCAAATACTCCGTGTTTCCCGGCAACAATTTTGATGCCCATACAATACCTTTTGTCGATGGAGCACTACAAGGAAGTGCGGCGGAAACCACAATGGCCACAGCTGTAATGCCATACTACACCATATCCTTCAATTGGGATCCTAATGGTGATGATGTGGCTAATGCCTACAATGAGTACATTACAACGGATCTCCTTCGTGATCGATACAGTTTTGATGGTGTTATCTGCACAGATTGGGGTGTTGATGCTACACGGGGTTGGGGTCCGGATATTGAAGATTTGGACACGGCTGAGCGTTCAAAGATTCTCATCGAGGCTGGTGTTGATCAATTTGGTGGCAGAAATACCTCCAGTTATATCCTAGAAGCAGTTGAGCTGGCTCAAGCAGAGGGTACGGAACACAACTTTAGGCAGAAGATGGAAGAATCGGCTGCTCGGCTTCTGAAAAACGTCTTTAGGCCAGGTTTGTTTGAGAATCCCTATTTAGTTCCTGAACAATCCGAAGCCCTTGTAGCGAATGATCAGTTTGTTGCCCTAGGTTATGAAGCCCAACTCAAAGCAGTCGTTATGTTGAAGAACAAGAACAGTGTGTTACCGGTGGCTGGCGGTGTGAAGGTTTTCGTGCCTAGAAATGATAATGGTCAGTATTTGCTACAAGGTGTCGAACATCACTTTACCGTGGTCGATTCTCCAGACGAAGCAGACATTGCCCTTGTTTCCTTGGGAAGTCCGCTTCCAGCTAGTGGTAGTTTTGGTGGCGGATGGAATCAAGATAGTGGATATACGCCTTTGACTTTGCAATATAGTGAGTATACGGCAACGGAGGCACGACCGGTGTCCATCGCGGGTGATTACAGAAACCTTGAAGGAAGTTCTAAGATCCTAAACCGAAGCTATAAAAACCTACAGAACACCCCCACAAACTTATCCGGGCTACACCTTCTCCTTGATACCAAGGAGGCAATGGGTGATAAGCCAGTTATTGCGGTCATTAACATGAGTCACCCCATGGTCTTTACAGAAGTAGATGCCGTTTCTGATGCAATCGTGGCGCGCTTTGCCTCCAGTGACAATGCTGTACTTGATGTACTTGATGGTTCCTTTGAACCTTCTGGGCTCCTGCCTATGCAGATGCCTAAGAATATGGCAACGGTTGAGTCACAATTTGAGGACATCCCTCGCGACATGGAAGTGTATGTAGATGCTGAAGGTAATGCCTATGACTTCGCGTTTGGGCTAAATTGGAGCGGGGTTATCCATGACGAGCGAGTGGCTAGATACCAGGTTGAGCCACAAGCCTATCCGCAAAGTGGCCCGACTACAGATGCGTACCCAACAGTTCTCACCAGTTCTTTGCCAGTAGGCAAGATTGGGGAGCAGTACGAATGTGCCATCCAAGTCCTCGAAGATAAAGCGACGATTGCTTTTGTGGCCGGTGATTTACCGGAGGGATTAACATTCAACAACGGGGTTATTAGCGGGGTACCACAAGCTGGTACACATGAGCTTGGCAACCAGATTACGACGCTCATCGTGTCTCCTGGAAAGCTCAGCAGAGTGTATAGAATAACCTTACTCGTCAATGAAGACGGAGACATTACCCTCCCAGATCCCAACGACCTATCTATCGCTATGACGCTAGCCAAATCGAAGCGTGAGAATAATTATTCTGCAGATACCTGGACGCCTTTTGCCATGGCTCTAGGAATTGCTGAAGCGATCTACAATTCTGCGCAGACTACAACCCAAGATGTACTCGATTTCGCCACTGATCAGCTTGTCACAGCAACCATGGGGCTTGTGCGGCAGTAAAGTCATAGTGTTTTAGAGGAAAAAGATTAAAACAAATAGAAATATATTAAATGGCATCGCCATTAGACTAGCCTTATAATGAAGTTGTAACCGGGACAATCGGTTAACATTTAGAGATGAAGGGTGGCAAAATTATGAAGAGATTTCTTGTGTTGGCAGTAACTCTCTCCATTCTATTGACGAGCTTTTCAGTTGCATTAGCCCAGAGCGTAGATGTAGGGATCGTATTGCCTACGAAAGATGAGCCTCGTTGGCTGCAAGATATGGCCCGTTTTGAAGCAGTTATTGCCGAAACGCCATACAGTGTAGAAGTTCTGTTTAGCCAGGGTTCCTCCGCCGCTGAAAGAACCAATGTGGAAACCCTAATTGCAAGAGGAGCTAAGGTCATCATCATTTGTGCCCATGACGCCGCTGCTGCAGCTATTGCTGTGGAAAGCGCTAGAGACGAAGGAATCACTGTGATCTCCTACGACCGTCTGATTACTGGCACCGATGCCCTTGACTACTACGTCACATTTGACAGTGTGTCCGTTGGTGAGGCCATGGGGCAATACCTACTGGACAATGCTACAGGCAGCGGTAATCCTCTGTATCTGTATGCGGGTGCCCTCACCGACAACAACGCCTTCTTGTTCTTCCAAGGAGCTTGGAACATTCTTCAACCCAAGATTGCTGACGGCACGTTTGTAATTAAGAACTCCGCTCAAGCAGAAGCTCACAAAGGAACAAAAGACCTAACACGTGAACAGCTCGCAGCGATCATTGGTGAAGTGACCACTGATTGGGATATGAACGTCGCCAAATCGAAGGCAGAAGCCCACCTCACGTCGGTTGGAGTAGCTGACAAGGGTCAAGTTTATGTACTTGCTCCCAATGATGGTACTGGTCGTTCGATTGCAGACGTTTTTGCAGCCGACACCGATGTGACGAAGTACTTTGTCACTGGTCAAGATGCTGAAAAAGCCTCTGTGCAGTACATTATTGATGGACGTCAGAGCATGACTGTTTTCAAAGATACCAGAACCCTTGCTGCCGATGCTATGAACATGGCAATTGAAGTTCTCGAAGGTAGAACTCCTCAGACCGATGCTGTGTACAATAACCTAGTAGCAGACGTTCCGGCGAAGCAATCACCGGTCGTCATCGTTACTCAAGACAATGTCCAAGACATCTTGATTGATTCTGGCTACTATGATGCTAGTGAATTTACTGGTCG
>DHNI01000062.1:0-5149 GCA_002409455.1 Firmicutes bacterium UBA5420 | reverse complement strand
GCTAGTGAATTTACTGGTCTCTAAGAGTTTGTAACACCATTAGGCCGGCTCGGTTTCGGGCCGGCCTTCTAAAGCGTGGAAGGGGGGGCTGACGACTTGGGTGACTTGAAGAAAGATTTTATACTAGAGATGAAGGATATTACGAAGGAATTCCCCGGTGTGAAGGCGCTAGACCGAGTCACATTTGAGGTACAAAGGGGCGAAATTCACTGCCTGGTTGGTGAAAATGGGGCTGGAAAGTCCACGTTGATGAAGGTGCTTTCGGGTGTGTATCCTTATGGCTCGTATGATGGTGACATTGTGCTAAATGGAGAAACACAGGAGTTCCGCCATATTTCAGATAGTGAGAAGCGCGGTATTGCCATTATCTATCAGGAGCTAGCCCTATTCCCTGAGTTACCAGTGTATGAGAATATTTTCGTAGGTCATGAGATTATAAGTGGTCGCATTATTGATTGGAATGAAACCAAGGTGCGAGCCGCAGAGGTGCTTAAGCGAGTTGGGCTTAAGGTTGATCCTGCTACTAAGATTAAGGATTTAGGAGTTGGCCAAAGACAGCTTGTAGAGATCGCCAAGGCCCTCTCGAAGGAAGTGGACCTGCTGATTTTGGATGAGCCTACAGCTGCTCTCAATGAAGAAGATAGCGAGAATCTCTTAAATTTACTCAGAGAACTGAAAGCCCAGGGAGTTACTTGCATTTTGATTTCTCATAAGCTAAAGGAGATTGTGGCCATTGCAGATACCATCACGGTTTTGCGGGATGGCACTGTAGTGACTTCGTTGAACGCCAAGGAGCGCAAAATCGGCGAACAAGAGATCATTAAGTATATGGTAGGCCGCGAGATTGACAACATCTATCCCAAGCGTGATGTTACCTTGGGCGATGTGGCCTTTGAATTAAAAAATTGGACTGTCACCGATCGCACAAGTGGCCGGGAGATCTTACACAACGTGAACCTAAATGTACGCAAGGGCGAAGTTGTGGGATTGGCGGGTCTTATGGGTGCTGGACGTACAGAGCTTGCCTTAAGCCTTTTTGGTAATGTGCCTGGCTATGATATTGGAGCAGGAGAGATGTATTTGAATGGTAAGCGCATGGAGTTCAAACATCCTGCTGATGCCATTAAGAACGGTATTGCGTATGTGACAGAGGATCGCAAAGCCAATGGACTGGTCTTGATTCAAGATGTGAAGTTTAATATTACAATGCCTGCGCTACAAAAGCTCGTGCACAACCTGGTGGTCAATGAGAACGAAGAGATTACTGTTGCTAATGAGTACCGCGAATCCTTTGATATTCGCACACCTAGCGTGCAAACGGTTACCGGAACACTTTCTGGGGGTAATCAGCAAAAGACCTCTCTGGCAAAATGGCTCTTTGCTGAGCCTAGTCTCCTCATTTTAGACGAGCCCACTAGGGGCATTGATGTTGGCGCCAAATTCGAGATTTATACCTTAATAAACAGACTCGTGGCCCAGGGTATTAGTATCATCATGATCTCCAGCGAACTCTTGGAAGTACTGGGCATGAGCGATCGCATCTACATCATGTCCGAAGGAACCATCACAGGGGAGATTGATGGGCAAGATGCTACCGAAGAAATCGTCATGGCCATGGCTACAAAAACAGTGGAGGAGGCAGTGTGATGAAGACAGAAAAAGTGATGGATTCCAGGCACAAGAAGGAAGGCCTCGCTACTGAAGTTGTATCATTACTTGTTAATAATATTCGCGACTATGCCATGTATATCGCCTTGGCAGTCATTTTCTTAATCTTTACCGTTTCAACCAAGGGCCTGTTTCTTTCGTCCCGGAATCTGATTAATCTAGTAAACCAAACAGGCTATGTAGCAGTATTGGCCATTGGTATGACCTTGATTTTGATTATTAAACACATTGACCTGTCTATCGGTTTTGTAGCTGGGTTTTTAGGTGCCGTGGCAGCTATTTTACTCATGAATGGTTGGAATGTGTGGCTTGTGATCCCTACTGTCTTGGTCTGTGGAATATTGGTTGGCGTTTATCAGGGTTTTCTTGTTACAAAGATTAAGGTTCCAGCTTTTGTTACTACCTTGGCAGGCATGTTCATGTTTAGGGGCTTACTTTCTATGGTTACAGCCGGAACCGGCACCATTATCGTGCGGGATCGGACATTTTTGCAGCTTTCGAATGGGTATATTCCAGATTTGCCCTGGGGAGCGAGCCTTGACTTTCATCTTTTAACAATGGTGATTGGGGTTTTCTTAGTCTTTGCCATGATTTATTCTCAGATAAGAAGTCGACAGAGCCTCAAACGCTATGATTTTAAAACCAGTTCGATGATGATCTTCGTCATTAAACAGGTGTCTTTATCTATTCTAATTATGGTCATCTCTTGGATTATGGCTTCGTATCGTGGTATTCCGTGGACTGCTGTTATTGTAACGGTTGTACTGCTTATCTATAACTTTGTATTGACCAAAACCCGCTTTGGCCGCCATGTGTATGCCATTGGAGGCAATGCAGAAGCGGCGGAGCTTTCGGGTATTAAGGTTAACCGAGTTACGTTTCTCGTCTTTGCTTCAATGGGTCTTATGGCAGCTTTAGCGGGTATGCTCTATACCTCTCGTCTCGCCTCAGCCACTCCAACTGCTGGTTTAGGCTTTGAGCTTGATGCCATTGCCTCGAGCTACATTGGCGGAGTGTCTGTTGGTGGGGGCGTGGGCCGGGTGACCAATACCATTATTGGAGCTTTGGTCATCATGTCGTTGACGAATGGTATGAACCTGCTTGGCGTGGATATTTCCTTCCAGTATGTGGTGAAAGGTGCCATCTTTATCTTAGCCGTAGCCTTTGATGTAACTACACGGAACCGGGCGAAAGCCTAAGGGAGTAGTAGCAGGCGTATTGTTCTCCTTCATCTGAACCCTCATCGTCATCGCAGTGAGGGTTTCTTCGCCCTTTCCTTCGAGGAGCGAAGGAAAGATGCCCTGTGTTTCCTGGGCATGGCAAATATATATGAAGAAACCCAGCGAGGTTACCAGTGGGGTTTTATGGTTGTGATAAAGGTTTGAAAAAAGTTCAGAAAAAAGAAGGAAATCTGTTGTTTATGTCAAATGGTTAATTTGATACTCGAAATAACACATTGTACTATGCACATCATCACTGGTGATTGTGTCTAAGGATGGGAGATTGTTTTGTGAGCAAAACAGGTAGGTTTGACAGCGCATATCTCAGACGGGTGAATTGTGTAAAGACATTTTGCACTGTTCGCGAACATGGCAGGGTATCCCGTTCAGAACTGGCAGACATCACGGGACTGAGTCGTGCTACCGTGTCAGAGACTGTCAGAGAGTTGCTAGAAAGGGAGTTTATCCGGGAAGTTGGGCCCGACAACACAGCACGGGGACGACCACCTGTTCAGCTAGAAGTCAATCCGACGCGGTTTTATCTGATTGCTGTGGAGATTGATGTGGGCTGGATTGTCGTGGCAATAACAACCCTCGTGGGCGAGATTCTTGTTCGGCGTCGCGCAGAATTTCGAACCTACGATTATAGCTTCGTATTGTCTATGTGTGCACGCACCGTAGACGATCTAATGAGACAGCAGGGAATTCAAAGAGATGACGTGCTAGGAATTGGGGTAGCAGTTCCGGGCCAGGTTGATTTAAGCCGCAGGGTGGTAACCTTTGCACCAAATCTCAGGTGGCGAGATGTTACACTTGCAGATGATCTGGAACGCATTTTAAGTCTACCAGTTTTTGTATCCAATGAGGCCATGTTGTCAGCGATGGCAGAAAAATGGTTTGGAACCGGCAAGGATGCTGGGGTGCTGGTCTATGTATCCATCAAAGGCGGATTGGGCGGCGGGATTGTAAGTGATCGAAGCCTCTACCTTGGTGTTAGCGGTAGTGCAGGTGAACTTGGACATAT
This sequence comes from Firmicutes bacterium UBA5420, assembly GCA_002409455.1. Taxonomy (GTDB): domain Bacteria; phylum Bacillota; class Limnochordia; order Darwinibacteriales; family Darwinibacteriaceae; genus UBA5420. Next base: position 1,237 of record DHNI01000062.1, on the reverse strand, counting down.
GTCCATTGACCCCAACGGCCCTAAGTGTTCATGTGGTAGTCGGGGATGTTGGGAAGTCTATAGTGACGAACAGGCCATTCTGGAGCGCGCCTTTCGAGCACTGCGAACTTCCAAGGATTCACTTCTTTTCCAATCCTCTGTTGTGGAGAATCGCTTCTTGACGGTGGATGACATTGTCTCCGCCGCCGACCAAGGGGATCGTATGGCCCTAGAGGTTGTCCGCGAAAGTGGTTGGTATTTGGGAGTTGGTATAGCGAACATTGTTAATGGAGTGAACCCCGATATGGTAATTGTCGGCGGACGCATCGCTGCGTCAACGATACTATTTGACGAAATACGCAAAGTTGTAACGGAACGGGGTCTGCAAATACCTGCTGCAAAGGTATCTATAGCGCCTACTAAGCTAGGCGATGAAGTTGCTTTGATGGGATGCATAGCGTTACTGTTAGATACGCTACTTGAGCAACCTGAAGGTAGGTTGAATATGGATTCTGTCAGCACAAATTGAGCACGGAGGGAAAGGGGGGCGGTGTTAAGGTTTGGTTGGGTTGCATGTGATATGGTTATGATTTATCACGGATTACAGACATTTGGAAGGGGTTAACAAAAACATGAAAAGAATAATATTGGTTGCTTTGCTAGTTGTTATGATGGCAGTTCCCTCAGTGGCTTCCGCGGCTGTAAGAGTTGGCGTAGCTATGCCAACCCAAAGTCTCCAACGCTGGAATCAAGATGGCGGCAATATGAAAGCCCAGCTTGAAGAAGCTGGATACGTTGTGGATCTACAATATGCTAATAATGATGTGGCACTTCAGGTATCCCAGATTGAAAACATGATTCTTAATGGAGCAGAAATCCTAGTGATCGCCTCCATCGACGGCGCTTCGCTCGGAACTGTTTTGGCAACAGCCAAAGACGAAGGTATTCCTGTAATTGCCTATGACCGTCTGATTATGGCTACTGACGCTGTTTCCTACTATGCAACCTTTGACAACTACATGGTAGGAACCATTCAAGGTGAATACCTCGTAGAAAAACTTGAGCTGGCTACACGTACAGAACCAGTCAACATCGAAATCGTGGGCGGATCCGCCGATGATAACAATGCCCGTTATTTCTATCAAGGCGCTTACGATGCCATTGCTCCTTATATTGAGAGCGGCATGGTTGTTATCCCATCTGGCCAGACTGCCTTTGAAACCATTGCAACCGCAGCATGGTCGTCCGAAAGAGCCCA
>DHNI01000134.1 GCA_002409455.1 Firmicutes bacterium UBA5420 | reverse complement strand
ATATTTTGGCGGCGGTTCCGCATCCAAATGTGGAACCGCCGCCAAAATATTGGACATCGCCTCGTAGCCCTTCTCCTTACTGTTTTCTCCTTCGGCCTCACGTGCAATTCTAATGCCAGGGTACTTCTCATTCAGCGTGTCAACGAAACCACCATAGCGTAGCAAATCACCTTCAGTACCTGTCCAGTTACGCAAAACTGCTATTGTACCTTCCCCATCAAGCTGCTCTCCCAGGTATTCAGCGGCCAAAGCACCACTTGCATAGTCGCTACCACCGATGTGAGAAGTATAATTATCTCCATAAATTGGGCGATCAAAGATTATTAGGGGGATGCCTGCTTCATATACTTTTGTGGTGACTGCTTCGACTAATACCGAGTCAATGGGTTGAACCATAATCAAGTCAAAGTTCCCTAACAGAAATGTTTCCACCATATTCTGCTGATCTGCAGGATCGATGGCAGCCCTGATTGTGTACTCAAATGTGTCAGTTTCATTCTTAGCCTCTTGTTCCAGCAACTCCAGCTCCTTAGCCATCCAGGTGTTATCAGCAAAAGAGGTTGAAACAGCAATTCGGAACTTCCCGGTTTCCTGAGCAACTCCCACCGCGGGCAAACCAACAACAAGTAGTGACATAACCATGAAGACAATTAGTGTAGATGCGGACAACTTTTTCATTCATATTCCTCCCATATTGTTTTTTTATGAACACCGAAGTGTTACATACCCTTGATTAATCTTGGCGCTTTTGAAGCAGTACAGCGACCAAGATTACTGTTCCCTTGACTGCACCGGACAAATAGGTGGAAATATTCAAGTGGATCAGCATGTTAGATATAATAAATAACATGATTGCCCCAAGAATTGTTCCCAGGATTTTGCCCTTACCACCACTAAATGAGGTGCCACCAACAATCGCAGAAATGACAGCTTCCAACTCGTACTGCACACCACTTACAGTCGGCGATACCGATGCCATTCTGGAGACTTCCATAATAGAAGCAAATGCAGCCATCAAGCCTATAAGCACGTAAGTTGCGATTTTGACCGCATCGACTTTAATCCCCGTATAGCGGGCAGCAATTTCGTTGCCACCAACTGCATAAACATAGGTGCCGAGCTTGGTTTTGGACAGAATGATATGCATAATCAAGGCAATTACCAAAAAAATGAAGAATGGAGTAGGAAGACCGCCGAAGACTGAACCATTCCCGATGCTCGTAAAGGCCGGATCCCTGACGCCGCGCATGGTGGCCCCTTTAGTAAGGTACATGACAATGGAGCGTAGTAAAACCTGCATCGCCAGAGTCACAATGAACGGAGGCAGTTTTGCCTTAGATATGATAAAGCCATTGATGAAGCCAATGGTAGCACCAGAGATACATGTAACCAATATGGCCAAGGGGAGCGGTAGCCCCAAAGAGCCCTGCATAAGAATCATAATTACGCCGCAGGCGGCAAAGTTCGCCCCGACCGACAAATCAATACCTCCGGCAATGATCACAAAGGTCATTCCTAGTCCGATGACACCAATCGCGGCGCTATTTCTGAAAATGGCCATAAAATTGTTGGTCGAGAAAAACGAGGGGGTCAAAAGACCACTTATTAGAATCAAAGCCGCAAAAACCAAAGTAACACTATATTCATTCCACGTCGTTTGAATAGTCGATTTGAGCTTCAAATTATTCATACAGGTTCCCGTCCTTTGCTTTATTTGGCTTCCTGCAAGTTAGACGCAAGCGCCATAATATTGCTCTCCGTGCATTCCTCACCAACTAGTTCGCCGGTGATTCTGCCCTCATACATAACAATGACTCTGGGACAAGTCTTCAAGATTTCGGGGAGATCCGAAGACACAATTATGATGGACTTGCCCCTTCTAGCAAGATCGTGGATAATCTCATAGATCTCACCTCTTGCCCCAACATCAATGCCACGGGTGGGCTCATCAAGAATTAGAATTTCCGAGTTAACCAATAACCACTTGGAAAGAATAACTTTTTGTTGATTACCACCAGACAGATCCTGTACCAATTGTTTCGGCCCAGTGCAGACCACGTTAAGTCGTTTTATCATGGCCTTAGCGTTTTCTGCGATTTTCTTCGAATTAAGAAACGCCTTGACTTTGCTAATGAGGTAGCAATAGTTGATATTCTCGCTGATACTGCGGATGAGAACGAGGCCTGTGCGTTTGCGATCTTCAGTAGCAAAACCAATTCCATTGCGTATGGCCTCAGCGGGATTCTTAATCGAGACCTCTTTCCCGTTTAGTAACATGGTGCCTTGCTTAACTGTCCGCAAACCGAAAATGTATTCCATCAATTCGGTACGCCCTGCCCCAACTAATCCACTGAACCCTATGACCTCTCCTCGGCGGATCTTGAAGGAAACATCCTTGAGGAAGTCATCGGATACATTGCGAACTTCCAAGGCTATGTCGTCTTCATCGCCTGAAAAAGGCTCAATAACGGAATCCTCTAATTCTCGACCTACCATTAGGTTGGCAATTTGATGTTCCGTAACCTCGCTAACGTTCTTCGTTGCAACCAGTGCTCCATCTCTAAGAATTGTAACCTTATCACAGATCTCCTTGATTTCCCCCAGGCGATGCGAGATGTAAATGATAGCAACCCCTTGCGTCTTTAGCTTGTGAATCAGTTCAAACAGCATGTCTGTTTCCCGATCAGTTAACACTGCTGTAGGCTCGTCCATAATAATCAATTTACAGTTAGTGCTCACGGCCTTAGCAATTTCCACAACTTGCTTTTGGGCAAGCTTTATGTCCTCAACCTTGGTGCCGACTGGCGTACGTTCATTGAGGTTAGTCATGATATCTTGACTAAGGGTATGCATCCTCTGGAAATCTATCAAACCGCCAGGTTTTCGCGGTTCCCGCCCTAAGAATATGTTCTGGGCTATGGTTAGTGACTCAACCAAATTCAACTCTTGGTGAATCATTGAGATCCCCTGTTCAAGACTTTTCAGGGGATTGTGTCCATCCAAAGTGACACCATCAAACGTAATTTCACCCGAGTCTTTTGAGTAGATACCCATGAGGATCTTCATAAGTGTAGACTTGCCCGCGCCATTTTCGCCGCAAAGAGCAACAACCTCTCCTGGATTGACTGCAAAGTTCACGCCCTGTAGAACCCTTACGCCATGAAAACTCTTGGTTATATTTTTCATTTCTAACAAACTGCTCATATAACGTTCCCCCACCCAAATTATGGTGAAGCTATTACTACCCCCCTTAAGTCTAAAGTGTCCACGATTATGTCCTAACATTTTCTACGATAAATTAAGCTTATCAACACATTTGTGCACCGTCAACCCATATTATTTACCATGTGGTATACGATACTGACCTGTCACTTTGTACCAACACGCACATTTTGATAATACTCATCTGAATATCTTCACTTGGAAAGCCATACTACACTTTTGTCCACCTCGTTTACTTGCACCATAGTCAACTAAAAAAGATAAGCGCCTATATGAGCCACTTTTGAATTGATTTCGGATCGTTCTAGCCAAAATGCTCTCCTAAGCGTGGGTTAAAAATGTATACGTATTGTCGATATAGGTTTGGAGTTTCGACTGTTTTCTTTAAGAGACAGACTTTTTGTAGCAAAACGTAGATAATCCTGACCTGTTAAAATTCGTCATTTTCCCTTTTTTTGAACCTCTCTTTTACATAATTCCTCCGTCACAATTGTGCACCCACCTAAGGCACCCGCCTGGGCTTCATGCTTTTCAGACGGCTTAAGCGTCGTAGTTCGTCGGTAGCTTGTGATTCGAAAGTCTGCCCACAGAATGGCGGAGTGTATATCTAAAAACACCTCCAACGCTGAATTGGTGATTGGATTTTGTCTTGTTTTGGCAGACTCCCACTTTGGATGCCTGATATGATTCGCGTTCCTTGGGCCGAAACTTTGCTCATCACGCTTCCTTCAGATTCCACTTCACAGTGGACACCCTTGTCATTGGCTATATCTTTCCCACTGCCGGGCAGATTTCGGGACTCTCACCCTGTAGAACATGCGCCCGCTGGGCGCACCGCCAAACAACCGCTGCAGATGTCTCCGCCGCGGTTGTTTGTTTTAGCATTCTTGTTTTCTCTTGAACAATTGCGTAGTACCACATACTTTGCTGAACTAACGGTATATGCTTTCAAAAGCATCATCGACGGAGCGAAAGCCTGCCCCATTATTGCCTACTTGCACGTTTCCGCAGGCACAGAACCAGAAGTCCCTGCGATCAACTCAACTTGATTTGTACCAAAGAGCAAGGTGGTAATTCGACTTGTAGCCGAAGTCCGTCTAAAGAAACAGCATGATTTATGGGCCTAAACTTTTCAGGCTCTGTAGGACATGATACAGCAACTGGATCAGAGCTTATGATTACTTTCGCCTGCGCATAAGCGTACTTTTGAATATCTGGCAAGTTGACTTCAACTGGGATGTTCGTGCTTAGAGAGCGATTCACTGCCATTATGATTAAACGATCTCCGCCGTCGCTAACACAGGCGATAATATCAATTAACGGAACGTCATCCACGTCAGGGGTAGTTTCTGTACCATTTCTAATGTCGTATCCGGGCCCTCTATACTCGCAAGGTAGCATCCAATAGCCAGCGATCTCCTGATGAAGCAAGATGGCCCAGTACTGAGCATCGAAATAAACTTGCTCTGCAGACTTTCTCACACATCCGCCATGCAGAATCGCCGTTGCGTTGGCAATTGGAGTAATCTGTGCATTTCTCGCTAGAAAGTTCAGAAATAGCCCAGCATACACGGCCTCTCCAAAATTGTCGATGCGCGGCCGCATCTCGGAAGTGCCAAGCACACCCCATTCTGTGATGGCCAAAAGAGCCTTAGTATTGTACCTACGCAACAACTCCATCAGTGCTGGAATGTCAGTTCGTTCCCAATGCACAGGGTGGGCCATGAGTGCATAGTGGGCATGTTCATGGGTAACATTCTCCATTCTTCGTTCGTTCTCTGGTAGCGCATGGAGGGATACAAAATCTAGAGAACCGTGGCAGGCAGCGAATAGCTCCTTATGCCATGTACCATCTGCGGTAACAAATGACCAATGTGGCCCCGGCTCAACGAAATCAAATGGGTTGCCCGTGGCGATGAGTTTGATAGACGAATCAACGGCTTTCATTGCGGTAGAAAATTCGACATAACGTCTGGCGTTCTCTTCAGATCCACAATTTCCGGCCTGCCAACAACCATAGATTTCGTTCCCCACTTCCCACAACCTAACATCGTAGGGAGCTGTTATACCGTTTTTCGCCCGATACCTCCCCATAGCGGTCTTGGAGTCGCCATTACAGTACTCTACCCAATCTGCGGCCTCCTCAGGGGTCCCGGTTCCAATATTGACGCACAGTTGTGGTTCCGCTCCGATTAACTCACAGATCTTCACGAACTCATCGGTGCCAATAGCATTGTATTCCAAACCTCCCCACACGTAATTGGGTCTTGTGGGCCTTAGATCGGCTACGCCTACACCATCTCTCCAGTGATAATCGCTGACGAAGTTACCTCCAGGACCACGCAAGAGCGGAATCTTCCAAGCTTTAAGAGCCTCTAATACGTCTCGATCAAATCCACTGACGTGATCTGCCGGAAAGAGTTCTACTCGATCCAGTAAGAGGTCGGCTTCCCCACTCCACACCAAGCAAAAATCCACTGGTTCAAAGTCGCTGATCGTACCCGCATCAAGCTCGAGAACGGTTGTGTATTTGTGCCAGCAGCATGAAACATCCATCAATTCGCTAGTGGTAAGAAGTTCAGCCTCGCCCATCCTACGCTGAAGTCTTACAGAGAGCGTACCTGGGCAGGATTCTCCATCCACCCTACACCACACGTTAACCTCAAATTTATTGACACGGTGCGTGGGTAGAAATACCCCCTGACTTACCCCCACAACTCCTCCCTGAGAGTTGAGTCTGAGACCATGCCCGATTCTTCCAGCTGCTGGCACAACTCTTGACTGTCTACCCCCCATAGCCTTCCAGGGTAGAGGCATTTGCTCATCTGTGGCGTCGTCAAGGATGGCAACGCCAAAACCCGTCGCTTCGATTCCAGGGCTCCAATACTGGGGAAGATCCTTAGGAACGCCATCTTCAAGGAAGAACCTTGTCAACCATTGACCATCAGTGAGCAACGTATTGATATTTTCCTCGCTCAAGTTATGGTCTCCATGAAACGTTGGATTTGCCAGGACTTGCGCCCAGATTCCACCGAATACGGCGTAGCCTAGATGTTCAAAGAAATTTCCATAAATGGTGTTTGGAACTTGGTGTGCCTTAATTGATCCGATTTTGATTTGGCCTTTCATGTCCTCATCTTTGCGTGATAACGTAAACAGAGGATGAATTCTACATGTGGTCATGATCGTCGTTCCTTTCGATGTTTGTTGTGAGCCAATTAGCCCTTAAGTCCAGTCATGGCAATGCCTTCTACGAAGTGTTTCTGAGCTGAGAAATAAGCCAGAGTGATGGGGATTAGCGATAACACCACTCCCGCCATCAACAATGCATATTCCACAACATGCCTTCCCATAAAAAGTGCGAGTCCAGTCGGAAGCGTACGCATGTCTACAGTGGTGGTCATGATCAGCGGCCACAGAAAGTCGTTCCAGTTATACATAAAGTGGAAGATTGTCAAAGTTGCCAATGCAGGCCTCGAAAGTGGTATGATAATCTTCCAGTAGATACACCATGTCGAGGCACCGTCCACAAATGCCGAATCTTCTAGTTCTACAGGTATGCCCTTGAAAAACTGCCTCAGAAGAAAGATTCCAAATGCGTTGGAGGCCCGCGGGATGATGAGTGCCGCAAATGTATTGAGCCATTCCAGCTTATGTAGGAGGGCAAAGACCGGAATCATGGTTACCTGAAACGGGATCATCAGTGTAACAAGAACGAGTAGAAACAGGACTTCCCTTGAGCGTC
>DHNI01000030.1:6456-9039 GCA_002409455.1 Firmicutes bacterium UBA5420 | reverse complement strand
GAGGTGGAGCAAAAAACGATCGCCTTTACCAAGGCAGGACAAGATGCTTCGAGCACAGGAACCAAGGAAGGGTATGTGTTAAAGGCACTCTTTGATACTACCGAGTGGGTCTTCTATGAGGCGGCCATACAAGGCCAGTTTTCTGGGGGAACCATGGTGAATGAGACTTATGTAGCGCGCCTTAATCTTGAGGCAGATGGAACCTATGCCCTGAAGATTGTTGATCAAGAAGGGGATATAACGCTAGTGAGCGAGGCAGGGGCCTTTGCGATTACGGCGGGACCCATGTCATATATGATTACCTTAAGCTCCGAAAATGGGGCCACGAGGGTTGGTGACATTTGGCCCACGGGACTTAACATGACATTTGACATTAGTGGTACCAATTACAGCTTCCTATTAACAAAGTAACGATGGGGCTTTGAGGTGGCGTTATGTTGCACCTCAAAGCCTTTTAACGAGGTGAATGTTATGGTAAAAAAGCTAATGCTCCTAACTTTAGTGAGCATTATTATTATACCCTTGGTCGGGTGCCAAAGCCCGGGCCATAGTCACAGACCCGATGAAAACACACTCTATGTGGGTTCGGTGCAGACGTCTTTTCCCTCAGCTTATATGCCTTGGCTTTCTCGGGAGGGTATTGCTCCCACCATCGCCGGAATGCTTTATGACTCTTTGTTTGTCTATGACGAGGATAGTGGCAACTACCTTCCGGCCATCGGCCGCGAGTGGTACTACGTTGATCAAGACGGTGAGCCGATTTTAACAGAGGATGGTTCCATTGATTACGCCCGTCTAGAAGAGATTTATGGGGATCCTGAGCACGAGTATTTAGCCGTTAAAGTAATCATTCATGATACGATCACCTGGAGCGATGGTGAGCCTTTAACTGTCGAAGACATCTATTATTCCTTTGATATTGCCACGAATAACCAGCTTTCGAATCATGCTGGGGCCTTGGCGTGGACGAGCGACCTCAGGCACAAGTATACAAATGGAGTGTTGACCCAGCAGGGTGTGTTTACCTATGACCATGGCGCTGCCAAACAAGGCTATGCTATACCCATCGAAGATAGAGATACGGTGCTTTATCTTCATGTTAATAAGGTCTTAGGTTCCGTCATGCCTCTTTTTACCTCGGTCCTAATTCTACCAGAACATGTGTGGAGTCCTGTTGTTACCAAGGAGAGTCAACTCAACAGTACCGCCCCAAACGAAGAGATCCTCTACCGTTATAGTCATCCTGTGGGCAGCGGCTCTTGGGTACTCGATGCCGAGGAGTCTGGTAGTCAACAGATCATTTTGCACAGGCGAAAGGACTACCATCTTACTAAAGACGATGGCAGTCCCTTAATTGGGCTTGATACCATTAAGTATGTCTTGTATCAGGAGATCAATGTAGCCATCTATGCCCTGCTCAAGGGTCATATTGATGTGTTAAATAATTCGGTGAGTTCCAATTACCTGAGGCTTTTTGAAAACGAAGATGATCTGTTTATCTCCAACGCGCCCGGCCAATTCACCCAGACATTAGTCTTTAACCTTAACCCGGTTGCAAGTGAGCGTAACCCTATGCGGGATCTTTTACAAAACAGAGATTTCCGCCAAGCCATGGCCTTGGCCATCAATCAAGAAGAATTGATTACAAGGGTGTTAGATGGAGCAGGGCTTCCAGCTAGCGCAGGATTAATGAGCGCGTCTTTAGAGGAATTTTATAATCCAGCAGCCGATAGTCTGCCCACAGAGTATGCCGCGCGCCTTGCAAAAGCCAATGCGCTACTAGATACTATCGTTCCCGACAAGGATAGCGATGGCTACAGGCTCCTTGGAGGTCAGCGCATCAGCCTTCAGATTCTGGGCTCCCCTGGGGAGCAAGATGTGATCTCCTTTTTGCAGATTCAGTTCCAGAAAATCGGAATTGAGGTGAAATATGCGGCTAAAGGAACCCAACCCGAATCGACCTACCTGTACACCAGCCGTTTTGACATGACCTTGCATGGCGTTACATTTTCACTTTCTAATGTTGATATCATGTACCCAGCCCACTTCCAGACGTTGGGTCGTACGTCTAATTATGGACGTTTGGTGAATGAAGAGCTGAACAATGTGATTCATGAGATGCGGTTTACGCTGGATCTAAACACCAAGTATGACCTAATAAAGACAATCCAGCCCATGATTGCGGAGGAATACTACAAGGTTCCTCTTTATACATCCAATGTGATATCTGTGGCGCGAACCGATCGTTTCGAAGGATTTAGGGTGGTTGAGGGTGCCACCGTTATGAACACCGAATCGCTGGAGAACTTACGGAAAACCAAGGGGAGTAGGTGAAACTGTGCAGTACACGTATGTGATCAAACGCGTTTTATATTCGATCTTTGTGTTTGCGGTGGTGATCACGCTAAACTTTTTTATTCCCCGCCTTGGTGTGGATGATCCTGCTGAACGCTATTATCCTCCCCAGGGGAATATGAGCGAAATTGAGTATCAGATTATCAAACAAGTAACAAGAGAACAGTATGGGTTTCATGTCTCGACCTGGCAGCAGTATACGAATTATCTTAGGGGACTGGTTCAAGG
>DHNI01000030.1:3987-6164 GCA_002409455.1 Firmicutes bacterium UBA5420 | reverse complement strand
ATGCTAATTGGCGTCACCATTGGTATCTTGTTTGGAGTGCTTGCCGCGGTGAAGCGTGGACGTTGGCAGGATACGATGTTGCTTAATGCCTCTACTATCATGGTTGCGCTACCGTCTTTCTTTATAGCTTTGATTCTCTCCTTTTATTTAGGATTTGAGCTGGAGATCTTTCCTGCCTATACCGATTCGACCATGGTCTCAGCCTTCGCCTGGACCTGGGAGGGTATGCGCCGGGTAGCCCAGAATGCGGCTCTTCCGGTTTTAAGCATGGTGGTGGGAAGCATCATTAGCTACGCCCAAGGAACGCGTAATGCAGTGATTGCAGTTACAAACGAAGACTTTGTGTTAACGGCGAGGGCCAAGGGGCTCAAGCAAAGCACGATTCGTTACAAACACATCTTGCGAAATTCGATGCTTCCTATTGTTACATCACTAGGTATGAGCATTAGCGGTCTTATCGGGGGACAAGTTGTCATTGAGCAAGTCTTTAATTGGAATGGTATGGGGACGTTGTTCTTAGAGGCCAATAATTCCAATGACTATCCCTTAATGATGGGGATCATGTTGCTGCTCTCTGGCTTTACAATCTTTGCAATCCTAGTTACAGATCTGGTCTATGTTCTACTTGATCCCAGGGTGACGGTAGGTGATAAACGATGAAGACAAAGCAGCCGATGCAGCAACGATTACGGCGCGGAATAGTCAAGAGGATCAAAAACACAGGACTGTTTATTCAGCGTCTGTGGAGTCATAAACAGGGCAAAGTAGGTTTGATCATGGTGAGCTTTTTGATTCTGGTGGCTATTTTTGCGCCACTCATCGCTCCTTACAACCCCTATGACGTATCACAGCGTACCGCAAAGGGATTGGCCCCAAGCGCAAAACATCTCTTAGGCACTACCATTAATACAGGACAAGACATTTTTAGCATGCTTGTTTATGGAACGAGAGTGTCACTGATTGTGGGCGTTACATCGGGCGTTTGTATCGCCTTTGTGGGCTCCGTTTTAGGGGTGATGGCCGGATACCTTGGCGGTTTTGTTGATAGCTTGATTATGCGGATTGTTGACATTATGCTGGTTATCCCCACCTTGCCCTTGGTCATTGTCCTTACCAACGTACTGGGCCGTGACTTTTGGATCATTATCTTGATCTTTGTGGCTTTGGGGTGGACTGGTTTGGCCAGAACCATTCGTTCTCTGGTCTTGGTTTTGAAGAATAGCAATTATGTAAAAGCGGCGGAACTTGCTGGCGCTAGTCGTTGGCACGTGATGATTAGGCACATTTTGCCTGGAACATCTCACCTGGTGATTATGAGTACAGCACTGAGCAGCGCAGGTATTATGGTGGCGGAAGCAGGCTTGAGCTTCTTAGGCCTTGGCGATCCCACCGCTATAAGCTGGGGTAAAATGCTGGCAGATGCCCAAAGTGGTGGGGCTTTACTCTTTGGCGCCTGGTGGTGGATTCTTGCTCCAGGCCTAGGGATTTTCTTGGCCGTCTTTAGCTTTATGAGGTTAGGGATTGTTATGGAAGAGATTGCGAATCCAAGGATGAAACAAACCAGCAGCGTTTATAAGATCTTCAAGAGCCTGGACGGTAGTTATATTCAGGATGTATTTAACTCCATGGATGAGGAGCACAAGCTAGGCATGGCAGAAACAGCAACACAAGGAGGGAAGACACATGGAACCCATCTTGAAGCTTAGAAACTTAAAAGTGATCTTCCCTACAGATTATGGCGTTATTCGTGCGGTGGAGTCTGTGGATCTCGATATTGGCGATCGAGAGTGTGTGGCCTTGGTGGGGGAATCAGGGTGCGGGAAAAGCGTGACAAGCCAATCGGTGATGCGGTTGATTGAATCGCCGCCAGCCCTAACCCAGGTCGATGCCATCGAGTTTAACGGGCGCGACATTAAGGATTATACGCCCAAGGAAATGCAGGAACTCCGGGGCAAGGAGATATCGATGATTTTCCAGGATGCCATGACTTCGTTAAATCCCGTGATGACAGTGGGTAATCAAATCGACGAAATGTATATGCGCCACCAGGGTGATTCCAAAAAAGAGGCCCGGGAAAAGACGGTGAAGGCGCTGGAGTTAATTGGACTGCCTGAGCCAAGAACCCGTGCCAATAGCTTTCCCCATCAATTAAGTGGGGGAATGCGCCAGAGGGTACT
>DHNI01000030.1:0-3731 GCA_002409455.1 Firmicutes bacterium UBA5420 | reverse complement strand
ATTCAAGCCCAGGTGCTCAAAACCCTCAGGGGTATGCAGCGTGGCTGCGGGACATCTCTACTTTTGGTCACCCATGACTTAAGTGTGGTGGCTTCGATAGCGGATACAGTGTATGTGATGTATTCAGGTAAGATTGTGGAAAAGGCGCCGGTCAGGGATCTGTTTATCTCGCCGCACCATCCGTATACTGTGGGGCTGATGGCAGCGGTGCCGAAGCTGACGGATAAGAAAAAGACATTCACCCAAATTCCAGGGACAGTGCCCCATCCGGCACGCAAGCCCAGTGGCTGTTATTTTCACCCGCGCTGCGAGTATGCGACAGAACGATGCAAAAAGGAAATGCCGCCACTACGAAGTCATGGTGAAGGTCGCGAGGTGCGCTGTTTTTACCCGTTAACGGCAGGAGGGAAATTGTGATGCGTGAAATTCTAAGTATGAAGAATCTGTCAGTACACTTTCCCGTCAAGGGGGGTCTACCCTTTGTGAAACGGGGCGTCATTCAGGCGGTAAGCGATGTGTCCTTGACGATTATGCACGGTGAAACCTTCGGAATTGTGGGCGAATCGGGCTGCGGAAAGACAACGCTTGCCAATGCCATGATTGGCATGGTGAAGCCCACAGCGGGAGAGGTGCTTTTTAATGGCATGAATCTTAACGAGCTCTCCAGAGAGGATTTCAAAAAGACCCGGCGCCAGATGCAGATGATCTTTCAGGATCCGTTTTCGTCGCTGAATCCACGTTTTAACGTGTATCAAATTGTCTCGGAACCCATGTTTATTCGAGGTGAAGACGATGAGGAAACGATGATCGACAGAGTGGTTGAGCTGTTGGAGTTAGTGGGTCTATCTGCGGAGGATTTATATCGTTATCCGTCTGATTTTTCTGGAGGCCAGCGTCAAAGGCTCGGGATTGCCCGCTCAATTAGTCTAAACCCCAGTTTCTTGGTCTGTGATGAACCGGTTTCGGCTCTGGATGTGAGTATTCACGCCCAAATCTTGAACCTTTTAGTGAAGATTCAAGACCAAATGAAGCTGACCTATGTGTTCATCTCACATAATCTGGCCGATGTGAAAAACATCTGTGATAGCATGGCTGTGATGTATCTAGGCAAGATTATGGAGTCCGGAAATAGCGATGCCATCTTCAAAAGGCCATTACATCCCTATACTCAGGCCCTTCTAGCTGCCGTTTTGGACACGACCTTTGATGAAAAGCGCGAACAGATCATTTTGCAGGGCGATATACCTAGCCCCATCAATCCACCTGCAGGATGTCGTTTTTGGCAACGTTGCCCCAAGGCGATGAAAGGGTGTAAGACCATTCCCCCTGAACACCTCGAGGTCGAAGAAGGCCACTCTGTGGCTTGTCATTTGGTGAATGGTTTTCCAGATGTTCCGTTACCTGACCGCTTCGATGCACCTATGGAAGGCGCGACAAAATGACAGAGAAAGCGCAGAATTTCGGCCTTTTTGTTCTGGCCAACTTGGTGACCTTTACCTTTATCGCGCTTCTTCAGGTGGCGGAAGGGAGGCTCTTCTTCCTATTTTTAGTGGCTATGCACGCTGGGATCGTTCTGTTCATTGTGAACAAGAAAAGGTTCACGGCTCATGATCCTTCTGTTAAACAGTTCTATGATCGGGTATATCTGTATCTTGCCCTCTACATTCCCCTTATGCTTTATAAGCTTGTGGGGAGGCCTTTCCCAAGCGTCTACGATCAGACACTTGCCAGCCTTGCCATGACTTGTGTGATTGGTATCTCCGTGGCTGGCAGTATCACAAATGCAGTAAGGTTCTATACCTATCTTTTCAAAGAACCTGTCACATACACGCAATAAGTAAATCAAATTAGATGGTGATGCGCGTACCCGCGTTTCCTGTAAGGGCAGCTACTACCTCTGTAAGAGAGGTGATGATGGCTGCCTTTTTGGTTGCCTGCACAAATTCGATGGCGGCCTGTACTTTTGGTGCCATGCTGCCGATGCCAAACTCGCCTTTAGCCAGATGTTGCTGGCACGCTCGGATGGACAGATGATCAAGGTTTACTTCGCTCGGTGTGTTGTAGTTTAGTTTGACATTGGTCACATCGGTTAAGATTACGAACATGTCTACATCTAAAAGGCGTGCTAAAAGAGAGCTGGCTAGATCCTTATCAATGACCGCATCTACCCCCACATATTGGTCTCCTTCTTCTATAACGGGAATCCCTCCACCACCCACTGCAATCGTGACCGCAGGGCGTTCAAAGGTCTGTTTAATTACTTCCAATTCTACGATCTCTAAAGGAGTAGGGGAAGGAACAATTCTTCGCCACCCACGGTTACTGTCATTCATGTATGTTTCGCCCTGGGCTTGTCTTTGCTTGGCGTATGCTTCGCTAAAGAAAGGCCCCACCGGTTTGGTCGGGTTGGCAAAAGCGGGATCCCCGCGATCTACTAAGACCCGGGTCAGGATGGTTGCCGTCTGCAAGGAGCATTCCTTTTTCCGTAAGATATTGTCCAGAGCTGATTGGATCATATAGCCCATTTGGCCTTGGGTCTGGGCTACACAGGAGTGTAAGGGCTGGACGGGTATATTCTCGGACGCCGCTTCGTTTTGGATCAAGAGATTGCCCACCTGGGGGCCATTGCCATGGGTTACAAGTAACCTGTGTCCGTTTTCTACCAGCTCCACTAAAGTTTCGCAAGCAGCATGGACATTCTCCAGCTGTTCTTCAAATGTGCCGCGCTGACCTGGTTGCAATAGTGCATTTCCTCCTAAGGCCACAAGAGTTCGTTTGCTCATACCTTCACCTCAAAATTCCCTGATTAGCCGTTCAATAAATGATAACACGTTTTCATGTAGGGCGTATAGATTGAACGTAAAGAAAAAGCTACTGAGTGGTGTTGTTACCGCGAGGTAGGCTGTTTTTTTACTCCAGATATAAATTCCTGAATAGCAGGAAAGATCTGGGGAATATTATACGTCAGGGAGGTGCGAAAATGAGAACGGTGATTTCGAGCGTCTTAATCTTTGCCTTGGTGCTGGGCGGTGCCGGGGTAGTGTGGGCAAGTGATCAGGCTGATATCCCTGTGACGCTCAGGATACCACAAATGATCATCATGAAGCTTGACGCCACGGAGTTGGTATTTAAAGAGGTGGATTTTGATTACCTTCTAGGCGCAGCAAATTTGACAAGGGTTGGCGTTATAGCCTCAAAAAAGCGGGCAGTTTCGGCCACCATTCGGGCGAACATTCCTTATACCTTGTTCGTATCGGCACCAGAAGAATATTTTCTCGGGGTAAGCGGTGGGGAGCTTCACATCTCACAGTTGAAATGGCGTTTATCCGATCCGGCTGATGCCAACATGTGGGAATCCATTACTTTAGAGCGCGTGCCAGTTCAAAGCGGCCAGCCAGGGACAATGAAAGTGCCATTTGACTTCCAGTTGACGGCCTATTGGGAAAACCCTGCGCAGACCTATAGGGGTGAAATCTTGCTAACGGTAATTCCTGATGAGTTCTAGGCCGCGAAAGTGATCACAAATCAGAATTCAAGTGGAGGGGTTAAAAAATGAGTAAACGGATTTATGCTGTCGTAGTTCTAGTGTTGATGTTGGCCTTGAGCGGCTTAGCCGGGGCCCAGGATGTGCAAGAACAACCGTTGGTCAACCTATTTTTGTTTGATACTAGTATCAAAGACGCTTTGAGCGAGATCTCGATTCAAACTGGAATCAACATCATTCCAGACTC
>DHNI01000046.1:7979-10044 GCA_002409455.1 Firmicutes bacterium UBA5420 | reverse complement strand
GGAGAAACGCCATCGAGCATGTATTATGGCAATTCTGTAACCAGGAAGTCGGCTTAGACAGTGTCTCTTAAAATTAGAAAATCTGTGTCTTGACAAAGGGTCCATTACATTGTTTCCTCAGCCATTGTTTCTTACCACCAATACGGAAGCCGTCCGGCGTAGCTAACGATCAGAAAAGGGGATCCAACTACCTAGGATCCCTTGAAGTGTATTTTTCTGGGATATAATTTGAACTACTGCTTTATTCCGCTCATTTGAATGCCAGCTACAAAGTACTTCTGACAGAATAAGAAGAGTATCATGATAGGAATCACAGCAAGAGCATTTATGGCCATCAGCAAGTTGGGGTAGACTTGGTGCTGACCTCTAAAAAAGGCTAATCCAATTTGTAGCGTATACATCTCGCTCTTGTCCATCAGAATCAAAGGCCACATGAAGGAATTCCAGCTTCCTGTAAAGGAGAAGATTGCTAACGTACCCAGAACTGGTTTGATCAGTGGCAAGAGTATCTTGAAAAAGATCCCCCACTCAGAACATCCATCAATACGCGCAGCGTCCATCAGTTCATCGGGAATCGTCTGCAAGTACTGGCGTACCAAGAAGATACCAAAAGGACTTACAATAGAAACGATGATTACACCTTGGTAGGTATTAAGCCAGCCCAGGATATTCATGATCAAATAGTTGGGGATTAGGGTTACTTGACTGGGTACAACCATTATGCCAAGGACTAGAGCAAAGAGAACTTTCTTACCAAAGAAGTTGTATTTTCCGAAAGCAACTCCGCCTAGCGAACTCAAAAGCAAGTCGAAAAATGTTGTGGCAACGGCAATGATCATCGTGTTCAGCAAGTATCGATTGAATGGTGCAGAATTCCATGCCTTTGAAAAGTTAGACCATTTAGGTTCTGCTGGTAAGAGGTCGGGTGGCATCCGGTAAATCTCAGCATCTGTTTTTAAAGCAGTGGAGATCATCCAGAAAAAGGGGAATACCATAGAAAGGCCAAGAACCAGAAGTATTGCGTAAACCAGTACTTTCTTGATAGTCATAATCATCTCTCCCCCAAAACCTTAAACTGAATGAAAACCCCTATACCAACTAGGGCAAATAAGACGACTGCAATAGCTGAAGCATAGCCCATTTCGTAGGAGCGAAATGCAGCATTGTAGATTTGTTGAACTAAGGTCATGGTGCTATAGCCAGGCCCGCCACTGGTCATGATGTAGACTTGCTCGAAAACTTTAGAAGAATCAATAGTAGAAATCACCAAGGCTAGTAGGATAATTGGCTTCATTAAAGGTAATGTGATATATCTGATATTCTGCCACGCGGTTGCTCCATCAACCTTAGCGGCCTCATAGAGTGTAGGTGAAATTCCTTGTAAGCCTGCTAAAAACACCACCATATTCCAGCCAATTGTCTTCCAGACGCTCATAATCATTATCGACGGAAGTGCCCAGGCGGTGCTTGTGAGCCAAGGAATTGGATTTACGCCGATTTTTTGTAAGAGGGAGTTGATAATTCCAAAGTTCGTGTGAAACATCCATTGCCATAACATGGAGACAGAGATCAAAGGTGCAACAACGGGGAAAAAGAACATGGCACGAAGCAAATTGCGGCCCCGCACCGCCTCATTGAGAAGCAACGCAACACAAAAACCGATGATCAGGCGGGCTGGTACTGTTCCAATTATGTAGCGGAAAGTGTTTGCTAAAGAGATCGTAAAGACATGATCATTCATCATCCGTTTGAAGTTGCCTAGTCCGATGAATTCTGGCGCTTGTAACATTGGATAGTCTGTGAAAGAGAGATAAAAGCCCCACATGATCGGAACAATGGCGAAAATAGTAATAACCACCAGTGAAGGTAATAGAAAGACAATTGGAGTGTAGTTAAGTCGTGAAAGCTTCTTGCGCATTTGAGTCAATCCCCTTTGTTGATAATGGTAACCCAATTCGGACGAGCCGAATTGAGCTACCATTACTAGTTGTTACCGCGCGAGGGCCTCATTAATCGCTGTTTCAATGACCTCAAGCGCTGCCGAAGGTTCTTTTTCGCCCATTAG
>DHNI01000046.1:925-7832 GCA_002409455.1 Firmicutes bacterium UBA5420 | reverse complement strand
CTTCGCCCATTAGTACCAAATCAAACTCGGCCATCATGGTGCTTAAGAATACGTCCCATTCGGGAATAGCCCGCTGTGATGTAAGAGCTGATGATCCCACGCTTGCTTGTTGGACAACAAGTTCCATCAAATCTTGGTCAGCAGGGTATTGGAGCTGAGCACTCTTGTGAGGAGCCAAGTAGTAATTGTTGACAACGTACTCTTGACTGATATCTGGCGAAGACAGCCATTGGATAAATTTGACCGACTCTTCTGGATATTGGGTTTGACTATAGGCCGCTAAGAAGTCCCCTCCCAGAGCAACAGCGTGCTCTTTTTGACGTGGCATGAAGGTAACTCCGTACTCGAAGCTCTCAATGGCAGTCTGATACATACCCATATCCCAGTGAGCGCCAACAACCATTGGGATCAGTCCTGCGATGAACATATCGCCAGCCATAGGATCAACTGGGGAAGATGCGACGCCTGAGATATGCAAACTCCGCAAGAATTCTAGGGCTTCGGCAGCCTCAGGAGTATTAATGGCCGATGCAGTCTTGTCTTCGTTGAGCACAGAGGCACCGTTTTGATACAAGAAAGGCAAGCGCCAGAAGTCACGTGTCACGATATGCACACCATAGGGAGTGCCTGCTGCTTCTTTCATTTTGATTGCGGCATCTTTAAATTCGTCCCAAGTCCAGGCATCTTCAAGGGTTTGGGGTGGATTTATGCCAGCTTTCGCCGCTGCATCTTTGTTGTAAAAGAGAGTCGGGGCAGTCAGGGTAAATGGAAGTGCTGCTATTTTGCTACCTTCAAAGGTAACCATTTCTAGATGGGGCTCATAGAGATCGGCTAAGTATTCATCTGTTAAGTAAGGAGACATATCCACCAAGCCGCCGAGTTCAGCATAGCGCTGCACGTTTCCGGAGACCATAAACATTACGTCAGGGGCGCGCCCCGCAGCCATTAAAACGGGCATCTTCTGCCAATACTCATCCCAGGGCACAGTTTCTAGATTAATCTTAATCTCGGGGTTTTCTTCTTGGTAGCGATCAACTAGGGATTGGAGCCACTCCAGCTTCTCACCAGATTCCCACCACAAAAGTTCTAAGGTTGTTGCACTAGCGATCGGTGCCATAACCAACCCAACCAGTAGAACACTGACGCATAAAAACATGATCCGTTTGTTCATCTTCATCCTCCTAATCTTTTTCGTCTTCAGATTTGAGAAACATATACTTGCTCTTGGGTTTCCACGGTCACCTCCTTATTGCCTCGGGCTTTAGCCTAGGCGATATTGCAGTACTGTAATAGAATGGGGTAAGAGCTTGACGACACCTTCGTTTTCCTGCAATTCAAAATCTCTAAAGACGACGCGGTTAGGCTCTTCTAAACTATTTACTGCCAAAACATCGTCATCGTAAAGCACTTGACTGTCGGCCAGTTTGTAGCCAGCAAGTTCAATTGAGAGCTTTACCTTTTCTGATTTATGCCTGTTGATGATGGCTACATTAATCTGGCCATTTCCTTGATCTACTGCAGAGATATCAAGGAGATCAACTGCCTGGATTTTTGATTCGAGCTGTTTTTGTCTTACAGGGAGCTTGACTGAAGGAACCTGAATTTTTTCTACAGCAAGTGCTGTTCCTGTGAGCTGCTCCCTGTAGATGCGAAAAACATCAGCAATGGCGCTATTTAACACGCCAGATTCGTGCACATTTAAAACAGCATTGCCATTGGCAAAAAAGACGTGGCAACCCATCTTTACAAGGGCACTTTGTCGGTGCATACCGTGGATGACACCGGCAACGAAGAGGGCATCTTTAAGTGTCCTTGGGCTGCTTCGTTTGAGCACAGGCTCAGAAGCTCCGGGCTTGAGCTCAAGGTGACGAATATTCCACTCATCTACAGAAACATGGATAGGGCGATCGATTCCGTATTCTTCTCGCGCTTCTTCAATCACTTGACAGAACGAGCTCAGCCTCTCCTCAAACGAAACGGCGTTGGAGACCGTGGCATAGTAATCGTCAGGGTCAAAGAGGTGCGTGGTGTGCCCGTACATATGTATTGTCAAATAATCAATAAATTCCCCGGCTATACGAAGCACGGTTTTATCCCAATCGGGATCATTACCGCCTTCCGATCCAACTGCTAATAGTGTTGCGTCGGGGCTAACCTTCCGGAAGAATTGCGCCCATTCTCGCAGTTTACGAGCGTAGCTTTTTGCGTCGCTGTGGCCTGGTTCCCAGTGTCCCCAAGTCTCGTTCCCGAGGCCCCAAAATTCTACATTATAAGGGTTAAAACGGCCATTCGCTTTGCGCCTTTTTACATCAGTGGTCTCCGCTGTTCCGTTACAGTAGTCTAGCCAGCGAATAGCCTGCTCCAAGGATCCTGTCCCCATGTTTACATTCACATACGGCCTGGCACCTGTGAGTTCACACCAGTGCAAGAACTCATCGGTACCAAACTGATTGCTTTCAGTGCCTCCCCAGAACCAGTTTAAACGCGTGGGACGTTCGTCTTTAGGACCAATACCATCTTCCCAGTCATAAATGTCTGCAAAACATCCCCCAGGCCACCTTACTAAGGGGACTTGCAATCCTTTAGCTACGTCAATAACATCGTGCCGAAGGCCGTTGCCATCGAGTAGCGCTGGATAGACACAGTCCTCTACATGTTCGAAATATTGCCCATAGACCATGGGGTCAATTTGGCCCAGTGCCTCACTTGGATGTATCTTCACTTTTGCTTTCATGTAGTCTTCCTACCCTTCCGCCGCAAATGGATTATAATGTGCAGCAGCATCGCCACTGCTGTCAACTCGATCTAGCTTGAGATCTTGATCAATATCCGCCATACAGCGGCTATCAAGGAGATATTGGCCTCCCTCGATCAGTTTGGTTCGAATTAGTTTGACATCTAGATCCGCCACACGCCAATTTGTAGCTCGGGCTAAGGCCATTGCGGTTCCGGCACCTTGACCCATAGCCATACAGGTAGCCATGACCCGGGTTGAACCATTGGCAATATGGGTGGTCGAAATACATCTGCCGGCAACAAGTAGGTTTTCCACTTCATCGCTCATAAAGCAGCGCAAAGGAATCTCATAGACTTCCCGCCCAGAACCGGTAAATACCTGGCGCTGGCCTTCGGGGGGGTGAATGTCAATCGCGAAGGTGCCACAGGCAACGCCGTCATGAAATCCCTTACCGGTTAAGACATCCTCTTCTGTGAGGACATACTTGCCTTGAATGCGGCGGGTTTCGCGGATTCCGATTTGGCCTGTTTCTACAATATAGGAATTTGCGAATCCACCCACATAGTTGCTCAAAAAGTTGTAGATTTCCCAGGCTTGCTCGCGTCCGCGAATTTCGGCCTTGGTCAAATCAAAAACATCGGTGCCATCAATCTGTTGGATACGTGAGACGTTGACTGCCATCTGGTTTCCGATGGGGAGTTGGTACAAGAGAATTCGAGGTGCAGCATCCGCTGGATAGTCTCCTTTGGAAATAGCTTGCGCAACAAGATCCGTCAAACCCAAAAGAGCGATAGCTTCAACTTCATCAATTTCTGTGGGTGTGGGTTGGTCTTTCAAGAGATGATTGTTTTCTTTCATCCAAGCTCTAAGAGCAGCAAAGTCAATATTATCAATCCTAAAAAAGGTGCTAGCGGGCTGCATTACGCCATCCTCAGGGCGACCTTTTAAGGTGGGGATGCCAGCTTTATAAGCTAGATCCGCATCTCCCGTGCAATCGATGACGGCCTGAGCGGCAACAGCAATTCGGCCGGACTTGGTTTCAAAAATCACATGGGTTAAGCGATCTTCTTTTTTCACAATGCCGGTGCAAAAGCTATGTAAGAGCAGCTTGACGCCGGCCTCTTGTGCCATCTCTAACAGCACAATCTTCATGAGCTCGGGATCAAAAGGCGTCATGGATGCATTATCAAAAGTTAAGTCTCGAACATGTCCATAAGTTCCGCCGGCTTCTTTCAGCCTTTGTACTATTTCTTCTGCAATTCCTCTAATCACGAGATTTCCTTGCACGTCATGAAACGTGAATAGGGGGTTGATTAAGGCCGTGGTTGAGTTGCCGCCAAGAAAGCCATATCGTTCAACTAAGAGTACCTCTGCGCCCCCTCTGGCTGCCGATATTGCAGCTCCGATCCCGGCTGGCCCTCCTCCTACGACGAGAATCTCTACATTCGCAACCACTGGGGTGCCTTGTACTTTGTTTGGTGTCATTTCACCGCCTCCTTCCTGATGTCCAGTTGCTGGGTTGACATGCCTAACATTAGTTCTGTTGAGATAGAAATATCCATAGATCCAGAAATTCGCTCATCTAAAACGTCTAGAAGTAAACGTGCCGCAGCATGTCCAATGTTACGTTCGCCAATGCGAATAGTAGTAAGCGGTATTTCGGCCAACTGCCCAAGATCTCCGCTACAGTAACTAACCAAGGATAACTGGCTTGGGATCTGAATACCTGCTTCGGATAAATATAGCCAGCCGCCCATTGTCATTTCAAAATCGGTACAGAAAATCGCTGTGGGTGGGTGAGAAAGCTCCATCAATTGCTTCATTCCTGCGTAGCCGCCTTGCCTTCCTTCACCAGGTTCTTCTACGATTAAATTGGGATCTATTTGTATGCCGCGTTCTTTAAGGGCGCTCTTGTAGCCCTCAACTTTGTCATGGTATGAATAGATCTCAACCGAGCCACTAATGCATCCAATTTTGTCGTGTCCGATGTCTAGCAGATGGTCGACTGCTTTTTTACTTCCCGCATAATTATCTACCAGTATCCGATGGGTGGCCCAAGGCTGATTGCCGATGACAACAACGGGAATGCCCTGACTCATCAGTAATCTGGCATAGCTTTTGGTAATAGACGTTCCCCCGATGATTAGACCATCCACCATACTTTTGGTCATACTTTTTGGGATTTTTTGAGGATGCTCTTTTTTGAGGCAGTGCAAAAGCAAACTCTTATCTCGTTCTTCTACGATATCGCCGACGCCTCGGACTATTTCAAAAAACGTATGATCGTCATAAAGAGAGTTGCTTGAGTTGGCAATCAGCACCCCTATGATCCCTTTTTCTCCGCGTCCGCTACCAAGTTTTTGCGCCATTCCATCGGGTTGATAGCGCAATTCTGCAATGGTATGTAATACCTTTTCACGGGTCTCTTCTTTTACCCATTTTTTGTTATTTAATACGCGTGAAACTGTGGCTTCAGAAACACCCGCATGTTCTGCTACTTCTCTAATCGTGATTTGACTCATAGAAACCTCCGAAGTATGTAATATTACTAAAACCGCTTTCAGGATAATTTCATGATATACTGATATTTACAATATGTCAATATATACACGCGCGGTTTAATAAATTAGCTCGCAGTGTTACTATAGAAAAATAACAAACAAGGATTTTTGTTAGATTAATCGAACTTATCGTTTTGAACAAATTGAAAGAGGAAAAGGAAAGGATGAAAGTTTGTGGTACACCGTTTAGAATATCCCCGCCCCCAGTTTGTACGGGAGAGATGGCAGGCACTAAATGGGGAGTGGGACTTTACTTTTGATGATGACAATCTTGGACTTCTAGAGGAATGGCATAAGGAAAAGATCAAAGACAAAACGATCATTGTTCCTTATGCTTATCAATCGGAACTGAGCGGTATTCAGGATCAAGCAGTTCATCCCATTGTTTGGTATCAAAGGGACTTTTCTATTCCTGAGGAGTGGCAGAAAAGTCAGATCATTCTTAACTTCAATGCTGTTGATTACAGATCGACGATTTGGGTTAATGGGAAACTGGTTGGAGTTAACAAAGGCGGCTACGTAGGCTTCAAGTTTGACATTACTGATTGCCTGGTTGAAGGCACGAATCAAGTTACAATCAGGGTTGAGGACTACCCTAGCATTAAACAACCGCGGGGCAAGCAAACTGCAAGGCAAGAAGGGAGCTGGGCTTGCTGGTATACGCCAGTTACAGGGATTTGGCAATCGGTCTGGCTAGAGGCAGTTGGTTCAACAAGTATAGATCATGTTAAGCTAGAACCTAATATTGACGATAGTACAGTGCAGGTGCATTATTGGCTTAATAACGTTTCTAGTGCCGTTACCTTGGAGTGTCTCGTTAAGAAGGAAGGCAGACGCATCGGTTCTACACAGGTTGAAGTAGAACGCCGTCACCATCGCTTTGGGGATCGAATACCACGTAATGAAGGAAGCTTTACCTTATCCATTCCTGAGGCAGAATTGTGGTCGCCTGAGCGCCCACACCTCTATGACTTGGAGCTGCGCGTTATCGAAAGTGGAATCGTACTTGACGAGGTCAAAACCTATGTGGGAATGCGTAAAATTAGTGTCGAAAACGGTAAAGTGTATCTTAATAACCAGCCGTATTATCTCAGAATGATCTTAGATCAAGGCTTTTGGCCCCAGGGGATTTATACGCCACAGAGTATTGAGGAGATCAAGTATGATGTAGAAATGACCAAAAAGTTTGGTTTCAACGGAGCACGCAAACATCAAAAGTTCGAAGACCCGTACTATTATTATTACTGTGACAAACTGGGGCTTCTAACTTGGTGCGAGATGGCAGCTTGTTATTACTACGATGAAGAGGTATCGCTAAATATCACAGAAGAGTGGCAACGCCTGGTGGTAGAGCATTATAACTACCCTTCAGTTATGGCCTGGGTGCCGGTGAATGAGTCATGGGGGGTGGACCAACTCACCCATAACAGTAAGGATCCACGGCTAGCCAGCCACATGAACACTCTTTATTATTTGACCAAATCACTTGACCCAACTAGACTTGTAATTGGTAATGATGGTTGGCAGATGGCCATAACCGACTTGATTGCCATTCATGATTACAATCAGGATGCTCAAGAGCTGAAAAGGCGCTATGAGGTGTTCAAAG
>DHNI01000046.1:410-775 GCA_002409455.1 Firmicutes bacterium UBA5420 | reverse complement strand
CGACATGCCAGCGTTTTTAATCATGGATTGCCAATTCTGCTTGAGGGCTATGAATACTTAGGCCAACCGATAATGATGACAGAATTCGGGGGAGTTAAAGTAACTGAGCAGCAAGCCGAAGGGTGGGGTTATGGCAAAGATGCTAAGAACTACGAAGAAATGGTCAAGCGCATTGATGAGCTTGTAACTATGCTCGAAGGAGAGCCCGAGATCTGCGGCTATTGCTACACACAATTAACCGATGTTGAGCAAGAAGTAAATGGACTGATGACCTATGATCGCCAAGTCAAGGTTGCTCCTGAGCAGCTCGCGGAAATATTCGGACGAAAACGATACTAGGCGCGCAAATAGCAAGGTTGCTATGT
>DHNI01000046.1:0-234 GCA_002409455.1 Firmicutes bacterium UBA5420 | reverse complement strand
CTAGGCGCGCAAATAGCGAGGTTGCTATACGGGAACTCAAGCTACCTGAAGCCTTCACTTTAGTGAGGGCTTTTGGAGTGCTTTACCATGTCCATCGAATAGGCAAGAAATGTCGTCCCGACTGTTAAAAACCCATCAAGTATTTGTTAGGTGATTTCACCCATTTCAAAGGTGAAGCCCTTAGGTATGGTTGTGACTCATCAACGGACATCTCGCCAATGGCATCGAGGCTTA
>DHNI01000076.1:34434-34738 GCA_002409455.1 Firmicutes bacterium UBA5420 | reverse complement strand
CGCTGCGTGAAAGACTTCCCTGCCCCCAGATAGAAAGGTCCAGGATCTGTCGAACCAGCATCAACTGCAATCACGTGGGGTTCACGCTCTAACCCAGCCTGAAAGGAAGACAGGGGAAAACCATACCCCAAAATTGCAGTGGGGGACAAAATTCGAAGTTCGGTCAAACTCATCATCTCCTATCCTAACGAGGACGGCCAATCAATCTGCCCTGACCAATGGCGTAAATATCATCGATGACCATCTGAAAGTTCGGGGTTCGTTTCTCAGCCTTCCCCCGCTCTGCAAGCTTAGCACGGTGGAA
>DHNI01000076.1:34058-34255 GCA_002409455.1 Firmicutes bacterium UBA5420 | reverse complement strand
TCTTGAATGTCCTGGGTGAAGGGCAAATTGCCCCAAGACAAGAAACGTATCGCCCCTTCATTATCGCGAGCAGGCATTGTTCTTCCCGCATTAAAAGAACTCGGCGCGAAGGGCACGTCAATGACCCCCGCGGCAAAGGCTCGAACTGCTCCTTGGGCCCAATCACCTTCTCCCAATTGTAAAGTCTTATCTAGAAT
>DHNI01000076.1:26963-33865 GCA_002409455.1 Firmicutes bacterium UBA5420 | reverse complement strand
TCAAGCAAGGCATTTTCGGGATAAACTTGATCTGCAAGCATGTTGAGAACCTGTTTGGTTGCCCGAATACCCTGAGCGTTAGCCTCCTTGGTGGGGATTCCCAAGGCTTCGTGCGTGGTCTTGACGATCACTTTCGTTGCCTTGCCCAAAGCAGCTGTCATACCTCCAAGAGAAATAACTCCAAACGCCTTGGCTTCATCGGCTGGAAAACCTCCCATCCATTGATGGAAAACAGTGGTAATCTCCGCGTCTTGAATGCCTTCAGCCTGCAGATACTCTTCTGCCAATATGGTCAAGGTCTGCAAAGCTGCCACATCTTGGGCCAGGTTTCCGCATTGACCGTAACCAATGGTAATGTTCTTTACGCCTTGCTTTGCAGCCAATATGGCCTCAATAATCGCTACACTGTGAGAAATACAAGGAGACACCAAAGTTCCAGTTAAAGGGCCAAAGGGTTCACGGTTGATTGTGATGCCCTGTTCCTGATAATAACCCACTAGTCGATCAACGAATTGCCAATCGCGAATGCTCTGCTCGAGGGGCACCCGCTTTGCGTAGGGAATATTGTAGGAAAGTCCGCCTCCCTCGAAGGCTGTAAAACCTGCAGCCAACGTAACCTCTGCCAACAGGCGAGCGTCTGGGGTGCCATGGCGTATCTGGACTGGAACAGATAGATCCTCCACAAGACGACGGCAATTAGCCACACCATGATTTACAGCCGGAAAACCGTTAAGCAAGGATCGACCCTCAAGGACGCTCTCCGCAAGTCCTTTCTCCGCTTCTTCATAGCGATTTTGCCTTGTGTAAGAATCGATGGTGGTGGGTAATAAATCTGCGCCACCCTCGTTCTGCAAGAAAAGCAACAGTTCTCGATGACTGCTTAAGTCGGCTACACCTGCCCGCGGCTGGGCTAACGTTCGCCCTTCTTCTCGAGCTTGAACAAGACACATCCCAAAATTCAGCTTACTTGGTAGCCTGCTGTGAAACTGAACAGCTTCGTCCAAGTCTACATCTTGGCCCGTGGGCCAGCCGGCTAATACCGCCTTCCTTTCTTCTTGTAACTCATTCCAATCCAACATATTATGCGTAATCTGCTCCGCCAACTACTTGTCCCTCCTCGTAAGCTCATATTCACGTAAAGAATTTTGCAAAACAGTCAACGCCACTTCAGGCTGCTCTTGGGCCAGTAATCCCATGGCGGCCAAAATGTAATCACCGTCCAAGAAATAATTCGGGCTTTCTGGCCTAAGCTCTAGGAGTGACGTCGATTCTTGCTGAGCTCCCTCCAACACTGCCAAGGGATCCCGGCTATTAATCAAGACTCCACCAGTGCCAATGATTCGTTTCACCTTAGAGAGATCTTTGCCATCTTGAATCCAAACGAGTCCAGAAGGAGTATAAAGTTCGGACAAACGTCCCACATGTCTTCCAACACCAAGCTTTACCGCTTGATGACCGAGGACTTGGTCAAACAACTCTTCTTCCGCGTCTTGAGGCAGCGTCTCCGGTTGAGCGTTTAGTAGCCTAATTCTGTCTTCAACCTGGCTCTCAGACCAGTTTGTATCTTGGGCTAGAACCCGTGCGCTCACCGCTTCCATTAACGAAAGCACGCTAACGCGCACGCCCAAATCACCTTCTACAGTACGTTTGGCAAAAGGTTCTGGCAATCCCCGCACAACCACACCGGCCTTGGTGGGCATGCCCTCGCCGAGCGAATGTACATCCGTCGTTGCTCCGCCCACATCAACGATGAGGCAATCACCCCACCCTTTGGTGATGGCGGTTCCCTGGCTCAATAATTGACCCGCACGCAACACTGCTGCCGGAGTTGGCATAAAGATGCTATCGATGAGACGACTAGCCTTGGTTAATCCTTTGGCATAGATGATCTTCTCCATAAATACTTTTCGAATCGCTTCTCGGGCCGGTTCAACCTGGAGTTTGCCGATTTGAGGCATGACATTGGCGGCGATGTAGGTACTGAAAGACGCAGGAAAGCTCTGGGCCACCTCCTGAGCTACAGAGCGATTTCCGGCTATGACTACAGGAACCGCGGTCGGTAGCGATGCTAGTACCTTGGCGTTATGTAAAATATTCTCTGTATTACCGCCATCTGTGCCGCCAGCTAAAAGAATGATGTCAGGCTTGAGCTGGGTGATTTCTGCACGATCCTCTTCCGTTAACTGAAAAGAGAAAGTCTTCAGAACCCTTGCGCCAGCCCCTAGCGCTGCTTGTTTGGCCGCCTTGGCCGTTAGATCCTCGACCAGACCGATGGCCACCATACGCAATCCGCCTGCAGCACTAGAACAAGCCAAAACCTGAGCCGACTGCAACTCCCCCCTAGTTAGCTTTAATCCTTCAAGGGCGTTTTGCAGACCTGCACTCACGTCTTTGGGTGTTGTGGGTGCGCTTGATTGTGATTGAATTCTTCGTTTTTCAACATCCACTGCTGTTACTTTCGTAAACGTGCTCCCAATATCAACTAGGAACGTAACGTCTTTCATCGAAAACCCTCCATTACATACCAAGATCGTCCTTCAAACCGGGAATGAAGTCTTCTGGTAATGTACTTGGAGGATAGACTCGATCAAATCCTAATTGCTTAAACTTTGACTCCACTTCAGACCACTCTTGACTTCCTACGACTAGATAACCTCCGATATACATCAAAATATCTCCAATACCGGCTTCAATCAAGGCTTCTCTAAGACCTCTCACATCAATTTCACCATGCCCATACAGAGACGACACCATGATGGCATCTGCGTTGGTTTCAACGGCAGCTTCCACAAATTCTTTCTGGGAAACCAACACCCCTAGATTGACCACAGTAAATCCTGCTTCTTTCAAGGATATCTCCAGGATCTTGTTGCCCACAGCATGCACATCGGATCCGATGACCCCTAGAACAAGCGTTTTTGCCTCCATTTCAATCTCCCCACCTTCACAACAATCTTTTCGATGCTAGACTATCGACCTTCGTAATAAAGTCTTTCTCTACATGTAAAAAAAAACCTTCCCGCGAAACGATTGTTTCGCGGGAATTTCCTGAACCTGCCCTAACCCTGCTTCATAGACCATCCATTCAGCAAAGCTGCCATATCCTTTTGTTGGATTATTAACAAACACGTGGGTTATAGCACCCACCAACATACCATTTTGTAAAATAGGGCTACCTGACATCCCTTGGATAATTCCACCTGTCTCCCTCAGAAGACGTTCATCGGTGACCTCAATCACCATGCCTTTTTCCCCCGGCCTAGTTTGATTTGCCACCTTAACAATCTCTACAGAAAAGCGTTCGATGCGATTTCCTTGGAGCACAGTGTAGATGTCCGCTGGCCCTAGCCTCACTTGATGGGCAAAAGCAACGGGAACCGGTTCATTAAAGGCGCTTTGGGGAACGATCCCTTCCAGCTGACCAAAAATTCCAAAACTAGTATTGGAGTCAATAATTCCCATTACATCTTGATCACCATTGAAGAAGCCAACTTTCTCTCCAGGAGAGCCTTTGCTGCCGTAGCGAATGCTGTCGATTGTAGCTTCAACAATGCTACCCTTAGCGATAGTCATGGGTCGCCCCCGACTATCTGTAATCGTGTGACCTAGTGCGCCAAACCGTCCCGTGCCCTCATCATAAAAGCTCATGGTTCCCACACCCGCGGCTGGATCTTCCAGAAAAATACCCAGCAAGTACGTGGGAGTTTGTTGCCCGAAGGGCCTTGATGCAACTGGTTTGACATTCAAGGTTAGAGTGCGATTGCCTCGGCGCACAACAACATTCAGTCCCTTACCTTCTTGCACGAGAGAATTGATTAATTGACTGACCTGCTCTGGCCTGCGCAGGGTGTGACCCTCTATAGAAAGAAGGATATCGCCTGGTTGGAGCCCCGCATCGCGAGCGGGAAAGTGCTCCACCCCATCAGCATCCACGACCGCCCCAAGCTCTGCGATCATCAAACCTTCTGAACTCACCAGGACCCCAATTGATTGCCCACCCGGGAAAACCCTGACTAGGGGAACCACATCGACGACGACCTCGGTTAATGGCAACCAGCCGAACAAATTCACTCTGTAGACGCTAGTTCCCAGGCTCTCCGTATCAAAGAGCCCTGTCACCTCCGATCCGGCTTGATCATGGATCCTAAAGGGCGGTTTTAGGTCTAGAGACAGTTCCATCCCTGGAAAAACCTTCAACTCACCGGGAATTCCTACTGCTTGAACCCAATATGGAACAGTAGCTAATGCTAAAAGACAAGCCAAAATCAGCGTCAGCCCCACACGGAGCAAGACTTTTCTCACAAAGCCACCTACCCCCTCACATTTGCTTCATGAGTGTAGGTTACCCTGTGCGTTGTTATGATATTGAAGGAACTAGCTGGCAGAATAACGGCGCTAGGATGATGCTAAACCCGTTCGCTTCAGTAGTTCGCGGGCATGTTCAAAGGTAACGGGTTGGTCCGTTGTTCCTCCAAGCATGCGACTTAATTCTTCCACCCGTTCCTCTTGCTCAAGCAAATGGACACTGACTATCGTACGATCACCCTGGGAAAACTTCTGAACAGAATAATGATGGGTGCCGCAGCTAGCAACGACTGGTAAGTGTGTAACACAGAGCACTTGTCTGAACTTACTGAGCGACCGTAGTTTGTCGCCGAGGTTAACTGCAGTTCGTCCTCCGATTCCCGCATCAATCTCGTCAAAAATGACAGTCGGCGTCTGCTCTGTTTCAACTAGAATGGCCTTTACCGCTAGCATGACTCTGGAGAGTTCCCCTCCAGAGGCAATTTTTGCCAAAGGCTTTAATTCCTCGCCCACATTGGGCGCCATCATGAACTCAAGATCTTCCTGTCCACCAAGAACAGCTGATTCGGTTGTCTTGGGGGTTAACCGCACCTGGAATTTCGTGCTTTCCATGGAGAGATCGGCTAACTCGCGTTCAATCTGCTTTTCCAATCGCAAGCTCACTCTTTTGCGGCTTTCTGTGAGGGCGGCCGCCGCTAGTAGCCACATTTCATACAGTTTTCTGCTTTCGCCGTCTAGGCCACTTACTCGCGTGGTGGCATTTTCCAGTGCGTCCAGCTCTTGTTGCGCTTCGCCTAGGTAGGCCTGAATCTCATCTACGGTGCTTCCATATTTGCGTTTGAGTCCATCAATCAAATCCAAACGCAATTCTATCTCGTTGAGCCGATCGGGGTCAGCCGGGAGACTGTCCAAATAATCGCGGAATTCTCCGTAGATATCATGAAGTTCCAGAGAAAGCTCTGTGTAGCGCTCGGCTAAAGGTTGCAGGGCCGAATCTAGTGTTGAAGCACGGTTCAGCTCGGCCTCCATCGTTGATAGGCTATGCAAAAGGGACTCTCGTTCATCATAGGTTTCGCCCATCACATCTAGCACATAGTGGAGTGCTTGACGGATTCGATCTAGGTTTGCCAAGCGAGAGCGCTCCACAGCCAAGTACTCATCTTCCTTCTGCTTCAAAGCTGCTTTCTTAATCTCGTCCACTTGGAAAGTGAGAAGATCGATGCGCCGATTTCTCTCCCGTTCGTCTCTTTGGAGTCGAGTCAACTCTGATCGCAGAGCTGCCCACTGGGCGGCAAGTTCATCCACCTTGCCCAGCAGGGCCAGATGCTCTGATCCTCCATACATATCCAAAAGCGCGGCATGTCCATGAGGGTCTAGCAGGCTTTGGCTATCATGCTGCCCGACAATATCTACCAAGCAAGATCCGAGCTCCGCTAACTGACCCACTGTGGCCAAACGTCCGTTAATCCAGCATTTATTGCGCCCACTTAGATTGATCTCCCGAATAATGATCAGTTCGTCCCCTTCAAGCATCCCCCATTCTGTGACTAGGCGTCGCGAGGTTTCGTTATGTGAAAAACTACCCGAAACTCGAGTGCTCTTGGCACCTGTACGAATCATCTCCGATGAAGCCCTTGCTCCAAGAAGCAGACTGAGAGCATCAATAATGATAGACTTTCCAGCCCCTGTCTCACCACTAAGTACACTAAAACCAGAATAAAATGACAATTCTAATTCATCGATCAGGGCAAAATTATGAATTTGCAGCTCATTCAGCACAGGCTCACCCCTTTGTTAAATCCTGAATTCTTGCAAAAAGCGCTCCTGTTGGACCTGTGGGCTTATTCGGCCTGGGATCTTTGGCGTGGGTCAAAATCAAGATGCTGTCATCGCCAGCAATACTTCCAACCATCTCGGGCCAATCCAGTTCGTCAATGATCGCAGCCACGGCGTGCGCACCTCCAGGATAGGTCTTGATCATAATCAGTGACCCGCTAAAATCCACGCTGCGCACATAGTCTTCAAAAATGCGCCGGGCGCGACGAATCAGATCGCCCCTTGTAACATTCGTTTGAATCGAATATTTGGCCCCACCTTGGCCGTTTGGAACCTTTACCAAACGCAACTCTTTGATGTCCCGAGAAATGGTTGCTTGTGTGACCTGATGTCCCTCGAGTTCTAAGAGCTCCATTAACTCTTCCTGGGTCTCCACATTCTTTTCGGCCACAATAGCCAAAATCTTGCTTTGCCTGCTATTCTTCATGATTACCACCCCACGTCTGAGGCATTTTTAACCTACTATGTAAGACCTGAAAAAAACCCCGTCCGCTCAATTTCACGAAGACAGAAGGATTTTCGGCGCGGTTAATGGTGACACAATCCCCGGCTTTGAGCGGGAACCCATGCTGACCATCAATAGTGAACATGACTTCTCCACTGACACTATTTAGACGCACGCTAACCACGACCTCGGCACTCGTCACAACCGATCTTGCTGCCAGAGAGTGGGCACAAATGGGAGTGATACAAACACATTCCAACAACGGATCAATAATCGGGCCGCCGGCACTGAGGGAATAGGCTGTGGAACCCGTGGG
>DHNI01000076.1:15841-26821 GCA_002409455.1 Firmicutes bacterium UBA5420 | reverse complement strand
GTGGAACCCGTGGGAGTCGACACGATTACGCCGTCAGCCCAATAGTCCGTAACATGCTGCTCATCAACGAACACGCTAAGATCAATGATACGAGCAAATGTGTCTCTAGTGATCACAAAATCGTTTTGAGCCACATAACGAGCGATCTCTTCGCCGCTGCGGTTAACGCAAGCGGTAATCAGCATTCTTTCTTCTAAGCCATACTCGCCTGCCAAGAGCTTCTCCACAGCAGGGAACAAACCGTCCGTCTCCACTTCAGTCAGAAAGCCCAAATGACCTACGTTGACACCAAAAACTGGAACCTGGACTTGGCTCGTCAGGCGTGCCGCATTTAGCAGCGTTCCATCGCCTCCTAAGACGATAACGGTGTCAAATTCGGCTACATTGTCCAAAGAAGGGGCCGTGATTACCTTATGGCTCACACCTCGCTTGTTGAGATATTCGGCCAATTCCTGCGTCAGGTTCATGGCTACAGGCTTGCCAGTGTGTGGAATGATACCAATCTTCATAATCCACCTTCCTTTCTAATGCTACCTACTCCACGAACGGCGAATGACGCTTGAAACCAACTCGCTGGCATCAAAGGTTTGGGCACCAAGGCGAAAATGGGCTAGGTACTCAATATTCCCTTTTGCGCCGCTAATTGGGGAGACATCAAAACCTAAAAGGCCAAAATTATCTCCCTGTAATTTGTTAATTAAGGGAGGAAGATAGGTCAAATGGATACGCTGGTCTTGAATCACCCCATGCTTATTTAATCCGACCCCTTCCGTTTCGAATTGGGGTTTCACTAAGGCTATTACCTCGCCTGTTGCGGTCAGCAAGAGATGTACAGCTGGCACCACCTTTGTTAGCGATATGAAGGATACATCTACTGTCGCCAGATCAGCCAGTGCGGGTACTAGATTGGGGGTCAAATCGCGAATGTTCGTTTTTTCAAAGACAACAACCCGGGGGTCACACCTCAAATGCGGCACTAACTGGCCCTGCCCCACATCGACTGCGATCACGAGCTGTGCTCCAGATTTCAGCAGGCAACTGGTGAATCCTCCTGTTGAGGCACCCACATCTAGGGCAACTTTGCCCTGTAGATCAATAGCAAAGACCTCAAGCGCCTTTTCTAGCTTCAACCCTGCCCTGCTAGGATAAGCTAAGGTTGTTCCTAATACTCGAATATTCGCGTCTAAGGCCACATTGATACTAGGCTTGGTGCTTGGTTTCCCGTCTACGATCACTTGCCCCTCGAAAATGAGCTCCTTAGCCCGCTGTCTAGAGGGAGCAAAACCGCGCTCTACCAAAACACGATCTAAGCGCATGATCCTTACGGATCCTTTCTAGCTACGGCCTTCAAAGGACGTCCTGGTAGAAGCTTTCTGATGGTCTGCACCACATGCTGTACGCTCAAACCATATTCATCATGCAGCCGTTGAATACTTCCCTGGGGCACGAAGGTATCGGGATAGCCAATACATTCTACTCTTATACCTTGTTCCTCCCGAAAGAGCTCAAGAATGCTGCTACCAAACCCCCCAGCTAGGGCGTGATCTTCGAGGGTAAGCACACACTTCTTATTGCTAGCTAGGCGCCTTAGTAGGCTGCCATCTAAGGGCTTTATAGAACGAATATTAACAACTCCGCAACTACATTCCGGTTCAAGTTGGCGGGCCGCCTCCAGCGCTACTTCGACCATGGGACCTATCGCCAAAATGACAGCATCGTGCCCGTTTTTCACAATCGAGGCTGGAATAGGAGTTCCTGGTTCAAAGTGGGGTTCTAGATGCTCTACGCCTGCACTGCCCCTAGGATAGCGAATAGCTACTGGACCTGTTTGTTCGAACGCCCAGCTTAGCATGGCCGCAAGCTCGCTGCCTGTTCGTGGGGCCAAAATCGTCATGTTTGGTATGGCACGCAAAAAACTGATGTCGAAGACCCCATGATGTGTTGGCCCATCGTCACCTACCACACCGGCCCGGTCTACACCAATCACAACGGGTAGATTCTGAAGCGCTAGGTCATGGATGATCTGATCATAACCCCGCTGTAAGAATGTGGAGTAGATGGCCACAACGGGGCGCAACCCTTCTTTAGCCATACCCCCTGCTAACGTAAGGGCATGTTGTTCTGCAATTCCCACGTCGAAAAACCGTTCTGGAAAGCGTTTGGCGAATCCGCTCAATCCGGTTCCGTCAGGCATGGCGGCGGTTATGGCCACGATGTTTTTGTTCTGCTCTGCCAAAGTCATAAGCGTGTTCCCAAAAACGCGACTGTATGATAGGGTCTCCCGTTTACTATTACTCACAACCTTAAGGGGTCCCACCCCATGATAACGCTCAGGATCTTCTTCTGCCAAGACATGCCCCCGTCCTTTTTGGGTATAGACATGAAGAAGAACCGGCCCACCTCGTTCAACGCCTGCTCGGATAGCCTTTTGCAGGCGCGCGATATTATGGCCATCAAAGGGCCCCAAATAGGCAAAACCAAGATCCTCAAACAACTGGCCTGGCAGCATATTTTTCAGCGTAATCTTGAACTTGTGGGCTAAACGCGCTAGGGGCTTACCCACAAGGGGTACCTTGCGCAAGAAAAGAGAGAGATCCTCCCTAGCTTTGTATAAAGTGCTATCAGAACGAATGCGACCAAGATAATCACTCAAAGCACCGACATTATTCGTAATGGACATAGCATTGTCATTTAAGATCACCACTAGATCTTTCCCCAAGGAACCAATGTGGCACAAGGCCTCAAAAGCCATGCCACCGGTGAGGGCTCCATCACCAATCACCGCAACAACCCTGTAATGCTCTCCTTTTAGATCGCGGGCAATGGCCATGCCAGCTGCCGCGGAAATAGAGGTAGAACTGTGTCCTACCCCAAAGTGGTCATGCTCACTCTCCCGCGGAAGGGGAAATCCTGAAAGCCCTTCCCACTGGCGGAGTTGATGAAATCGATCCTTACGCCCAGTGATCAGCTTATGCGTATAGCACTGGTGACCTACATCCCAAATAATCTTATCCTTGGGCGTAGAAAGCACAGAGTGCAGAGCCAAAGTCAATTCTACAACTCCCAAGTTAGCGCCAAGGTGACCACCAGTCTTCTCTATTGTAGAGATAATATGTGTTCGTATCTCTGCGGCTAAAAGCTCAAGATTATGTATATCGAGTTTCTTAATGTCCTCTGGCGAATTAACACGATCAAGCCAATTACCATGCATTATGTCTACCTCTTCTTGTTTTTTGCCGTCGTGGATCCAAACCGTATACCGATTCGTTCCAAAGAATGCAACAGACGCCCTACAATAATCAAAATTGTGGTGGAATTTGAGATAGCAAAATTCTTGCCTACGGACTTGCCACCGACCGTTAGGGCGGCAATAAGCGCTACCATAAATGTATTGGCTAGCGTCTCCCCAAGTCCTGCTGAAAGGCTTCCCAGATTAAAGACAATGGCCACCCCAACTGCACCGCTCAACGTGCCAGCCACATCGCCAATCAGATCATTACAGAATGTGGAGACGGAATCGGCGTTGCGCACGAGCCAAATCGCTTGTTTTGCGCCTGGTACGCGATTGGAGGCCATAGCATGAAAGGGAGCCTCCTCGCCTGCCGTGGCCGATACTCCCACAATATCAAATATGACTCCGATTAAGATAATAAAAAGTAGTAACATCAAGCCTAATGTCAAAGGGACAAACGACAATACGCTGTTACTACCCAAATTGAAGGCTAAGGATACAAAAAATGTAGCAATGGTCAGTGTAAGTACTTTCCTCCAACGTCTCTGCATGAGATCCTTAATCTGCTCCCCTTCTTGCTGAATATTTTGTATTCAGCAAAATACCGAGGAAAATGGCAGTGAAGTGGGTAAAGATTGTGGCTTAGGTCCAGCAGGTTTTCCCAAGAATCGACCAGTCCGTCACCGACACTGGCGGTTTCCCTTTCCGATCCTTTCGCTTGTCACCACAGCCGAGGCTGGATTACCACTTAGACCACACCGTAATCCCCACTCCACCATCTAGGTAAGAAACAGTCTAGGAGTTTTCCTCAACATCAATCCTTGTTCTCTAGTCTCTTTTGCAGTGAAGGTTTCAAGGGTGCGCCCATTTACACCAATGGACCGGCAACGCGCTCTGGCCTAGAGAGCATTACCTAGAACCACAATCCCCCAAACACCACGCAAGACAGGCTACACTGCACCCAACACTAATGTACAACTTAGCTTCGAATACGTATCGCGTGCAGGTTTAATCCCAAGCCGTAAAAACACGTTCTCCATATTTCCACGAGAATGGGTCTCCGTGGATAGAGGGTCAACGCCTGCATGCCCTTGCAGATCGCCCCCCATCCTTAACCCTCAGCAGCAACCCCCGACTGGGCGTCGAAAGCCACCACCAAAGACTTCATCGATGTGCCCTCAACGGATTTTTAGGCCCGCTTTCAAAAACAAGGTTGACGACTAGAATACTGCGCCATTCCCCTTTAGGTTGGCTTTATTATATCATAAGTGTTTAATTGTGTGCAAGTAACCTAATGGTCGCGTTGGATGATAAAGGTGGCTAATTCCCTTAATAATTCCGCTTTATCAGAAAACGTATGTAGTGCTTCGTGGCATTCCTCGACGCAGCGCTTCGCCATCTCTCGCGACGTTTCCAGGCCATAGAGACGTGGATAGGTCTGTTTTCCTAGACTCTGATCTCGTCCGACAGCCTTACCGAGTTGTTGGGCTTGCCCGGTTTCATCAAGAATATCATCTGTGATCTGAAAAGCCAATCCAAAGCTCTCCGCAAAGCGAGTGATCTGACTTAGATGCTCTTCGTTGGCACCGCCAAGGAGGGCACCACCCCGGAGGGCTGCCTTAAATAGGGCACCCGTTTTGTGATCGTGGATGTAACGGAGAGTGTCTGCATCGAGTTCTCGCTCTTGGCCGGCAATATCGACAACTTGTCCCCCTACCATACCTTGGGATCCTGCCCCCTCGGCAACTTCCAAAATCACCCGCACAGTAATCTCTGGAGAAATTCCATACTTTTCGGGCATTCTAGCCAATTCCGCAAAGGCTTCTGTCAAAAGCGCATCTCCAGCCAGTACTGCTAGTGCTTCACCGTAGACAATGTGGTTGGTCGGTTTTCCCCGTCTTAGATCATCATCATCCATACAGGGTAAATCATCATGGATGAGCGAATAGGCGTGAAC
Source organism: Firmicutes bacterium UBA5420 (assembly GCA_002409455.1). Taxonomy (GTDB): domain Bacteria; phylum Bacillota; class Limnochordia; order Darwinibacteriales; family Darwinibacteriaceae; genus UBA5420. The sequence goes on along the minus strand of DHNI01000076.1, from coordinate 21,632 downwards.
CATTTCTATAGCGGCCACAAAGCCCCGCGTGTTTCCTAGATCACCGCCTACTGCGGCGCAGGCTGCCATGGCCAATAATGCCCTGAGACGCTTGCCACCACCAAGAGTGGAATAACGCATAGACTCATGTAACACTTCAGGAACTACCGCGGCAGATGGGAGCGTCTGATCTAAAATTGCTTCCACTTCTTGAACCAACTTCGTCATGATTCCTTCACCTCGAATGCTTCGATCTGGCCATCATTCAACATGACCTCAATCTTGGCTTCGGCTTGATCAAGCTTTTCGTTGCAAAACCGAGCTAGCTTCACACCTTCTTCAAAGAGAACCAAGGCCTCATCAAGCGGCGCCTCACCTTGTTCGAGGCTACGCACGATCTCTTCCAAACGTGCTAGGGCTTCCTCAAATTTTAGTTCACTCATGTGTGTCTCCCTTCTACTGTGCAGGTTAAAGATCCCTCGTGGAGAGTTACGTGAACTATTTCACCAGGCTCAACATCGTACGCCTGGCGAAGGATCGCCCCTTGCTCAGTTTGGCAAATTGCATAACCGCGGGCAAGTGTCTGGAGGGGGCTTAAGGTTTCGAGTTTGCCCACCACATTTGCTAGTTTTCCTCGTTTTAGCACCACTCCGTGCCGCTGATAGCGCCCAAGGCCTGTCCACAGCTCATCGAGGCGTTGCCTCAGCTGGTTAACATGATAGTCCGGTCTTTGTAGAAGAGGACTTTGACTTAATTGTTTTACGTAACGCCGATCCGATCGGATTTTTCGCTCTAAAAAGCCTACCATCCGGTTTTGTAGGGACGCAACCTCTCTGAGCAAATCTTCTTGCAGTGGAACCACCAACTCAGCGGCTGCCGAAGGAGTAGGCGCCCTGAGGTCTGCCACGAAATCAGCAATCGTAAAGTCTGTCTCATGGCCGCAAGCGGAGACGATAGGTATTCTTGATCCGGCCATGGCCCGGGCCAGTTGCTCATCATTGAAGGCCGATAACTCCTCAAAAGAACCACCGCCCCTTCCCATGATGATGACGTCTACGTCCGTACCCTGCGCCAGCTCTAAAGCGTCAATGAGACTAGCCGGAGCGCCTTCACCCTGTACCAGGGCGGGAAAGACTAAAACTTGCACGCCCGGATAGCGCCTTAGTAAAACATGGAGAATGTCTCGGATCGCGGCTCCAGAGTGAGATGTGATCACTCCTATCCTATGGGGCAGCGCAGGTAAAGGACGTTTTCGCGAGGCATCAAAGAGACCCTCTCGTTCGAGTCTCTCCTTCAATTGCTCAAAGGCCAAATGCAAATCGCCTATTCCTTGAGGAAGCAACAAATCTACGTAGATCTGATATTCTCCATTGGGTTCATAGACCCCGATGGAACCTACAGCAATTAGGGTATCTCCATTTTTAGGAAGAAACTCCAAACGCTGATTGCGACCGCGAAACATGACAGCCTTGATTCTACTGTGGGCATCCTTCAAGGAAAAATACATGTGCCCCGAACGATGATGAATGAAGTTCGACACTTCGCCTTCCACGGCAATGCTCTGAAACGCGGGGCTGGTCAAAGCAGACTTTATCTGTTTCGTTAGTTCACTGACAGAAATGGGTTGCAGCAAAGTCAGTCCCCACCTTTCCAGAAGCTAAGGCAGAAAAATAAGCAGCGCCATAAGCGTTGTCTACACTATAAAGAGGAGCAGCAAAGTAAAGTCTCCAGTTGGGCAACTCTTGATACAAAGCTTGCCGGATAATCTGATTCGCCGCCACTCCGCCTACGATAAGCAGATCGCGACTATCGCTCCTTTTCTCGGCCCAACGTATCCACTTCACTAGGGTGCGAGAGATGCCTGTAAAACACGAACGTGCGGCAACTGCGGGCTGCGCATGCCCCGCAATTTTCTCAAGGGCCGTTAACGGACCGGAAAAACTCACCATGCCATCACGATGAAATGTAGGCACCGGCACACTCTCCATAGACAAGTGCGCCAGTTCTTCTAGAGCAGGACCGGCTGGAAAGGGTAGACCCAGTTTGACGCCAAGCCGATCTACGAACTGACCCGCGTGGAGATCTAGCGTACCACCTAGGAGCTCAATTTGAAGCCCATCCGTTGTTTCATTGCGTCTGACCCTAGTGAGCTCGGTTGTACCCCCCGACAAATGAATGGCTAAGAAGTCGCGGGTATTTGGACCTTTTGCGCTGGCAATACCGCTCCAGATATGGCTCTCTTGATGTGTCAATTTGTAACAGGGTATGCCCAGCAAATCTCCGAGCGCCTCTGCTAAAGACAACCCTGGCACAAAGACGGGCATATAGGACTCTTCCTGGGGACGCGGTTTCTCCGAAACGCCAATGGCCACAAGATCATGCCCTTTCAAAGAAGTGGCCAGTTTGGAGGTTATGATCGGGATATTCTGGATATGTTGAAATAAGGCTTCCGATTGTCGCAAACCCCGCGAACCAGAAGCCACATGCAAGATTTTCCGCTCATCGGCTTTGATGCCTCCATCTTCGCCAAGCAGACACATTGACGTAGTATAACTACTTGTATCAATTCCAAGAAACACTTTCATCGAAAATCCCCATCTCGAACCACCGTACCCAAAAGACCGTTAATGAACTTAGGAGATTCATCATCACCAAATTCCTTAGCCAACTCTACTGCCTCATTAACGGCAACTCCCACCGGGATCTCATCCATAAACACAACTTCATAGATAGCCATCCTGAGAATACTTCGATCGATGAAACCAAGGCGATGAACCTCCCAGGCCTTGGAAATCATGCTAATTTGCGCATCAATGGCCGAAATCTGTTGGTGCACCCCCCGAACTACTGTTTTCACATACTTCTCGTTCTCCGGGCTCAGCGCAACATCATGAAGTCTTTGTGCCAAGGCTGATTCCAGGTCGCTTTTGCTTAAATCAATTTGAAAAAGAGTCTGAAACGCAACCTGACGTGCTAGTCGTCTACTCAAACAAGATCACCTCGAAAATCGACTGGTAAAATCGCCACCACTTCCTGGCGAATCCAGGTATGAACCTAGAAGAAACCCTATTACAATGCAGAGCACCACAAAAAGACCTTTGAGTATGCCGAAAGCAATGATGATCCAACCCACTAGAAGGCCCATGATGGAACCGAGTATTTTCCCTAAATGAGCACCTAGTATCTCCAGTAGCTTTTCCTTCATACTAGCACCCCACCCCTTTAACCGAGCTGATCAAGATTAGCGTCAGTCTCCGTAGAATTTTTCGTGATTCCATCAACAAACACTTGAACTTCCTGAATTACGATCCCAACTGTCTTTTCCACATAGGCTCTGACACTCCCCTGTAATTCTTCGGAGAGCTGGGAAAGATTGTAATCAGGATAGACAACGATTCTTAGAGTCACTTTAGGGCCAACCACATCGGTGAAAAAAGCCCGAACTTGTGCCAAACCGGGAATTTGCTCCGTTGCTTCCACAATCAAGCTCTCTACACAAGCAGTACTTATCTTCACTTCCCCAAGCTCTCTGGGGTAGACAATAAATCTCTTCTTCTCGCATCGCGTGACAAGCACAACGATGTAAATGGCTAGAAGTACAAGGATCAAAGTCACGATACTTCCGTCGAAGAGCAGATTTTCTGATCGAAGCCAGTTAACCACAAAGGTACCACCCCAGATGGTCGACAGCAAGAATCCTGCAAGAACAGCCAGAACAAGGGCGGTAATGCCAAGCAAAATGCGATCAAGTAATATCATATTACTTCCCCCTAGGTGTGGGCAATGGCGCCTCTTCACTCTTTTTCTCTTGGGGGAATTGTACACCCAACACATGTAGGTTTACTTCCATTACGTCGAGGCCTGTCATGACTTCGATCGTCCTTTTCACATTCTCTTGAATCTGTTGGGCCACTTCAGGGATGCTGTATCCATATTCAATGATCAAAAATAAATCGACAACGCATTCGTGTTCGCCTACGTCGACTTTTACGCCCTTCGATAAGTTGCGGTGTCCAAGCATTTCGGCGATACCACCGGCGATTCCTCCACTCATTCCGGCTACACCAGGAACTTCAACGGCAGCCAAACCTGCGATAATTCCAACAACATCATTGGCAATTTTCAGTTCGCCTAATTCGCTACGTCGTTCGGTTTCCGACATTTCTAACACCTCCTGTAGGTATTATACCAAACTATTCCTTGTTCGACAATTCCGTTTCCGCGAGCCATCGCTCCAGAAAGTTCGTAGAAAACTGCCCCTCGCGAAAATGTGGATCGCGCAACATCCTGCGATGAAAGGGAATAGACGTCTCGATTCCCTCCACTATTAGTTCGTCTAACGCTCGCGTCATGCGTTCAAGGGCCTCATCACGATCGGCTCCCCAGGCGATGAGTTTTGCGAACATGGAATCATAGAAAGGAGGGATTGTATAACCTTGGTGCACATGACTATCCCACCGGATTCCGCAACCACCTGGAACAAATAGCTGGCGAATCAAGCCCGGCGATGGCCTGGAATTTACCTGCACCGCTTCGGCATTGATACGACACTCTATAGCATGTCCCATGGGGCTAATATCTGTTTGGTCATATCCAAGATGCTCTCCTGATGCTACGCGAATCTGTTCCTTAATCAGGTCGATTCCGTACACCATTTCTGTCACCGGGTGTTCCACCTGGATTCGTGTGTTCATCTCCATGAAATAATAGTTTCCAGTCTCGTCTAGCAAGAACTCCATGGTACCCGCGTTACGGTAATTCACAGCCTCTGCCCCCACAACTGCGACGCGCCCCATCTCAGCCCGTAACGCCTCGTCAACTACAGGCGAGGGGCTTTCTTCAATCAGCTTCTGGTGACGACGCTGCAAGGAGCACTCCCTTTCACCGAAATGAACAATATTGCCGAAATTATCGCCAAATAGCTGTATTTCTATGTGTCTGGGAGCTTCAATGAACTTCTCAAGATAGACTGTATCATCGCCAAAGGCAGCGGCTGCTTCAGAACGAGCGGTGTTATAACCTTTGATCAGTCCTCCTCGATCTAAGGCAAGGCGCATGCCCTTACCACCACCTCCGGAGCTGGCTTTAATCATGACAGGGTAGCCGATCTCCTCTGCAATACGCACCAACTCTGTTTCATCAGAAATAGCACCTTCGCTGCCGGGAACAACTGGTACCCCAGCCGCTTTCATCGTGGCCTTGGCCCGAGATTTGTCGCCCAGAAGCTCAATATGGTCTGCAGAGGGGCCTATAAAAATAAGATTATGCGCCTCGCAAATCTCTGCAAAAAGGGGAATCTCACTTAAGTAACCATAGCCGGGATGAATAGCGTCCGCACCGTGGGTGATGGCGGCGGCCAGAATATTTTGGGCATTAAGATAGCTCTTTCGAGAAGCGGCAGGGCCAATGCACACCGCGGTATCAGCCCACTTCGTATGGAGAGAATCTCGATCCGCTTCGGAATAGACCGCAATTGTTTCTATATTCAACTCGCGACAGGCCCGAATAATGCGCAAGGCGATTTCGCCCCTGTTCGCGACAAGTATTCTACGCAACATAGGGCACCTCCTAGGCCTGGGGATCAACCAACAACAGGGGCTGTCCATATTCCACAGGTTCACCGTTTTCCACCAGAATCTGTTTGATAACGCCCTTGACTTCAGATTCGATTTCGTTCATCATTTTCATAGCCTCGATAATGTACAAGATCTGACCTTGCGTAATCGTTTCTCCCACTTGGATAAAGGGGTCTGCATCTGGTGCTGGAGCGCGATAAAATGTGCCCACCATAGGTGCGGTAACTGTCACCAAG
>DHNI01000076.1:2441-15599 GCA_002409455.1 Firmicutes bacterium UBA5420 | reverse complement strand
TCCACTCCAGGCACAGCTACAAAATTCGCCTCTGTTCGCTCTTTTCGAATGCGGATACGAAAATCTTCCTCTTCTATTTCCACATCGGCAATATCGGTCGAATTGACTAGCGTAATTAACTCCTTGATCTGCTGAAAGTCCATATCGAATAGTACACCTCTCTTTGATCGCATCTAGATTAATTCGCTAGTTTTGATTGTTCTCCTCCAAGAAAAGAAGCCTCAGACTGCTGAGGCTAAAGAAAAGAGCTACACACCAATGGTTTCATCCACGATGGTTATTCTCTCAAGTCTGATTCCTGTTAAGCGATGAACCAACTCCCCGATGCGAGCTGCTTCTTCCCTAACTAAGGTCACAGGGACCACTACTGTGATAGCCTCTTGATCCAGAAGTACTAGCGCATCTAGGTAACCCTGGGCTTTTAACAGGTTCTCAATTTCAGTCTCCCGACTAATCTTCTCAATAAACGTCTGCAGGTCTACTTGGGCCTGTTCTTTTCGTTCGCGCTCGCTATTGCTATCATAGGCTAGATTTTGCAGGAGTTCCACTTGCCTACTACGCATACGTTCCCGCTCCAACTTATATTCCGAAAACTTAGTGGGAATGGTGCGCACCGTTACAGGTTCCACCAAAACAACCTGACTAAAGCCACTCTCTCCGTCATTTGTGACTTCCTGATCGGAGTTCAATCCATCATCCGCCCTAAAGATATAGACTAAAGCCACAATCACCATCACAATAATGAGTAGATTCCAAAGAACCTTTCTTCCGCGCAGCACATAAAACTTAGCCATTTTCACCATCCTCCCTATTGTTTGAACAAAACCTCAATTCGATACATGGGTATCTGTAAGGCAGTGGCAACCGCTTGAGAAATGGCCAAACGCAAATCGGGGCGAATTTCTTGCTCAACTACCACCAAGACTCCCCGCACAGTTGGCTCAATTTCCTCAAGAACCAGCGGAACCTCCTTCCTTTCGGCATCATTGCGCATTAAAACCGGACTTGATGTCCAGCGCCGTTCACTCAATCCCTCAGCCCCAAAACGCTCTTCTTCTGTGCGATCGTAGGCAATTTCAAGCCGCGGGCCCCGTTCCATGGTCAAGAACACCTGAACACGTCTCCCACCCAGCATGGTGTTTAGAATGGACGTAAGTTCCTTTTCTAAGCGTTCTTGGGCAGATTCTAAAGCTCTCGTTTCCACGGGGGGCCCTCCAGAAAGACTTGTTGGCACTTCTGTAGGAGTCGATGGCTGTAACATGAGAATTCCTACGCCGATGATCAAAACTACGGCCAACCAACTCAAGAGCTTTTTTTGACGTTCATTTAGTCGACCCCATAACTCACCCATTTTCTACCACCTTCATTCCAGCCAGCGCTTGACCGCGATTTGGTTTTCAGGAATATTGAGCATGGAGGCCACTAGGTTGCCAACTGGCTCTGTTGAGGTCATCGCAAACGGCTGCAGGAAGACATGGACTATCGTACCTTGTTGCCCCGTGCTTTCAATCTGCACCTTAACATCCTCAACATAGTCTAAGCTCAAGAGCACGGCCTCAATCTGAGTAGCCAGGGCGGTTTCGTCCTCTTTCAAAAATGGCATCGTGGCCGCTAATTGAACCCGTTCTGCTAGCACTTGTACTTGGGGCTCTGCTGCGATCTCACTGATCCAAGTTAGATCCAGATTTTGAATGTCCTCGTTCAATAAGATGGTCAGGGGCTGTAACAAAGCAAGCATGAGAGCCAAACCCAGTACCAATTTGGAGAATTTCGCCAATTCACCTGAGGGCAAGAGCATTTCTACCACACCTAGGAGAATAACTAGACAGAGCAAAGTCTGAAGCCATTGCCTCCAATACATATTTCTCACCTCATGAATACCGCTAGATTACCAATACCGACCAAAATAGTTATGGCCAAAAACAGCATCAACGCTACAGTTGCCAAGGCGATTAAAACCAGAATCAAGGACGACTCCATCGTACCAATAACCTGCACAATCCGCTTATCACAAATGGGTTCTAGAAGAGCGCCTACGATTTTATACACAGCAATCATTGCCCACACCTTCAAAAGTGGCGTAGCTACCATAAACATGATCATGACAAGCCCGAAAACGCCGATTGCATTCTTGATCAAAAGCGAACCTCCCACAACAACCTCCAGGGTATCTGCGAACATTCCACCAGCTATGGGAATAAATGTCCTGGTCAAGTACTTTGCTGTCCGCAGCGAGATCCCGTCTGCCACAGGCGCAATGGCACCCCTAACAACCATAAAACCGGAAAAGACGATGAAAAAGATGCCCAATAAGGTTATCACTCCCTGCCTAAGCAGGCTCCCTAGTTTCGGAAAAGCCAGATCCGTGCTGAAGTGAGCGACCAACGAAAAGGCCGTACTAAACAGGATCATGGGAAGCAACAAGTTCTGTACTAGGCTGGCAATCGTTCCCACCAGTGCCCACAATAAGGGGTGAAACACCGCCGCCGAAGTAACGCCTCCCACAGCAACCAGAAGCGAAGATAGCATGGGTATAAGGGAATACATAAAACCAACCATCTGATCAATTGCATTGGTTGCTACACTAGAGGCAATCTGAAAGCTCTGCAATCCGAGGATCACTAGAACTAGAAAACACACGGAAAAAGCTAGATCGACCACTGCTTTGGTGCCAAACGAGCGGCTTAAGCGTTCGAGCAAAGCGGCTAAGATACCTATAACCACAAGCTGACGAAGGAGATGCAAGCTTAAGTATAGTTCGCGCAGAAAGTTCTGTAGTATAAGAAGCAAGAGTCCTGTCGGAGGTGGAGATGGATCCCCTTCTCCCAGTAAATCCTGCAGACGAAGTCCAGGCAGATATTCCTGATACTCTTTTTCCAAAAGTTCAACAAAGTTTAACAGCTGGCCCAAGTCAAGCGCTTCTAGTTGAGCCTCGATGGATTCTTGAAAGGGTTGCCCATCTTTTGCACTTTGACCGTGACATGCGGGAGCCACCACCACTAGGATTACCAATAGGTTTAAGACCACCATCCACCGCTTCATATGTATCATCCTAAAAACCCAGTATACCGAACAAAGTGTATAAAATGGCCTGCAGAAGAGGTAAGGCAATTAGTAAGATTACCAGTTTACCAGCTAATTCGATCATGCCAGAGATGGCCTCCTCACCTGCTTCACGGCTGATCTGCACCCCAAATGACGTGAGATAGGCTACCCCAATCGTTTTTAGAACCGGATTCAAATATAGCGAACTTACATCGGCTTCCCGAGCAAGGGTCGTTAACGCGCCAAAGGCACTACTAAATTGTGGAATCAAAGCCAAGAACATAACTGCCACAAAGGAGAGAGCGATCAGAACAGCCCAAGCAGGTTGTTCCTCCCTGAGATGGGCTTGAAACACAGTTAGTACGACGCCTAGACCAATCACCAAGGGAAGCCACAGCAAGGATCTCACCACCTAAAAACCGCTTCGACATCAGAAAAAAGTTGCCCCACCATTTGAACCAACCACAAAAGGACGATGATCACCCCGGCCAGGCTCAGCATTTGCGCCTGTTCTTTCCGATCTGCCTGCACAAGGAAAATATTAAGGACTGCCACCAAAATCCCCAGTCCAGCAATGCGATAAATTGGAGATAAATCGGTCACTATAATCCCTCCTAGAGCAAGAGTAAGATGATGAGCAATCCAGCAGAGAAACCTAGATATTGCCATAAGCGAGTCTGTTTTTCCCGCTCCTCCTGGGCAACTTGGAGTGCTTGTTCTAGGCGATGTAATAGGACTTTGAGATGTTTGACTTGTTCCGTAACATCGCTCGTGCCCAACAGATCGCCAAGACTTAGCAAATCCTCCAGTGCAGACTTCGGTAGACCGTTTGCAGCAAGGCTCCGAAGCCCCTTTTCCCATATTGCACCGAAACGTTCGCCACTACCTTCCGTGAGGCCTATGTTCAAAATGTGCAAAAATGCACCTATGTCTCCCGAAAACTGGTTGGCTTGAGCACGAATGACATTAGGCAAGGTGGTTCGGGCAAATTGAATTTCGGATTCCAACACTTGAATAAATGTAATTAGTCCCCTTAGATTGTGGACTCGCTGGGAGAAACTTTTTGCAAGAGTTAAGCCCATGGCTCCAGTAGAAAAAAGAATAAGACCAGCAGCAACAGCCTTAACAAACACCACAGCTCACCCCTGTCCTAATCATTTTATGTACTGCCTCCAACTCTTAGAACTGATTCTATGGTACCTGGCCCTTGCCGCCGCGATAAGATCACCACCAACTCAAACATCTCCAGGCTTTCCTTGCTCCAACTCCTCCCTTTTAATTGCTCCCAGGAGTCTCCGTGGCAAGTGGCAATGACTTTGACCCCGCTCCTGGCGAGCTCAGAGAGGATTAGAGCATCACCACCATGCCCGATTTCGTCTGTCACCACGACCTGTGGGCTTAAGCCTCGCAGAGCATGATAGACGCCAATTTCCTTTACGTATCCATCCAAGACATCAGTTTGTACACCAACATCCAGTTGGGGAACGCCTAAGTAGCATGAAGCGATTTCTGAGCGTTCATCGATAACGACAACTTGCAGACCGAAGTCGGCTACCTGCCGAGTAAGATCGCGGAGCAATGTGGTCTTGCCGCAACCAGGAGGAGAGACAATAAGAGTGGAACGGATGTAGCCCCCTTTAGCCATAACTCTACTTACAATAGGATCAGCGGCGCCCACCACTGCCCTGGCCTGGCGAAAATTAAGGGATGCGATGTTTTTAATCGTCTTCAACTGGCCACCGCTGTACACCGCCTGTCCACCTATACCCACTCGATGCCCGCCAGGCAAGGTCAAGTACCCACCTTGGATCTCCTGCTCCCAAGCATACCAAGAGTTGTCGGTTACAAGCTGTAATGTTCGCTCCAAATCATCTTTCGTTACAATGTAGCTATATTGCGGTGCAGAGGGTACTCCCATTGCGGACAGGAAGAGAAATCCACTCCCATCTTTGACCATGAGAGGACGATTAAGGCGAATCCGCACCTCTTCGAGCTCAGACAAAGAAGCTTGATATACGATACCCCTTAAGACGGGCGAAAGATAGTTCAACATAGTAGACTCCACCTTTGCAACACTATATGCACCGGGCGGACAAGGTATGCCCATAAAAAAAGTTGCCCCGCTTGGGGCAACCTCTCTAATCTAGAACTTCAATCTAAAAGCTAGTCTTCATCATCTTCATCCAGCACAGTATCTTCTTCAAAAAGATCCTCAAGCTCCTCAAAATCAGAGGTCTCAAATACGACTGCGTCACAACGGGGACACCGAATTTGCACACCTTGGTCAAATAAGAAATCCTCATCGAAGGTAACGATGTCTTCACACTCTGGGCACTCCACTTCTACTAATGAACCCTCCAAGGAGTCATCCCACTCATCGTAATCGTCACAGTCACAATCATGATCATCCTCGTCTAGGAAAAACTCATCCTCTAAATAAGCAAGATCAAAGTCTACTTCCTGCAGATACTCATCTAACTCATCATGGGCCTGTGCCAGCTCTTCCACTTCGTGGGCCAGCTCTTCTAGAACCTGCAGAATCTTGGTAAACACAAAGCCGTTGCGTCCCTCCGCCATGGAAGGATCTCCGTCAATAATCCCACGCAAATAGGCAATTTTCTCTTTAATCGTCTCCAACACATCCACCCCCAAATTTCTTCTTGCCTAGGCTCGCGAGAGATACTCGCCACTCCTAGTGTCCACCTTCACCATCTCACCTTGCTCCACAAACAACGGCACCTGAATCGTAATCCCTGTCTGCAACGTGGCAGGTTTGGTCGCACCCTGTGCCGTGTCGCCCTTAAATCCTGGTTCTGTCTGGGTTACTTCCAAGATTACTGTCGTAGGCAAATCAACTCCCACGGCCTGATTCTCATAGAATTGAATTCCTAAAGTCATGTTTTCTAAAAGGTACTTAGGGGCGTCACCTAGATCGGCTTCTCTTAAAGCAATCTGATCATAGGTTTCCATATCCATAAAGAAATACTCCCCAGATGCGTTATACATATACTGCATCTGCCTTGATTCAATATGCGCCCGAGCAATGCGCTCGCCAGCCCTAAAGGTCCGTTCAACACTGGCACCCGTACGGATGTTTTTCAGCTTCGTGCGGACAAAGGCAGCGCCTTTACCTGGTTTAACGTGAAGAAAATCCACCACACTAAAAATATCACCATCGAGTTCAACTGTTACTCCTGTACGCAAATCATTTACCGAGATCATTGTATTCCCCCTTATCCCACCACATACAATTCTTTAAAGGTAGAGGACAAGACCTCTGCGCCATCCTCTGTTACCAAGACCAGATCTTCAATTCGCACGCCGCCAAAGCCTGGCAAATAAACTCCCGGTTCCACAGTTACAATCATACCGGGTTTTAGAGCCGTCTGATCTGTTTTTGAAAGCCGCGGACTTTCGTGAACTTCCAGGCCTAGGCTATGTCCCAAACCATGGCCAAAATATTCTCCATAACCCATATCGCTAATTATGTCACGGGCAATGGCATCAACTTCTACACCCGTTTTCCCGGGGCCTACAGCAGCAAGAGACTTCATTTGCGCCTCTAGGACCAAATCGTAAATAAGCAGGTGCTGTTCTTCTGGTTCACCAATCACGACTGTTCTTGTCATGTCGGAGCAGTAGCCGTTAACAATACACCCGAAGTCAAAGACAACAAAATCGCCCACACTGAAAATGCGTTCTCCTGGTCTGGCATGGGGTAAAGCACTGCGTGGACCTGAAGCCACAATCGGGTCAAAGGACATACCACTTGCCCCTGCTTTGCGCATTAGGAATTCGAGTTCTAGCGCCACCTCACGCTCAGTCAATCCAGAACGAAGAGTAGGGAGAAGCTTGGCAAAGGCCTCATCGGCGATTTTTGCCGCCTTTTTGATATTCTCAATCTCCTCTTTATTCTTGATCATTCGTAATTCTTCTACCCAACCAGTGATCCCTGTGAACTGTGGCGTTAGCTTTTCTTGCCAATCCTCCATTTGTTTCACGGTGACATAGTCTTTCTCGAAAGCAATCGTCTGGACGTTGTCCTCTTCTGTGAGCGTCTTCAGTGATTCAATGTAACTTTCAATCCTGATTAACTCCCAACCAGGGCATTCCGTTTTTACCTGTTCAAGATACCGAAAATCCGTTAATATAGCCTGCCTAGTGTTGGAGATCCACACCAAACCTGCGGAACCGGTAAAACCAGTAAGATAACGTCTGTTCACAGGATTAGAAACTAAGAATACATCTGCCCCCTCAGCTTGCAGACGCTCTCGAATCCGGGTTATTCGTTCCATATTCGACCTCCTAAATTCTGTTAGTAAGTCTTTTCTCTTTGTTCCATGGAAACTCCTGCCTATCTTCTTTACCATCAAAAGAAAAACCCCGTATATGGGGTTAGGGTTGAAAAAATAACGTGACGTTGACGGTTGCTTGGCTTCTTTCTAGGCTCACATCGGCCAGAGCACAATGCCGCAATTTGGGATGGGAGCTCTTAAGCTGGCTCACCTTTTGGCGAATCTCTAAAAGTAGCTTGTCACTGGACTCATAATCCAAGGCTGCCTGATAAACAAATAACGACATGATTCATCCTCCCTGACCTTCTTGATATTTATAGTATGTGCAAGGAGGACGAGCTTTATTCCAAAATTCTGCTCTTTTTATGTATTTTTTTGGCCAATGAGATTGGGACGAATCGTAAACTCTGCGCCAGCCGGAATCGTAAGCCTCAACTTATACTTCGCCTTCCGAGCTGAAATCCATCCCAAGCCGTTAATGAATAAATCCTCCCTTGGCTTAAGCTCAACGAGAGCCTCTTCCCAAACTTTGATAGGAGCTAGCTCGCTACCTTTTTGCAGGCATTTATCTAACTGCCGATTGGAGGATTTTTGCCATCGGACACCCGAACCGGTGAATCCTAATAGCAAGCCTTGGCCGCCACTGGCCAAACACTCTACTGCGCACAGGCCCCTTATGAAAACGACATCCTCTGCCTGGATAGGATAAAGATGGGACGACAAACTCTCATGGGGGATAATCTCCAAGGCTAGCTCTGGCGAAACCAGATCACTAATTCTACCCTGAGGAACAAAACCCGGCGAGTCAGCTAAGACTAAGCCTCCAGGGCATGACCACCGCGACACACTCACCGTTGTGCCAGGATAAGCAGATATGGTAGGTTCAATCTGCTTACGCTTCCCGCCTCCAATGCGCATTTGCAGTAAGCGCTGCAACACACTGGATTTTCCCACATTGGTGACCCCGACAAAAACAACCTGTTTGCCAAGTGTAGCCAAGTGATCAGCTAAGGCAGGAAAGCCATAGCCATTGGCCGCGCTGACCAAAACAAACCTTACCCCAGGCAAACCATAGTAATCTAGGCGCGACTTCACCCAACTTTCCAGCTCTTTATAGGGCGTCTTTTTGGGAATCAAGTCCACCTTATTCACAGCCAAGACTACTTCCTTTCCCCGTATAAGGCCCAAGAGTTCAGGCGGAAGCGCAGACTCAAAATCCAATAAATCGACTACAAGGCATACGCCCGTCGACCAATCCGTGCCAGCCTGAATGGATTCTAGGGAATCACTGGCTGCAACGGGACCGAGTTCATTACGCCCATAGTGATTGATGCGAAAACAACGCTGACAAAGAACCGCATCTTGGTTTAGTAAATGCGCCGGAACAAAGCCGAAGCGATGGGGTTCTGTGCTTTGGATTTTGGCACCACAGCCTTGACAATATCTCTCGTTCATCTTAGTCTCTCCCTTGCCGAATTTGGGCATGCTTGGCACTGATTTGTCCCCGTTTCACCATATGGCCTAAGATCTTCTGTTCAATCCTACGCATAATCTTCGTTGAATCAAGCTCATTTCGGCTGAGGGGATTAATCAAAATAGTGTAAATGCCTAAGCGGTTCCCTCCGAGCACGTCGGTGAACAACTGGTCGCCCACAACGGCTACTTCATGGGACCTAAGATCAAGCAAGGCCATGCCTTTTCGAAAGGCACGCCCAAGCGGCTTAAGGGCCAAACCTACCGCGGGAATCTCCAAAAGGGTGGCAAAGCTCTGCGCACGAGGTTTTTTGGCGTTCGAGACTAAGCAAACCTTGAAGCCCCTTTGTTTAGCCCCTTTCACCCAGGTTACAAAGGCTTCTTCCATCTCGGGTTCACCCCAGGGTACTAAGGTGTTGTCAATATCGACTAATAAGCCCGAAATCTGTCGCTTCTTTAGCTTGTCTAGATCAATGGCAAACACGCTCTCGCAAATCACATCCGGAACCAACTTTTTCATCTGTTACGCTCTACTTTCCTTAGTGTCAATCAATTATACCACAGATTTTGCCAGCAACAAATGTCTGCTACGAAAAAGGCGCCCCACAGAGGGGGCGCACATTCTAACACGGACCCATTTCATTTAGTAGTTTTCCCAAGGCTCTTTTTTCGATACGAGAGACGTAGGACCTAGAGATTCCGAGTTGACGACCGATCTGTCTTTGTGTCAAACGGTCTTGCTGCCCGAGGCCAAAGCGCAGTTCGAGTACTGTTTGTTCGCGCTTTGATAAACACCCAAAACGCTCGGCTAACAGACTCCGATCAATGTTGAAAACCACTTCATCTAATACCTCATCTTCATCAGAGCGTAAAATATCCATAAGGCTAATCTCGTTGCCTTCCCGATCAGCCCCAATTGGATCGTAGAGCATTATTTCTTGACGAATGCGTTTTGTTGTGCGCAGGTGCATTAAGATCTCGATCTAAATGACAGAGTGGATAAAACCGACTGGGTTTTGCGAAATGTCTCTGGGTCGATAATGGATGGACAGGGTATGAAAATCCACTCCTCTCGTGGGCGAAGGCGCACCTTGTTATTCGAGGTGTCCCATTTATTCTGATAAAACTCTCCCAGATAGGTGCGGTTACTTAGAATTTGCCTCACCACCTGCCGGTGCCAACGGTTTGCTCCCCTCTTGGTGGGTACACCTTGCTTGGTCAAGGTACGAGCGATCGCCGATACGCCATCAATTTCAGGGGGAGGAGCGATCACCCACCTGTAGATCTGCCGCACAACTGCTGCTTCCTTAGGATTAACAACCAGCTGCTCGTTTATTGGATCAAAGTCATAGCCATAGATCTGAAAGTCCCGCAAAACCCGCCCTTGCCGCGCCTTTTCTCGGCGCCCCCTACACATTCGCTCGGTAATCTTGGCCTTCTCAAATTCTGAAATAGCTCCCCTGAGTGCGTAAAATAGGTTGCCTTCTGGTGTCTTGCTGTAATCACCATTTACAAAGTATAAGCATACCCCCTGCCTTTCCCATTCTTCGGTGAGCAGCAATTGATGCAAAAGCTTACGGGATAGGCGATCGGGATCTAGGCAATAAACACTTTTCACCTCCTTTCTGTCGATTTTTTGCCTTAGACTTTCTAAGGCCGGTCGCTTGAGGGTTTCGCCCGATACGCCCTCGTCGGCAAATACAAGAGCCGAAGCCCCTCCAATGCGATCTTGACATTCCCGAATCTGCGCTGGAATACTGAAGCCATGCTTCGCTTGCTCCTCAGTGCTGACCCGAGCATAAATGGCAATCAGTTGCCTCACCTCCCCTTTTTTACCTAGACTATGTTTAGATAGATGTAATCATGATATAATGGGACAAAGGAGGTTTATCTATGGATTTAAGGCTCGCTATTTTCGACTTGGATGGCGTCATTGTAGATACAGCCAAGTACCACTATTTGGCCTGGAAACGTCTAGGGGACGAGATTGGAATTGAGTTTACCAAACAAGATAACGAGCGGCTCAAAGGCGTAAGTAGAATGCGGTCTCTTGACATCCTACTTGAGATTGGGAAACAAGAACGCCGAGATGAAGAAAAGGAGCAGTTGGCTGCCAAGAAAAACGCCTGGTATGTGGAGTATATTGACCAGATGGATTCGTCGGAGATTCTCCCTGGAGTACTGCCCTTTTTAGATGAGTTACGGACGGCAAGCGTAAAAGTTGCCCTCGGATCAGCAAGCAAGAACGCCCGCCGCATTCTTGAAAGGGTGGAACTCGGTGACTATTTTGATACCATTGTTGATGGCCATGTGGTCTCGAAGGCAAAACCTGACCCGGAGGTGTTTGCCCTAAGTGCCTCCCTGCTAAACATCGCTCCAGAAAACGCAGTGGTCTTTGAAGATGCCCAAGCGGGCATCGAAGCAGCACGGAGAGCAGGGATGATAGCTATCGGCGTTGGCAACCCACAGGTTCTTGACGAGGCACACTACGTAATCTCAGACTTTACTGCCTTTAGTTTAGATAGACTGCTTGAACTCCTGGCAAGCTCATGAAAACATGAAAACAAGGCGATATTTTTTTGCGGTACTGTGCAAACGATTGCCAAGTTTTACAAAGTGGGTTATGATGAGTTTACGTATGTTGACAGGAGGTGTTCTTTTTGAAACTATTACTAGGAAACGATGAATGGAATGTTGTTGAGGAAGGATTTCACCCCGAACTGAATCGCGTTATCGAAAGCATTACCTCCCTAGGTAATGGTTATATGGGCATGCGTGGAAACTTTGAGGAAAAATACTCTGGAGACCGTTTACAGGGAACGTACATAGCCGGGGTTTATTATCCCGATCGCACCGTGGTAGGCTGGTGGAAAGTTGGATATCCCGAATATTTTGCGAAAGTCCTAAACGCAGTGAATTTCATCGGCATTGACGTCACGTTGGGGCACAAGCCTCTGGATCTCCACACCTGGAAGCCGGCTGGGTTTCGCCGCAGTCTAGATATGCAAAAAGGAGAGTTATCTCGCCATTTCAGGGTTCAGGATCCCGAGGGGCGTACGTTTTTCATTCAGACCAAGCGCTTTGTAAGCAAGGAGCACCGAGAACTCGCAGGCATTAGCTATAGTGTTACCCTAGAAGCTGATCCCACCCAAGAAGGCTCTGAGATTATATTTACCCCCTATTTAGATGGAAATGTCGTGAATGAAGATGCCAATTATGGTGAGGATTTCTGGATCGGCGTGGCCGAATCAAGCAACCTTGACTTGCAGTTAGTGACCATGGAGACAAAGAAGTCTAGTTTTATTGTAGCGGCCGCGAGTTCGTTTCGTCTCTACCGTGATGGCGTGGAACTCAGCAATCTTCAGCCCCATTGCACCACTTCTTCTCGCTATGCGCAAGCCGAGGTAAAAGCACGCCTCAAAGTTGGAGAGACTCTCACCCTTGAGAAAACAGTAGCTGTGACTACCAATCGCGATTTTCCATCTGAAACCGTTTCCGAACGGGCCATTTCGATTCTTCGCGACCATAAAGCAAAGGATTATGCAACACTCTTCGATGGTCATGCTAAGGCCTGGGCTCTCGTATGGCATGACAGCGATATCAAGATTGAGGGTGATGTAGCTGCTCAGCAGGGAATTCGTTTCAACATTTTCCACCTGCATCAGACCTATACCGGCGAAGACCCCCGCTTAAATATTGGGCCCAAGGGCTTTACAGGCGAAAAGTATGGTGGCAGCACCTACTGGGATACAGAAGCCTATTGCCTTCCCTTTTACCTCTCTACCAGCGATCCTGCGATTGTGCGCAATCTCTTGGTATATCGCTATCATCATCTCGAAAAAGCCAAAGAAAACGCTGCAAAGCTCGGACTCAAAGGA
The DNA here is from genome assembly GCA_002409455.1 of Firmicutes bacterium UBA5420. Taxonomy (GTDB): domain Bacteria; phylum Bacillota; class Limnochordia; order Darwinibacteriales; family Darwinibacteriaceae; genus UBA5420. The sequence goes on along the minus strand of DHNI01000076.1, from coordinate 2,908 downwards.
GCACTTTACCCTATGGTGACCATGAACGGTGAGGAGTGTCACAACGAGTGGGAAATCACCTTTGAGGAGATCCATCGCAATGGAGCCATCGCCTATGCCATTTTCAACTATGTACGCTATACCGGCGATCACAATTACCTAAGGGAATACGGTCTGGAAGTCTTAGTAGAAATCTGCCGTTTTTGGGCGAGCAGGGTGAGTTTTCAGCCCAGAAAGGGCGTCTACATGATTTTGGGGGTCACAGGTCCCAATGAGTACGAAAACAATGTAAATAATAACTGGTATACAAACCGCATCGCGGCGTGGTGCCTTGAATACACGCTGGAGACGCTTGCAAAGCTCCGTGTGACGAGCCTCGAGGAATATGAGCAGCTTGCAGATAAACTAGGCCTAGATAGGGAAGAAATGAGAAACTGGCAGGACATCGCTGAGAAGATGTACTACCCCATTGTAGAAGAGCTAAATGT
>DHNI01000076.1:0-2434 GCA_002409455.1 Firmicutes bacterium UBA5420 | reverse complement strand
TGGTGCCTTGAATACACGCTGGAGACGCTTGCAAAGCTCCGTGTGACGAGCCTCGAGGAATATGAGCAGCTTGCAGATAAGCTAGGCCTAGATGGGGAAGAAATGAGAAACTGGCAAGACATCGCTGAGAAGATGTACTATCCCATTGTAGAAGAGCTAAATGTCTTTGAACAGCAAGACGGTTTCATGGACAAAGAACTTCAGACGGTCGATCAGATACCCACGCACGACCTCCCGCTCAACCAAAACTGGTCATGGGATCGCATTTTGCGTTCATGCTTTATCAAACAAGCTGATGTACTCCAGGGCTTGTTCTTCTTGGGGGATCGTTATGATTTAGAAACAAAAAAGCGCAACTTCGATTTTTATGAACCCATGACCGTTCATGAATCGTCATTGTCGCCTTGTGTTTATTCAATTATTGCGGCCGAAATAGGCTATCAACGGAAGGCCTACGAGCTTTATTTGCGTACAGCACGCCTGGATTTAGATAACTACAACAACGATACCGATGACGGCCTACATATCACCAGTATGGCTGGGACATGGATGTCGATTGTATACGGTTTTGGCGGGCTACGGATTGAAGATAGCCGCCTTTCACTCAGGCCTTTTGCACCGCAAGAATGGAGTAGTTATGCCTTTAGACTACGCTTCGGCAATCATCGCCTAGAAATCCAGGTTAATTGGAAAGAGGTGGTGATTAAGCAAGAAGACGGTCCTAGCTTGACCTTAACCGTTCACGATCGAGACTATACTGTTGCCGAAAACGGAGAAATTAGGATTGGGGTTCCCTCTTGACAGTGAGCTCTCATTCTCAATGCACCTAGCAGCATAAGTAGCCAAACGAGTGTTCTTGTGGGGATTAAAGGTGTTGATCGCTTTGATGAGTCCAATCACCCCAATAGAGATTAAATCCTCATTGTCTTCACCAGTGTTATCGAATTTTTTTACGATATGTGCCACAAGACGAAGGTTCCGTTCAATCAGGGTATTGCGGGCGCCTTCGTCTCCTGCTTCCTTTTTTATTAGTAATTCTCGCTCCTCTTCGGGCCGAAGAGGCTTTGGAAATGCACTCCCACTAGTGACAAAACCAGTCAAAAACCCTATGCCTTCAACCAGCCACATGCCTAGCGCATTTAGTAACGAGGGAACCACCAGCCAGACCCCCTTTCTGCCAAGACTCAAGCTTTTTATTCTATGAGCACTCAGGGGAAAATGTGCCTGTCTTCTTACAAACAAAGATATTTGCGGATCGGGCGCAACAAGACTAAACTCAAGGCCACACTAACTCCACCCTGAAGTAGATCGCCAGGAAGCGAGACCAGTGCAGGGCCAAGCCCATAGTAAAGGATTCCGACTAAAAAGTAACCACAGACCATGAATGCTGCTGCAACCGTGGCCCCCAGGATCGTACCAGAGCCACTGGCCTGTTGCATGCGTCCAAACAGCCATCCTGCTAAGAAACCTTCGACGCCCTTAATCACAAAGGTCCAGGGCGCCCAATACGCATAACCAAGGAGAAGGTCAGCCAAGCTCGAACCGAGGGCACCAGCCGCGGCACCCACCAGTGGACCAAATATCAGGCCTGCCAGTAGCACAACGGTGTCTCCAATATTGACATACCCCTTAACACCGGGCAAAGGGACATTGACCACCATCGTGGTCACCGTCACCAAGGCAATTAAAAGTGAGGTGATAATCATTTTTTTCGAATCCATTCAACCACCCCTTTAAGACCTCTACGTCAAACCAATGGTTTCCCCTTAAGTTTGAAAATCTCTTCCCTGAGCCATTGATTCTCGCGGAGCAACGCACGATACCCCCACTCCAACTCCTTGTTTTTCTGAGTCAGCTCTTGGTTCTCGCGCACATTATTGTGAATTTTCGTCTCATAATCATGAACCAACTGGGAGGACGTCAACAACTCTTGTTCTAGGCGGGCCTTGCCACGCTCTAGCTCTTCGAGCCGTGTTCTTTGTTCAAACGATGTTATTCCTGCCTGCCAAACAAGCTGAACAGCCTTCCACAAAGATGGAGCTTTCGTCATTTGTTTCAAGTTCTTCACGCTAAGCCCCCTCGCACAACTCTATTGGACGCGTTGGCTGATTTTTTTCAGCAAATGTATGGCCCCGGCTTCTTCGGCCAACCCTTTCGAAAGATCATAGCAGTAATTCGCCAATTGTTCTTCGCCACGTTTTAGATACGCATCGCCTAAGCGTAGAAAGGTTTTGATCTTCTTGCGCGGTTCTTTGGGCATACGCCACAAGAGCCTCAATTTTAGGGTATGCCACCGTCTAGGCGGGTCTATGTCCATACAAACTTCACACTCCAGCAAATCATAATTTAGATGATCATAGCACAAAAGCTAAAGCCCTGCAATCCTAGCAAAGGAGAGCCCTGCACAAACGGCAGAGCTCCCTGCATCTAACGG
>DHNI01000131.1:355-5235 GCA_002409455.1 Firmicutes bacterium UBA5420 | reverse complement strand
ATCAACGTCCATCGCGTTGCTCCCTCAAATGTTCAATCACAGGTTCAGACCAATCACGACATGTTTGCTGATGGTAAAATCGGTATGGGAACTGTTGGACACTGGTTTGTTCCACTTTTTAACTCAGCAAAAGAAGAAAAAGGTCTGGATTACGATGTTGCTCCGTTCCCCATTGGGCCGAACGGTCATGAAGCAAACATCCGTTCAGAAGTGGGCGGAACAGGCCTAGCCATTGCCGCAGCTACCAAACATCCTGAAGAAGCATGGGAGTTTGTAAAATTCATGACTGGTCCTCGCGGGCAAGAAGTTATTGCCAGCACGGGGTTGTTTACTCCAGTTATGAAGTCGGTTTCCGAGAACGTATTCGCCAAGAGCGAATTCGAGCCGGATAATGCAATTGTCTTTACCGATACCGCAGCACATGCCAAACCAATGCCTCTTTCACCAGAATGGGGGCGCATTAACGAAGCCTGGGTGCGTTTGTTTGATGATGTATTTCGCGGCATTAAACCAGCTAGCGAGGTTCTTCCGCTAATTGAAGCCGAAAACAATGCGGCATTGCGACGGGTAAGATAGTTTAGGAAAAGCGAATACTTGCACTAGTGATGGTGCAAGTATTCGCTCCCAATGAGGAGGGCTGCTGTATGAAACACAGATCTAAGCAATTCTTACGGGCGATCAAGAAGCATGGACCGGCCTACCTTTTCTTATTACCGAATTTTGGAGGACTTATAGCTTTTACGATCTACCCCATCTTGTTCGCATTCTTTATGAGTTTCACGGATTGGAATCTGTTCTCACCTGCTCAATGGGTGGGGCTAGCCAACTACAAAGACCTATTTACGTGGGATCCTTTCTTCTGGAAAACAATGGGAAAAACTTTGTATTACGTAGTTCTGACTGTACCAGGTGGGATCGTTATAGGGTTAATGCTCGCTTTACTGATGAATCGGGCCATGCGGGGTATCACCATTTTTCGGTCGGCCGTCTTCATTCCTCAAGTCATGTCCCTGGTAACTGTCTCCGTAATCTGGCGTTGGCTGTACAACACGGATATTGGTTTGTTCAACTATATTCTTAGCGTCGTGGGCTTGCCCACCGTAGATTGGCTCACCAGTGAGGCTATGGTAATGCCCTCCATAGCCATTATGTCTATTTGGAAAGGCATGGGATATAACGCTGTCATCTTCTTGGCTGGCCTAAAAGCTATACCTTCCGTGTATTATGAGGCCGCCCGCATCGATGGTGCCAGTAACTGGCGAATGTTTTGGTCTGTGACGCTACCTTTAATAACCCCCTCGCTCTTTTTTATTGGCGTCATGTCTAGCATTGGGGCTTTCCAGGTGTTCGCAGAACCCTTTGTAATGACAAATGGAGGTCCAGGCGATGCTAGCCGTGTATATGGAATGTACATTTACCAAAACGCTTTTCGTTTCTTTGATATGGGGTATGCTTCGGCCATGTCCTATGTGCTATTCGTGGTCATCTTAATCTTCACTATCATTCAGCTACGGGTGACCAAATCTGGCGGAGAAGATATATCTTTTATGTAGGAAGAGGAGGCAGGACCAATGACGCATTTCAATCCAACAAGGCTTTTGAAGAAAGCCTTCGTCTTTCTATCTATGGCGGTGATTCTAGTTGTCGTTTTACTACCTTTTTACTGGACCGTCATCAGTTCACTAAAAACGTCCGGCGGAATTTTTGTGTATCCGCCCAAGTGGCTGCCGGATAGATGGGTGTGGTCTAACTACGTGGATGTCTTCAAGGCGGCCCCTTTTGGCCGGTACTTTTTGAATACGGTATTCTACTCCGTATCCGTGATGATAGGTCAGCTCGTCTCGTGCTCATTAGCTGGTTTTGCCTTTGCACGACTGAAGTTTCCCGGGCGGAACAAATTGTTCCTTTTGTACCTTGCCACCATGATGATTCCCACCCAGGTGACCCAAGTTCCCATGTATGTACTCATGCGTAACTATGGCTGGCTGGATACATGGATGGTCATGATTATACCGGGGCTATTTGGCGGGCCATTCGGAACGTTTTTGATGCGCCAGTTTATGATGACCATACCGCGGGATCTAGATGAAGCAGCCCTTATTGACGGGGCAAATCTTTTCACGATTTACACTAAGGTCATGCTGCCTCTGACAAAACCAGTATTGTCTGTGTTGGGTGTGTTTTCCTTAATGCAGGTCTGGAATGACTTTATGTGGCCCTTGATTATGCTCTCTAGCCAAAAGACGTTCACACTCACCCTTGGTCTGTACTCGTTTCAGGGACAGTACTATACCGATTGGAACCTCTTGATGGCTGCTGCAACTCTTGTCATGATACCGGTGCTTCTGGCCTTTGCCTTTGCACAAAGGTATATCATAGAGGGTATCACAGTAACGGGTATGAAAGGTTAGTAAGGAGGCGTGTTGTGGAGCTTAGAAATGAATATCTTTCCATTGAGTTTAGTGATGAGACAGGTGCGATTTTGCAGGTCACAGACCTGAAAAATGGACTTTCCCTTATGGATGGCGCGTTGAGGGATAATCTTGAAGTACAGCCAGCCTTTCTTTTACAGTTCGACGGATATACGCCGGCCATCTGTTTTGATTTCTCCGCGCATATGGAGGAGTCTGCTATAGGACAGAAGATCACTCTACTATGGGAGTCTCACCTTGGGATCCGGATTACGGGTCATGTCTCGCTTGAAGTAGGTGAGCGCATCGCGACCCTTCGCCTCACAGTTGAAAACCACACGGAGCATGTGATAAGAAAAGTAACGTATCCCAGATGGCAGGGGATCGCAGAGCTCACATCACCATCTCATATGAACTGCCTGGCACATCCTCAAGCAACTGGCTTTTTGTTTCGCGATCCCATGCACCTTTTTAAGAGTAGGCCCATGGCCTTTGCTGGCCCATTGCCTAGCAGGGGTATTATTGCCTCTGTGTATCCTAAAGGATTTGATGGTTCTCCCATGCAGTTTATGACGTATTTTGCTGAAGGGATGGGCGGTTTCTATTTTGCCTGCTATGATCCAAAGGGCCATAAGAAGTGGATTAACTTCTTCAAATCAGGCGACGATAAGCATCTGGAGGCGAGTTTTATCCACGAAGCGGACGTAATTGAGGCAGGATCTTGCCCTAAGCTCGATTACGCAATGGCTTTTGGCATCCTAAAGGATGGTTCCTGGTATGCAGCGGCTGATCTATATCGTGATTGGGCCTTAAGGCAGGAGTGGTGTTCTAAAGGGCCGTGGCGCGAACGCAAGGATAAAGCCACATGGTTGTTGGAAGATGTACAGTTCGCCACCTTTGGTGTTAACCCCGTGGAGGATCGCTCGATGTGGCTTAGGTTCTTTAGTGATGCTGTAGAAGGGTCGGTCTTTCACATTTTAGGGGTGAATTGGCCGAAGGGAGGCCAAGATTACCGGGGTTCTTTGCTGGCCGCTGAGAAAGATGACTGGTTTCCGGCTAGGTTTTGTCCCGAAAACCTAGCAACAATTCGGCGGAATGGAGACTATGTTGCCGCCTTCGAGTTTGATTTACTTGTTGAACCACGTAACCCCTCGTTTGCTACGATAGAGCAAGACGTCGTAGGCCGCAGTACCGAGTTTGAGAATTGGGATAACCATAACTTCGTCCATTTGTGCCCCACTACAGAGACCTTGCGCTCCCTTCATACATGGCGTGGACTTAAGCTCTTGGCAGAGGGAATGGATGCCTTTTATTACGACATCTCCGCCAACAACATGAACATGTCCTGCTATAGTAATCATCACCCCCACAAACCAGGTAGTGGGCCGATTCTTGTGAATGCCTATAAGGAGCTTTGGTCCCAAACGAAGCAGGCTGCAAGCCAAGTGCATGGAGCATATGTGCCACAGGGCACCGAGATGATTAGCGAGGTCTTTATCGATAGCTTAGATTATTACCAGGCTCGGGCTGAGGCGGGACCTGTTTCCACATTCGAAGGAGATTACTTTAGAGACTGGGTTATAGGTGGGCAAGCGGAGAAGATTCCCATGTTCTCATATGTATACCACGACTACGCCCCTGTTCGCTTAGATGGGTGGGCAAAATTGTCCCCTGATTTTGGTGAAATATTCTACTGGATTGCTAGTCGGGTCACACTTTGGGGTGGGCTCTTTGAGCTCAACTATGAGTTCTCGCTCTTAGAGGAACTCCATGGACAACGGGAAGATGTGGAAAAGCACTATGCTACAATCGATGATCTTTCGTTCTCCATTGATCCTAAGAAAGTAGAGTTCCTTAAGGAAGTAGGGGCAGCCCGCACGGGATTTGGCAAACCTTATCTAGTCTATGGACAGATGACCCGGCCTCTTGAACTTACCGTTCCTAAGATCGATCTCGATTGGTATTTCTACAATGGCAGCAGTGGTCTGGGTTCCTTACATGAACAAGGGACATTTCAGGTACCACAAGTAAGTCACGCAGCATGGTGGGACGGGAAGGGTAATCTCGGACTCTTCTTTGCAAATCTTTCCCAAGAAGAGATATCACTTGAGGTTCCCGCATCGCAGATCCTCCATCGGTTTTCTGGGAGGGGTATATTTGCCATTGAACTGAAGACGCGCCAAATTAGCCGCCACATCAAACTCGAGGATACTGTTAGGATCCCCCTGAACGCTCGCCAGATAGCTCTCCTCGAAGTACAGCAGTAAGACGGGATCTATTGGAAGGGAGAAGCGAACCGTGTTACGTATAGCATTTGTGCATTCTGACGTACTCTACCACTCGGCTCACAATGGGTCGCGGTACCTCGCCAGGGAAGTGATAGGATAATGCTACATAGGCAACCAGAGATTCTGGTCATTGGAAGTTTTATGATGGATCTGGTGGTTCGGACCCCCCGAATACCAGGAA
>DHNI01000131.1:0-164 GCA_002409455.1 Firmicutes bacterium UBA5420 | reverse complement strand
GCCGTAAGTGCTGCCAGGCTCGGCGGTCATGTAACGATGGCCGGAAAGTTAGGCAGAGATTTGTTTGGAGATGAAATGCAGGCGGTGTTAAGCAAAGAGGGGATTACAACCAAACATATACTTCGGGATGCGGAGGCGTCTACAGGAATAGGTTCTATTACCCT
>DHNI01000114.1 GCA_002409455.1 Firmicutes bacterium UBA5420 | reverse complement strand
AAGCTACCCTCTTCTCCATATGATTGATCATCAGCAGAAGATGTAAAGGTGTATTGCCCAAAGTAGTCAAGGTCCAAGCGGGCGCTTACGCCAGCTTCGTTTTGTGCATACCATGTGCCAGCATGTTCCGCGGTGGTAGCCACCCTAAATGTAACTATTGCTCTATCTGCCGCATTTTGAGGCTGCACTGCAAGTTCAAGTGCACCATCCTCTGTAATCGAACCTGTAAGCTCTTCATGGCCGGCGGGGGTAATCATGATCTTTCCATCTGCAATACGGAACGTGCCCTTTTCCTGGTAAACGGGCAGTCCTTCGCCTACGGCGTAGTCGCTGACCAAATGATACTTGGCACCAGCCCCAAGCTCAAGTACATAGTTATAGTCCACCCCATCCACACTTTGGTACCCTAGATAGGTGTCATAATACTCTTCATATACATACTTATCAGCCATGAGGTAATGTATAACCCCTGGATTCTCCTCATCTTCCGCTTCAAAGGTAATGTTAGCTGAGCCATAAGGTAAAGTGGAGCGGAAGATCAAATTCGGGCCAATTCTTTCAAAGGTTGCGGTCTTAGATCGCTCTGGTGTTGAGTCGGCATAAATCATCAAGTAAGTTCCATCTAGCTCGCCAATTGTCCCACTGCCCCGATCATCACTAAACTGGCGATTGGCAGAGAGAACAAAGGTGTTATCTTCTCGAATTCGCAAGTAGAATTTCAGGGCCATCCCTAAATCGGAGATGTCAATGGCGTAGTCACCGTGAAGTTCAAATGTTTCCTCCGTTGTTTGCGGTTGCTCTTGCTCTTGTACCGTATCAACAACAGATTCCTCCGGCTCGCTTTGACCACAGGCACTCAAGAGCGACATAGCCCCAATTAGCAAAATAGCCATCGCCATACGCATTACTTTACTATTCACGTAACCACTCCTTTAACGGGTTGGGGCTCGGCTCGAGCAAGCCCTAACCTTCTCTTTAGTAAGGAAACTGGAGCTTTGTTCCAAAGCCTTCCCGCGACGCGGAGTTATCGAAGATCTCTTCAATATCAAAAACGTAGGCAGGATACTTAAGCCAACGGCTCTTATCAGGTCTATGATATACATCATGCTGGGCATTGACAAACTGTTGATAGATCTCGCGTTTGCCCGATTCTGCCTCATCGAAAATGGAAATCTTGCCCCTTAATTCATAGGAAATCATGGGCGGTTGGTAATAAAGAAGGGTAGCCTCTGGATTTGCCCGAAGGTTGTCCCAGCTATGATCTTTGGCCATCTCCAAACTTGCCACCCTAGTAAAGTCGACACGGTGATGCATGTCGGCGTGGTAGATCTGTTCGACGAGGAGTTTGAGGCCCCTTTCGCTATGTGCTTTGTCATCGCCATCATAAGCATCAATATGCTTGATGTATGCTTCTAAAACCTCTTCTAAATATTCTTCCTTAGGAATAAAGCCTACACCTTTGATACTGGCATTGAGGCCAGCTGGACCATGAGAAACCAAGGCTGGGTTATGAGAGCAAAAACTTAAAAATACCTTGTCCCTTGACATTTCCTTTCCTTCGTGTAATTGCATTACCGTATTAGCACGGGTGTTAAAGGCCCAGCGGAAGAAAGCTTCTGCTGTTTTGGTCGTTTTTTCTGTCATGAACGAGTCCTCCTAGAGTGTTTTGTATAACAAAAGGTCTAAAAGCGGACAAACCACCTTGGTGGCGTGCCACGCTCTAAGACCTTTATGCTCTTACTTCGCGAGTTCAATTTCCATACGCATTCCCATCATGGCTGAGACGATGAAAGGAGCAGTCACTTTGCCATCCTGAGCGGTTCCAACAAAGGTTGTGTCCGAATCTGCAACCTTGAAGGTGATATCTGTACCCTGTGCGCTGTAGGCTCCGCTTTCATGAACGGCCTCCGAGTCGTTGCCAGGAACCGCGATATAGAAATATTCACCTTGATGCGTTAAGTACAAAGTCGCTTCCACACTTGTAGCTCCTTGTAATGTCGCCTTGTAAACTCCCGCGGCCGGGATATTCGATGGAATCAAGGTTGATTCTGTTCGTTTGCTAGCCATTTGCGAAGGCTTAACCTGAGTTGTAATTGAGCCATCACTATTCAGAGTACCTTCAATGGCGTCTTGTCCTTCGGGGGTAATCACAAGTTTGCTGCCGTCAACGATATAAGCACCAGTTTCAATAAACTCATAGAGAGTGTCACCCATAATGAAATAGCTCTTATTTTCATAGGTGTCGTCAGCTTTTAATTCCACAGAATATGTATAGGTTACTCCACCGCCCATGCCAGCTGTCTCATGGCCGCCTGCATAAACCCCAATGTGATCACTTGCTTGTACTACTCCGTTTGACATCACCGCGCACGCTAACAAAGCTACAATTAAGGTTACACCGAAAAATGTTCGTCTAGAATCTACTTGCCTTTGGTACATACTCCATTTCACCCTCCACCTATATTTTACTAATAAGTATAATTTAATGGGTTACCATTGTCAATGAAAGATCCGTTTTCAGCGGGGAAAATCGCCCT
>DHNI01000124.1:2563-2871 GCA_002409455.1 Firmicutes bacterium UBA5420 | reverse complement strand
TGTTTATGGTAGTATAAAAATACCGAGAATGGCAACGTAAAATTCCCTAGGTGAGATAAAAAGAAGGAGCCACCGCATAGCATCCTAAAATAAGCCTCTAAGCAGATTTTGTAAGGAGGCAAATAAAGGAGTGCTAACAGTGACCCAAATCGATTATATCAAACATTTACGCAATAATGAAGACACTTCAATCAGCGAAATAGCTTCAAGAGTGCAGTGTGATTGGAAGACGGCTAAGAAATATGCCGATGGAGACATCAATCTGCAAAAAAGAGGCAAACGGTCGAGAAGAAAGGCAGTTATGGGGG
>DHNI01000124.1:1902-2396 GCA_002409455.1 Firmicutes bacterium UBA5420 | reverse complement strand
GGGGGTTTCGAAGAATATATTAAAGACTGGTTGTTTGAGGACCAGCGGATGCCCAAGAAGCAAAGGCGAACGGCGAAGGTGATGTTCAATAACTTGCGAGAATTAGGATATCAAGGTTCGGACCGTACTGTTCGGGAATATGTCCGCAAAGCTAAGCAGGAGATGCAAATCGAAGGCCAACAGCAGGCGATTCGACTTGAACAGTTTCCCGGTGAGGCCCAGGTGGATTTTGGCGAATTCAAGGCGCTCACTGATGGCCAAGAAAAAAGCTTCTATGAATTAGTTATGTCTTTCCCTTACAGCAACGGACAAGTTTGTATTGTGCTTCCATCGGAAAACACGGTGTGTTTCCTACATGGATTACAGAGGCTCTTCCTCATAATTGGCGGGGTTCCCCACATCATCCGATTTGATAACCTTTCGGCCGCCGTTGTGAAGATATTATCCGGGACGGAGCGTTCTCTAACGGAAATGTTTAAGACATTTCAGTGGCA
>DHNI01000124.1:0-1752 GCA_002409455.1 Firmicutes bacterium UBA5420 | reverse complement strand
ATGTTTAAGACATTTCAGTGGCATTATCGCTTTCGGAGCGAATTTTGTAACCCCGGTAAGGGCCAGGAAAAAGGGCACGTTGAAAACAAGATTGGTTACGTTCGCAGGAATAATTTCAGCCCCATGCCTATCATTGAAGACCTTGACGACTTCAACCAGGAACTGCACCAGATGATGCTAAATGACCAGCGTCGAGAGCATTACGCCAAAGATGCGTTGATTAGCGATTTATGGAAAGATGACTTTAATCAACTACTACCATTGCCAAACGTCCCTTTAGAAATCGTCCGCATGCATACCCGAGTGATCAACAAGTATGGAGAGTTCAAGTTAGATGAACAGCTTTACCGGGCACCTAATGCGTCGCCGGGTCGTCAGGTTCTCGTGAAGGAATATTGGGACCGCCTAGAGATTTTAGATAATCATGGCGAAGAGCTTCTGCATAGATGTCCTCGTCTATATCTACAAAAGGCAGAAGCAATAGATTGGGCTGCGGAACTTGAAATATTCATTCAAAGACCGCGTGCAGCCGAAAGAGCCGTTTACTTAAGGGCCTTACCCGACAGCATCAAAGACTATATTTTATCTGCCACAGATTTAAAAGAACGGCGCCAACGAATCATTGCCATCGTTGATATCCTGCGGCAACATCCCCTCGAAATTGCTGTGATGGCTGCCAAACAGGCTCTGACATATGACAGAACCGGCATCAATAGTCTAAGAATGCTTGCCGCTCGCCAGGCTAGCGCACAAATTCCCGAAAGCGTACCGCTTGATGAGCCGTGGACACCATCCGAAGTGGCTCAGTGGCAGCCGGATTTGTCTATGTATGATCTGCTGGGGGTGGCAAATCGTGGCCAATGAATTAGCAGCACTATGCAAAGAACTAAGACTAGGCGATCTTAGAAAACTGGCTGCACAGGTAAGGTTCCAGAACGAAACTCAATATTTGACGGATGTACTAAAACTTGTTGCCATTAACCGTGACACTCAAAGAGTCGAACGATTAATCAGGCAAGCGAAATTCCCAGTGGTAAAGACCTTTGACCGCTACAAGTTTCATCCAATCACGTGGCCGAAGGGGTTTGATAAAGAACAGCTGATGAGCCTCGATTTCATCGAAAGCAAACAAAACATCCTCTGTTTAGGAGCAGTTGGCACTGGTAAAACGCTCATGGCAACCGCTTTAGGAGTCAAAGCCTGTTCATTGGGTAAAAAGGTCCGCTTCTACAGGGTAGCGGATTTGGCAGCGGAATTGACGGAGAAGCACCGTTCGGGCGACCTGGTTAAAATGCTGAAACAGCTACAAAAATTGGACTTGTTGATCCTAGACGAGGTCGGGTACATTCCGTGTGACAAACTAGCCTCACAGCTGTTATTCAACGTGATATCCAACAGTTACGAACAGCAAAGTGTGATCGTTACATCGAATCTTCAATTTGGTCGTTGGAATGAGATGTTTGGCGACGATCGATTGACGGTAGCCTTAATTGATCGGCTGGTCCATCGAGCACACATTCTAAGTTTTTCAGGACCAAGTCTTCGTTACGAAGAAGCCATGTTGGCTGAACAAACGATAAACGAATAAAGCCAAAGGATGCTATGGAATTTTAGACTGCCAAACTAGGGAATTTTTACTTGCCAAACACATAGTGTGGTCGTTTTAATGGATGAGCTTCAAGAAGTTGCCCAGGGTGATAAAGTTTACTTCAGAGATATAAGCAAAGTCTTTTTCGAAATGGAAAAGCTACC
>DHNI01000168.1:8185-9883 GCA_002409455.1 Firmicutes bacterium UBA5420 | reverse complement strand
TGGGCCTCGCGAGCCCAATCATCATATTGATTGTTGATGTTTTGCCGGCACCGTTAGGCCCTAGAAAACCGAACACTTCACCTCGGCGGACGGTAAGACTAATATCATCTACCGCCGTGAAGTCTCCATAAACCTTCTTAAGATTTGTGACGCTCACAATGTCCATTATGACCACCCTCTCCATTTTCACGCTCTGTAGCTGCTAGTTTTTCAATTTCTGCGGCTAGTTTACGCAGCACCTCGCGCTGCACGTGATAGTGCATGAAATAGCTTCGTTTGTGACCAACAACGAGTCCGGCTTCTCGCAACAATTTTAAATGCTGCGATATAGTGGCTTCGGATAAGTTTAGATGTCGCGCCAACGCTCGCACACAATAATCACGCTGCAAGAGTAATGTCAGGATCTTCATGCGCGTTTCATCAGCCATGGCTTTTAGCGTTAGCGTCTTGTCCATTACGATACCCCCAGCATTTGATTCGGTGTGTGCCTAATTAGATTGTAGTGCAAGATTTCGATGAGGTCAACTACTACCAGGCACGTACTCCTTGGCGCCTGGCGACGGCCTTACTTTCCCTAAGTGCAAAAAAAGAGGCCAGGGAGAGTCTCCTCGGCCTCTAAGTGTTCTCGATAGGTGATTCTAAAAGGGTTTCCAAGTACTGTTTGTTCTTTAGTATGATCGGATCTGTAGGTCGAAAGTGGCGAGCTACTTCATTATGCAAGTGTGCTAACCTATGGGCCCCGATATTACTATAATAGACGCAGAGCTGGAGATGGGGAAGCCAAGTAGAGTATGCTGTGGCAGAAAATCCTGTGTAATCTGGCTTTTGTTTAATTTGTGTCGCTAGTCGATACCAAAAGATGGCGCTGAGGTAGTCTTTTTGCTGCAGGAAGTGAAAGCCTAAGCGGCAGCAATATTCGGGCCGAGGGCTTCCATAGCTAAGGGATCGTAGCACGCTTGCTATCTCTTCTTTGTGTTGGCCTAGGTGATGATAGCAGTCTGCTAGTTTTCCGCAGCAGGCGATGTTATCTTCAATCCATCCACCGCCCTCATTGAGGAATCTTTCGTATACGGGAATGGCTTCGTCATATCGCTTATGATCGACTAGCTCATTCCCATAGTAATATAGATCCCGCGGTGAGAACTCGTCATGATTGGCTAGCCTGCGTTGATAGATCTTTAGGTTTCGATCACTAAAGCCGCCTTCACTTTGATGAATGATAGCCACATCGCTATGCAGAACTTTGCCGTAGACTTCAAGGTATTCGTGAACCATACCTCGCCATGTAAAGCTTTTCTCACGTTTAACTAGGCGATTGCGCCTTAAGGAGAAACTCACGTTGCCGTATTCGTCAAAGGCTAGGTGATACAGCATCGTAACCACGTCGATGCTGGGGTCTAGACTTTCTTTTAGATCAGCAAATCGTTGCTGATCATCTTCGCTAAACACATCGTCTGCATCGAGCCAAAGAATATACTCTTGGGTTGCTTGCTCAAAGGCGGCATTTCTGGCTGCCGAAAAATCGTCAATCCAAGTAAAATCAAAGATCATAGCCCCATAATTCGCAGCGATGGACTTGGTTTGGTCGCTTGATCCCGTATCCACAACAATAATCTCGTCGACCAAATGAGCAATCGACTTTAGACAACGGCCGAGCACCGCTTCCTCGTCTTTGACAATCAAACACAAACTTACAGT
>DHNI01000168.1:7726-8024 GCA_002409455.1 Firmicutes bacterium UBA5420 | reverse complement strand
TGAGGCGTAGAATCGTTGGCCCCTGCATGAGCGATGAGTTAAGTGCAGTCTGCAGTACATCTTGTACGCTTTCATTAATGATCAGAACACCCACAATGCTAGCAGATGGACCGGTAATCCCAGGGATCGTATTTCGTGAACTGGATCTTCTCGCCTTCCAGGTTAATGATATAGCTTAGATCCAACTCTTCCATAGCAATCGACGACAGAATCAGCGAGATTGCGTCATCCCTACTAATGGGAGACAAGTCTGGGAAGTTCGGTTGGGACATTTTCACGCCCTCCTTTGCTGCCTCTT
>DHNI01000168.1:5561-7496 GCA_002409455.1 Firmicutes bacterium UBA5420 | reverse complement strand
GATCCTCGTTTCCTTTTGTCTTCATAGCTTTGTAAGGGCGAATACTGGAAGAACTACCGGGGTAGAAAGGAATACTATGGATTTCTGGCGAATATGAACCTAAATAGAAACGAGGTGCAATACAACGATGAAATTCGGGTACTTTGATGATCAAAACAAAGAGTATGTAATAACCACTCCCAAGACTCCCTACCCTTGGATTAATTACTTGGGATCCGAAGAATTCTTTGGCTTAATCTCCAATACTGCGGGTGGCTATTGTTTTTATCAAGATGCCCGTCTGCGGCGTCTAACCCGCTATCGATATAATAACGTACCCCTCGATGATGGTGGACGCTATTTTTACATCAATGATGGGGGAGACTGCTGGAGCCCCAGCTTCAAGCCCATGAAAAAGGAACTGTCTTCCTATGAGTGTCGCCACGGGCTTGGATATTCCAAGATCCAAGGCGCCCGAGGTGGTCTGACGGTCGAACAACTTTTTTTTGTACCACTTTTTTTCACTGGGGAAATAATGCAGATTAAGCTTAGGAATGAAACGGATGTAGCTAAATCCGTTACGCTTTTTTCCTTTGTGGAGTTTTGTTTATGGGATGCCCTCGATGATATGACAAATTTTCAACGCAACTACAGTCTTGGCGAGGTTGAGGTGGAGCATGGGGCCATCTATCATAAGACGGAATACCGGGAGCGGCGTAATCACTATGCTTTTTTCTCAGTAAATAGCGAGATCGCTGGTTTTGATACCGATAGAGAAAGCTTTTTGGGTATGTATAATGGATTTGACGCTCCCGAAGTCGTGCTCAAGGGGGCGGCGAAGAATTCTATCGCTAGTGGTTGGTCTCCTGTTGGTTCCCATAGCATTCATGTAGAATTAGGCCCTGGTGAGGAAAGGACTTATATCTTCATCTTGGGTTATGTGGAGAACCCCAAGGAGGAGAAATGGGAGAGCCCTAGCGTCATCAACAAAACGAGGGCCCACCAGATGATGGCGGAATTCGAGACAGATGCCCAGGTCGAAGACGCTTTAGCTAAACTTAAATCCCATTGGGCTGGCCTTTTACAGAAGTTCCAGATCCAAAGTGGCGATAAAAAACTCGATCGCATGGTTAATGTCTGGAATCCTTATCAGTGTATGGTTACCTTTAACATGTCTCGCAGTGCTTCTTACTTTGAATCGGGAATTGGGAGGGGTATGGGTTTTCGAGATTCGAATCAGGATTTGCTGGGGTTTGTGCATCAAGTACCAGCCCGGGCACGCCAGCGCATTTTGGACATTGCCGCCACCCAACTTGAAGACGGCAGTGCTTATCATCAATACCAACCTCTTACTAAGAAGGGCAATGACGCTATTGGATCAGGGTTTAACGATGATCCCCTCTGGCTGATTGTAGGTGTTGCGGCTTATATCAAAGAGACAGGTGATTTTTCGATCCTAGACGAAAATGTCCCCTTTGATAGCGATCCCAATAACACAGCCAGTCTGTTTGAACACCTCAAGCGTTCGTTTTATCATCCCATCCATCATCTGGGGCCACATGGATTGCCTTTGATCGGGCGCGCGGATTGGAATGATTGCCTGAATCTGAACTGTTTTTCCGAAGAACCGGGTGAATCGTTCCAAACTACCGGGCCTTCGAAAGGCCCAGTGGCAGAATCGATCTTTATTGCAGCGCTTTTTGCTTATGTTGCTCCTGATTTCATCGAACTTTGCCTAAGACGCGATTTGCCCGGTGAGGCTAAAGAAGCACAGGTGCATCTGGAGACAATGATCCAGGCAGTTCTAGAGCATGGCTATGATGGAGAGTGGTTCTTAAGAGCCTATGATGCTGCAGGCGTTCCGGTGGGCAGTAAGGATTGTGCTGAAGGAAAGATCTATATTGAACCTCAAGGTTTCAGTGTCATGGCAGGCATTGGCATTGAGACGGGCGAGGC
>DHNI01000168.1:1448-5387 GCA_002409455.1 Firmicutes bacterium UBA5420 | reverse complement strand
CAAGCAGGCGTTAGACTCGGTAGCCCGTCATTTAGAAACCGAACACGGTATAGTGCTTCATGCCCCGTCCTATTCAACGTATTATCCTGAACTGGGGGAGATCTCGTCTTACCCACCAGGTTACAAAGAAAATGGGGGCATTTTTTGCCACAATAATCCCTGGGTGATGATTGCCGAGACCCTTATAGGCCGCGGTGACCGGGCTTTTGAGCTTTATAAGAAGATCTGCCCAGCTTATCGCGAGCACATCTCCGAACTGCATCGCCTCGAACCCTATGTCTATGCGCAGATGATTGCCGGGCGAGATGCGGTGAACTTTGGTCAGGCCAAGAACTCCTGGTTAACGGGAACCGCGGCTTGGAATTATGTAGCCATTTCCCAAGCGATTCTAGGAATCAAGCCCGATTATGATGGGCTGGTGATTGACCCATGCATTCCGCCCTCATGGCATGAATATACCGTTGAGAGGGAATTCCGCGGAGCCATATACCATATTCATGTGACCAATCCTAACCAGGTAAGCACAGGCGTGGCCAAAATCACAGTAGACGGGCAAACGATCGTAGGAAACAAGCTTCCACTCTT
This sequence comes from Firmicutes bacterium UBA5420, assembly GCA_002409455.1. Lineage (GTDB taxonomy): Bacteria > Bacillota > Limnochordia > Darwinibacteriales > Darwinibacteriaceae > UBA5420. Next base: position 4,802 of record DHNI01000168.1, on the reverse strand, counting down.
TCCGGGAGGCGGCTCTCATCAAGTCGAAGTTGTGATGGGCAAAATTGCGTGAGGAACAAATTGTGTGAGGGACAAATTGTGTGAGGGACAGGCCCTCACACAATTTGGCGAAATTCGTAAAATTAAAAAAAGCCCCTATACAAGGGGCTTTAGTAAAGAACGCCAGATCTTAATCGCCGGAAGGAAATGCAAATCCCTTCGAAGGACCGGTTCCAGAAGGCGTGCCAGCTCGGTTGGAAAGGTATGTGTCACCTAGCTTCTTAATGTGGCCATCGACGTTATCAAAATAGTTGAAGTGTGCTTGCTCATGCTCAATGATCATCTCAAAAAGGCTAGCTGAAATGGTATCGCCGTTCTCTCGACAAATCCTGGCAAATTGACCGTATGTGTCAATGGCGTCATCTTCTTCATTGGCATCAAAGGGAAAAATGTCTTTAACATCCTGTCCCTTGACCACAGGGCCGGCCAAATCAGTCGTTGGCTCGCCGCCTAGTTCCTTAATTCTCTCTGCTAGTGCTTCGGCATGGCGCATCTCGTCAATGGCAATCAACTTCACCTTTGCTGCTAGCTCACCAAAATCTCTGTCATCGAGAATGTAATGCTGGTGCATGTACTGGTGAATAGCCTGCAACTCCATGGCTTTTGCTTTGTTTAAAAGCTCCAACACCTTGTTTCTTCTTTCCTCTTTACTCAAAGTACGTCCCTCCTTGATTGATACTTTAAATGTAGTCTATCATAATCTTCGAATTAGGACAATTAGGTTCTGGAGGTAGGTATTGGTTTTGGAGGTAGAAGACGGCCGAAAATGGATCCCTGAATTGGACGAATTCGATCAACTATCTTGACGTCGATGGCAATATGTGTCAAAATAAGTTTGACATCATGAAAAGAAGAAAAAGGCAAACGCTCCTAAAGGAGTGGGCGCAAAGCCACGGGTCTAAGGCTGCTACTAAAGCTATGATCGCCGGGCTACCTTATTTTTTGCCCTTTTTCTGGATCTGTTCAGAGAAGGTTTTTTTATTGCAAGAAACCAATGTCGACTATTTATGAAGGAGCACCTTTGAATGAAAGAAAAGATTTTATCGCTCATTTCCGAGCGCATCAATGAGAACAAATTTGAGAAAATCCGCTTACGACCGTTCATAGAGTCCGATAAACTGAAAAGTGAGGAGCTCGAGCTGATCATTAACGAGCTTCAGAGTCTCTATGATTCCATATATGCCTTGTATGAGAACTAAAACATTAATGATAAACATATTTTTACATTTCCTTGATCTTCCACTGTGTTTTGTGATAATATGTAATGTGATTGTTTTCGCGAATACGAAGAAGCCTAGGGGCTTGGGCTGGCATGGCTAGATAAATCCGATTGCAGGGAGGTACCACATGGATAACCTTCGGGGAAGCCTGGATTTTGTCACCGTTTGTTGCTTGCGCCTTCTCTGGGATGAGATCTATGACAATTGGGTGAAGGTTGCGCAGGACGTAGGGTTAACAGTGACTGAGGAACTTATATTATTGGCAATTTGGTTCTGTGGCGAAAGCACCGTGACCGAAGTTGCTTCAATGCTACAGAGGGACAAGGGTACCGTCTCAAAAGGCGTCTACTCCCTAGAGCGCAGTGGGCTTGTTGCGCGCGAGACGGGCCAAGACCGCCGCTATTCAGAGTTCACACTTACTGAGATGGGGGAAAAAGTCAGGCTAGAATTAGTTGAGAAGCATGGCAGAGGGCAAGGACTCGCCTTTGCGCAGGGTTTTCTCACCCTTACCGAGGAAGAACGAACTGCTTTTGCCCGAACGGCGGCGAAGTTGGTGCGTTATACGTATGGGGATACTTACATTAATACTATACGGCAAATGCGGAATCTCCCTAACAGCACTCAGGAGTTAATTGACAGGCTGATGAAGGAGACGAGCTGAGTTATGACCAAGGGGGACGAAGGGTTGTTTGTAGACATTCTTGAGTTTTATTTTGTACATAGTCTTTTGCACCAAGAGGTGGAGCGCTGCTTGAACCAAAACGCTTCTTACTTAGGCTTAAGCATCCTTGAATTACAGGTACTCTGGATCGCTGCTTCGTCCGATGTGGCTACCATTGCCGAAATGGCCAGGATAACCACTTATACAAAGGAACGGATAGAAGAAGTAGTGGCAAGCCTAGAGCAGGACGATTTGGTGAGGCTCGTCTGTGCTAGAGATTCGCTCTGCATGTTTGTCCAAGCGTCAGATAAGGGAGACCAGGTTATACATCAGATGTATGACAGACCAAACAGATGTAAATGCCTCTTGTGCACGGAAGATCCGCGTATTAAGGAGCTGATTGAGGATACTCGCAAACTGGTGGTGAAACTTCGAGGCCGCGGATCTTGCGATCGAATCGAAGACTTGGCTCATCGGCGCAACAGCAGCTTTTTTATGCCCACTAGTTGCCTCTGCAACGGTTGCGAGGTAAACTGTCAGATTTGAACGTTTAGGTGTGACCAACACAAGGGGGTGGGGTTTGGTGGAATGGCGAAAACGGATACTAACAGTTTCTGTGGGTCTTTGCATTGTCTTCTCGTTAGTCATAAGGGGGGGCTATGCTAGTGCCCTAACTGATGACGGTTTTTGGGGAACAGCATTTCACCGGCACGGATCCATTATGCTTCTGGTGGAGGTTGAATCTGGAAGGATTATCGAGGCCAACGAGGCAGCTGCCACTTTCTATGGCTATCCTGCAGAGGAATTGCGGAATATGAATATTGAGCAGATTAACATGTACTCACCGGCTGACGTCGCGCAAGAACGGCTTGCAGCCGCCAGTGAAGAACGAAATTACTTCATCTTCGATCATCGTTTGGCCAGTGGCGAAGTTCGTACAGTCGAAGTAAGCTCGTATCCCATTGATGACGAGGAGACTTTGCTATTCTCTGTTATCCACGACATTACAGCCCGCAAAGCGGCAGAACGGGAACTCCTTGAAACCCACGCTCGCTTGCGTAGGGCAGAAGTGATTACGGGCCTAGGTTCATGGGAGTTTCGACTATCTGACGATCAGATGTTCCTTTCCCCTGGAGCCGAGCAGATTCTTGGTCTTGCTAGCGGCGATTCGATATCTGCGCTTCAGGAGGTTATTGCGCCCGAGTATCGCCACATACGGGACAAGGCTCTACAAAATCTTATTGAAGAGAACATTCCTTATGACATCGAACTCAAACTACATAGACAAGAAGATGAAACAATCCTCGATATTCATTCTATGGCTGAATACGATCCTGAAACGAATTCTGTATTTGGTACCCTACTTGATATTACCGACCGCAAAGCCGCGGACTTGGCCTTAGAAGCCTCTCAGAAGAAAAACCAGTACTTGCT
>DHNI01000168.1:0-1309 GCA_002409455.1 Firmicutes bacterium UBA5420 | reverse complement strand
AGAAGAAAAACCAGTACTTGCTTTCCACTTTTTTGTGTCTCCAACTCCTTGCCATCGTTGCGTTGGTGATCAACATCTTGCAGAGACGCAAAGCTCAACAGGATACATATCAAAACCTGGAGCGCAATGAAAGCCTTGTTCGGATTCTGCAGCACCCAACCGATTCACTACAGGAACTATTAGATCATGCTTTGACAGAATCCATTCGGCTTACCGGCAGTGAAAATGGATGCATGTGCTTGTACAGCCAAGAGAACACAGAGTTTTCCCTAAGTACGTGGTCATCCCTTGGACGGGATAAGGAACCATTTTGCAGACAATACAAAACGGGTATCTGCAAAAAGGCAGCGAAGCAAGGAGAACCCATTATTCTCAATGGTAATCAAGAAGCGGTTTGTTCACAACACGGCTGTTCACTTGAACAGGGCTGCCCGGCAAACTTCATGGCATTGCCCATATTTGATCAGGGGGAAATTGTGGCCGTGCTCGGGCTGACCAACAAGGCAACTCATTATAATGATATGGACGTCTGGCAGCTTACACTTTTGATGAATGCTGTGTGGGCCAACCTAGAGCGCAAAAAGGGCGCGATGGCGCTGAAAAGGGAAAAAGAGCGCCTGAAAACCACATTGCTTTCGGTAGGTGATGGGGTGATAGCAACCGATGAACATGGGCGGGTAGAGATCATCAATAGTGTCGCTCAGACGCTCACCGGCTGGTCGAGGAAAGACGCTTTAGGACAACCCTTTGAACGAGTGTTCCGCCTGATCGACGAGTATACAAGAGAACCGTGTGACGATCCAATTAAACAGGTACTAAGCTCCGGAAAGTCTATGGGTTTGGCCAACCACAGCATCTTGATATCGAAACGTGGTGACGAAAAACCGATAGCCGATAGCGCCGCACCGATTAGAAACAGTGACGGTGAGGTAACGGGGGTCGTACTCGTCTTTCGTGATGTGGAAGAGGAGAAGCAAAGGGTGGAGGAAATAGAGTACCTGAGTTATCATGATCAGCTGACTGGGCTCTACAACAGAAGGTTTTCTGAGGAGCAACTGCGTGAGTGGGATAATGCGAGAAATCTGCCTCTCTCCATTGTTATGGCTGATCTCAATAATCTAAAACTGGTTAATGATACTTTCGGACATGCAGTAGGCGACCAGTTTCTTAAGAAAGCGGCGCAAATCTTCAAAGCTGTTTGTCGATCCAACGACATGGTCGCCAGATGGGGTGGTGACGAGTTTATCCTCTTGCTTCCACAAACGACGGCGGAAGAAACGGGGCTGGTTGTAAATAGAATCGAAAGGGC
>DHNI01000093.1:7918-11218 GCA_002409455.1 Firmicutes bacterium UBA5420 | reverse complement strand
TTTGTCTGTGGGGGCGAATGATTGAACTGATTTGTCATAGAGAGGAAGATGCCATGCCACGCGGACCACGGAAATGGTATCCCGGCGCTACATACCACATCACCTGCCGCGGGAACCATCGCCAGGACATATTTAGAGATGATGAGGATCGGAGGGTGTATATTGAGCGTTTGATCCAGGCCAAGGACGATCATGGATGCACGATTCTTTCCTACTGCCTCATGACCAATCACGTACATTTGCAGGTGCAGACATCCGATATTGAGCTGTGGAAAATGATGAAACAACTAAACATGCGGTATGTCCTATTCTTCAATGCCAAATACGACCTTGTGGGACGACTATTTCAAGGTAGGTATCGGGCGGAGTTGATCGATAGCCATGCTTATAACGTAGCAACCAGTAGGTACATTCATCGCAATCCTGTAGAGGCTAAAATGGTCAAAACCCCCTTGGAGTATCCTTGGAGTAGCTATCGTGATTATCTGGGAAAACGCTTTGATATCTTGGTTTCGCCTGAAACAATTCTTGCCTATTTTCCAGGACAGAGCCGAGAGCTATATCAAGAATATGTGGAGAGCACTGCTGAAGACGAACTGGAAAGATGGCTTAAGGCTGGTGAGGGACACTAGTAGCACTAACACAGAGCGGCTTTCTTTTCAGCGCCAAATCAACGGCCAAATCAACGTACGGGGACAAACAGGACACCGTTTCGGTTTGCTCCGGTCCCAACTTCCAGAAGAGGACTCTAAAACAGCTTGAGCTGCGGCGAGACTAGACTTTTCATTTTCCGCTCGATTATTCTGTCCTCAGGGGCAATTTCTCCAATAAGCAGAGGCGAACTGGGGTTGTGTAGCCGAACCCGGTTTTCTACAGTCTGTTGGTTGAAGTTAGCGTAGCAATAAAGACAGCCGTGGGAGCAGGTATTATAGGCACCAATATCAACGCTCGATACACAGCCGCACTCCAGTCTTTGATTGGGATCCTTCCCAACCACAAGATCCTGTTCGATGATGCTGGAGATAAGCTTGGGATCGATGCACTTTCCGTGTCTGATTCCAAAGGGGGTCATGAGGTCGATTCGTTCGCTGCATGTCTCGAGGGTTAAACCGTAATCTCGCGCAATGGGTGCCAGGCGCTCTGCCAAGCGAAGCATTATTTCTTCTGACATCAGCGTTTGTCCCAGGGGCTTGATATTTCGTTCCGTCTTTTTGTAGAGGTCTAGAAAGCTAATCACACAACGCTCGGTGTGGCCAGAGAGGGAGCGGGCCAATTTGGAAAATTCCACAAGATGAAACTCTACGTTCAACTCCTTTGTGATGATAATGGGGTCATAACGCCAGATGGTCTTCTCTTTGCCGATGCGATCTGAAAGTTCTTTGAAGGAAGAGATAATCCTTTCTTTGGGGGCTAGCCTTGGTTCCACAGTTTTTCCATAGCCTGTGATTGTGACCTGGAAGTAGTAATTGTAGGCCTCCAATAAGGGGAGATTATCTAGCATCCTACCAGGATCCTTAGTCCAAAAAACGATGCAATCGATAACCTGTGGATCGAGGGATATTCTACTAATTTGGTGCACGTTCATGGGGTTTCGCACCAAGACATAACCTTCTTGGAGTCGCCTGAAGAACCACTCGCTGTAGAAAGCGGGTATATCTGTTCGACGGCTCACGCTAAGAATCAAGAGAACACCTCCTTTGGAGCATCCACGGTGATATCAGATCTCCTTCTTTATGAAGCAGAATTATCCTGCACTCACGGAAATGTGACCTCGAATTTTCCTGGCTCGCATGTTCCTGCCTCGCATTTTCTTGGCCGCCCAGCACTTCCTTAAGCAAGGGATTTGGTTCTTGGGCTTGAATAGATAACATGGAGGGATTGTAATGGCCAAAATCACATTCTTAGGTGCAGGCAGTACTGTTTTTGCGAAAAATATCTTAGGTGATAGCCTCTTAAGCCCGGCTATGCGTGATTCGGAATTTGCTCTTTTTGATATTGACTCAGGACGTTTACACGATTCCAAGGCGATGCTCGACGTATTAAACCGTAAGTATGGTGAACATGGAAAGATCGTGGCCTATACCGATCGTAAAGAGGCTCTGGCTGGAGCAGATTATGTGATCAATGCTATTCAAGTTGGGGGCTATAGGCCTTCCACAGTGATAGACTTTGAGGTTCCAAAAAAGTATGGTCTCAGGCAGACGATTGCGGATACACTGGGTATCGGTGGGATCTTTAGAGCCCTCCGAACCATTCCCGTGATGTTTGATTTTGCCAAGGATATGCAAGAGGTTTGCCCTGATGCTTGGCTCTTAAACTATACGAATCCGATGGCGATTTTAACGGGGGCCATGCTACGCTACACTGGGGTGAAGACTGTTGGTCTTTGTCATAGCGTCCAAGTTTGTGCTGATCATCTGCTGCGGGGCCTGGGAATGCCGCGGGACAACGTGCGCTACCACATTGCTGGAATCAACCATATGGCTTGGCTTTTAGATGTTTCTCGAAATGGAGTTGATCTATACCCAGAGATCAAGGAAAGGGCAGCAAAGCGCCATGCTCCCCACGATGATATGGTTCGCTATGAGCTCATGAAACAATTTGGCTACTATGTGACGGAGTCAAGTGAGCATCTTTCGGAGTATCTGCCCTACTTCATCAAAAGTAAGTACCCCGAACTCATAGAACGTTTCAATATTCCTTTGGATGAGTATATAAGGCGTTGTGAGGTACAGATTGAACGGTGGAACTCGTTACGCGACCAGCTTGTGCAGAATCCCGATCTAACCCATGAACGTACCAGCGAGTATGGTGCCTATATTATGGAAGCTATGGAAACCAATGTTCCTTACAAGATTGGTGGCAATGTCTTAAATAACGGCTCAATTACCAATCTACCTCGGGAGGCAGTTGTGGAAGTGCCATGTCTCGTTGATAGCCAGGGTGTTAGCCCGACTTATGTCGGGGCTTTGCCAACGCAATTGGCCAGCTTAAACATGACCCAAATCAATGTGCAACTCCTTACTATCGAAGCAGCAATCACCCTTAAGAAGGAACATATCTATCATGCAGCTCTCCTTGATCCCCATACATCATCCGAACTTTCCATTGATGAAATCATTGCCCTTTGCGACGATATGATCGAAGCGCACGGCGATTGGCTGCCCAGATTTGTGTGAGGGACTGTCCCGCGCGCAATTTGACGAATTTCGGACTGTGTGCGACGGGAAAGGATATAGCGGAAAAGATGACAAAAGAAGTGCTGCTCCCCGCGATTCGTGGTTGGCAACACTTCTTTGC
>DHNI01000093.1:724-7767 GCA_002409455.1 Firmicutes bacterium UBA5420 | reverse complement strand
CGAGGGCTACGTTGATGACGCTTGGAGCCAGTTGTGCGTGATTTCCTCTCTCTCTGGGGTGCCTCCTCAGTGAAGTGCACAGGTGTAGTATCTGGTTCCTTGGTAAGGAGCTTGAGAGTTGCGGCCAAAAGGGTGACAGAATCATGATGCTCAAGAAGATCTTCAGCCATGCTTTTGTAGGCTGCAAGTGCGGGTTCTTCGGTTGCCTTTAGTACCTTCTCTACTGTAACCTGTTGTTGTCCCGCTAGCGCATCTGTAAGAGTGGGAATAGGATGCCGGATGATCTTCCTCTGCGTAAGGCGCTCGATAATTTTCAGGTGATCAAGCTCTCGATGTGTGATAAAAGTGAAAGCGGCCCCTTTACGCCCAGCCCGTCCTGTGCGTCCAATGCGATGCACGTAACTTTCGGGATCTTGTGGAATATCAAAGTTGTAGACATGACTTACCCCTTCGATGTCTAGTCCGCGGGCAGCCACATCTGTTGCCACCAAAATCTCGATGTTCCCGGTGCGGAATTGGCTCATTACCGCATTCCGCTGGCTTTGGTTGAGATCCCCGTGGATAGCGCCCGAAGAATAACCTCGTCGGGCGAGGGCCTGATTAATCTCATCAACCCTCTTTTTGGTGCGGCCAAAGATGATGGCTGCCTCTGGCGAGTGGAGGTCGAGGAGATTGCACAGCACATCAAACTTCTTTCTTTCTGGAAGTTCTATGTAGTGCTGCTCTGTACTTGGAACCGTAATGTTCCGTGGGGTAGCTTTAATCAGGGAAGGATCGCGCATGAATTGATTGGATATGGTTTCGACTGCTCTGGTAATGGAAGCCGAAAAGAGCATGGTCTGCCTATCTTCAGGAATATCACCAAGGATGTACTTAATGTCGTCAATGAAGCCCATATTGAGCATTTCGTCGGCCTCATCTAAGACTACGATGGAAATGCTCTGTAGACGAATTGTTCGGCGGCGCATATGATCCATTAGTCGCCCTGGAGTACCTACAACGATCTGGGGTCGCTTCTTGAGTAGCTTAATCTGTCGCACCATGTCTTGCCCACCATAGATGGGTAGAGCACGGACTTTTTTGTATTCGCCGATTTTGTTCAATTCTTCCGCCACTTGGATGGCCAGTTCTCGGGTGGGAACCACTACCAGGCCTTGGATGTCAGCGCTGTCCACCAGGATCCTTTCAATAATGGGCAATCCAAAGGCGGCGGTCTTTCCGGTTCCGGTAGGTGCCTGTCCGATTACGTCACCACCGTCAAGGGCTATAGGGATAGCCTTTTTTTGGATCGGAGTAGGTTCCTCAAAGCCCAGTTTGTGGATCGCTTGCAGCGTAGCTGGGCTCAATCCCAATAGCTCAAATGTAGACATCGTAATTCCTCTTCTCTAAATGTTTATATCGCAGGCACCCTAGTCGTTGCTTTGTTCAGAATAGTTATGCCCAAAATCAAAAGTGTGATGATCCCTTGCTTTAGATTGAGGGACATCACCATGAAGATTATACCACAAGACTGTCGCAAACGCAGAAAAAGAAGAGAAGGAAAGGACAGAAAGGCTCTCGGGGCGGAAGAAAAGATGGCGACAGAAGACTCCCGAAAAGAAAAGAAGATTGGGGAAAAAGATTGCAAAAAAGGATTGCATTTACCCGTTGGATGTGATATCGTACAAGATACACGCGAAAGAACGAACTATTTATGGCCTTAATTGGAAATGAGTTGTTTGTGACATCTGTGATTTTGTTTTAAAGGAGGCCATAAATAATATGGTTGGAAGAGTAAAATGGTTTAACAATGAAAAAGGATTCGGTTTCATCGAGCGCGAAGGTGGCGAAGATGTTTTCGTCCATTTCTCAGCAATTCAGGGAGACGGTTTCAAATCTTTGGATGAGGGTCAAGAAGTAGAATTTGACATCACCCAGGGCGATCGTGGACCTCAAGCAGCTAACGTAACTCGTATATAATTCCGAAAAATGAACAAAAGGCATCTCCTACGGAGGTGCTTTTTTGTTGTGTTGAAGCAAAATAGCCCACTTTCAGCCGCCTAGCTCTAGGGAGCTTGGACCCCAGGGAATTCCCACCCATTCTGCAATTTTTCCAAAAAAGCAATTGGCGATAGTGAATACGTTCCCAAATACAGATTAGATTACGAAAAAGCCCCATTTGGCCAACGAAAAGGGAAGGATTTCTTAGCATTGCGTCGAATTCAACTACTCATGTATCAAGAGTACAGGAAATGAATGGGGAGGCGGTGGTCGATCCGTTTTTATGTTCTACTTCTGCAGGGTCGGAGATACATTTTAATGAGAATTCACCGAGTTTTCAAGGAGGAGGATGTATGCAACTGGGAGCATTGTTTATGCGGCAATCCATCATGAGAAGGGTTCTAATTAGCTTGTTACCCATCGTACTGTGGGCCGTCTACTCATTTGGGTTGCGTGTTTTGCTTGTTTTAGCGGTGGTGACCGTGGCCGGTGTTTTGACTGAATACCTGATTTTGCGGTTCATGAAGGGTGGCAGCGATTTCAAAATTCCCGAAGCGATTTTTGTCACGTGTGTCTTGTTTACCCTGATTTTACCCGCAACCGTACCTTTGTGGGTGGCGGTGGTGGGTATCGCCTTTGGTGTCCTGTTTGGGAAAGGGGTTTTTGGGGGTTTCGGCAAGAATATCTTTAACCCAGCCTTAGTGGGGCGATGCTTTGTGTTCATCTCCTTTCCAAGTTCTATGACAGTCACTTGGGCTGCGCCCTTTCAGGGATTCCCGGGAGGTTTACTACGCTTTAGTGCTGGAGCAGATGCGATCTCCGCGGCTACGCCACTTGTTCAGACAGGGACGGATTTGTCACGTTTATTCTTGGGGCAAATTCCAGGATCGAGTGGTGAAATAAGTGCACTTTTGATTCTACTAGCAGCAATCTACCTAGTCTACACCAAGACAGCATCAATGCGGATTATGCTCTCTGGTGTAGCGGCCTTTCTCGGTTTGAGCACCATCTTATACTCATTGGGTGTCCTTCCATCCACACCGCTGGAATCCTTACTGACTGGGGGTTTTCTATTTGCGATTGTGTTTATGGCCACCGACCCCATCTCAGCTCCACGAGATAAGGTAGCCCAAATCTTTTTCGGTGTTTTAGTTGGACTTTTGGCCCTTACAATTCGCACTTTTTCTGTATTTCGCGAGGGAGCAATGTTCGCAATTCTCTTGGCCAATACATTTGGACCCCTTATTGAAATGAGGGTCAAAGAATTTGCGGCGCAAAGGAGGATGGCCCATGAAAAAGGATAGTTACCTCTACACCATTGTCTTTACCTTTGTATTAACGGCTGTCTTTGCCACTGTGCTGGCCGTGACGCAAGCTTACTATCTACCGACGATTACGGAAAATGAGGCAAATGTAGAGCGGCAGGCGATCCTAAAAGTCCTTGGAATTAGCTGGCAATTTGATCTGGTAACTACATTTAACGAACAAGTAATACCGGTCACAGCTGGCACGTCGTCAACCTTTGCGGTGTATGATGTGGATGGTAGGCCCATAAGCTATGCATTTCCCCTCGAAGGGCAAGGCTTATGGGGTTCCATACGGGGCTATATCGGTGTCTCAGCCACCTTTGACCGTCTCCTTGGCATGGAGTTTATTGAGCAGAACGAAACTCCTGGTCTAGGGGGGCGGATTGACGAAGCTTGGTACAAGGAGCAATTTGCAGGCGTGCCACTAGTGCAGGGTGAAGATCTCGCCTATGGCAGCGGAATTGATGCCATCACGGGTGCCACGAGCAGTTCCAATGCTGTACTCAATATTCTCAATAACACAATTGCAGAGCTGATGCCGCTCAAGGAGGTGCTGGCAAGATGATGAAAAAAGGCGAGGTTAAGGCGCTGTTTAGGCGTAATGTATGGGATGAAAATCAGGTCTTGCGCCAGATTCTTGGAATCTGCTCGTTGTTAGCCGTCACCAACGTACTCTCCAATTCCCTGGTGATGGGTGCAGGCTTGATCTTTTCGGTGGCTCTTTCGAGTCTGACCATCTCCCTTTTACGGGACTACATTCCCCATCGGGTACGGATGATTGTGCAAACATTGATCATTGCCGCCTGGGTCATTCTCTTTGATATTATTATCAAGGCTACTCTTCCCGATGTCAGCCGGGCCCTTGGCCCCTATATAGGCTTAATCATTACCAACTGTATTATCATGGGAAGGGCCGAAGCGTTTGCCCAGATGAACCCGCCGGTTGAATCGTTTCTAGATGGAGTCTTTGCAGGGCTGGGTTATACCATTGTGCTAGTGATTATTGCCTTCATCAGGGAACTCATGGGTTTTGGAACGATTTTTGGATTTGATGTCAATTTCCTGGGACTTGAAACCTGGACTATCATGGTCATGCCCCCTGCTGCATTTTTCCTTGTGGGCGTAATGATTTGGATTGTGAATAATATTGTTGCCCGCAAACAAGCCATTGGAGGTGGTAAGAATGGGTAGTGCACCAGCCATAAGCCCCTTAGTCATTTTCCTTGCATCGATTTTTACTAGCAACATGGTGCTAGCAAATTTCCTAGGCATGTGCTCGTTTATCTCTGTTTCCACTGAATACAAGACTGCATCGGGTTTGGGCAAAGCTGTGGCCCTCGTCATGGTTTTTACGACCATATTCAATTGGCTCATCTACCGCTTTATCATGATTCCCCTTGGGCTAGATTACTTAAGGTATCTGATCTTCATTATTGTGATTGCTGCTACAGTGCAGATTATTGAGATGGTGATGGATCGTTACTTACCTGATTTGCATATGAAGCTTGGCATCTTTTTGCCGCTGATTACTGTAAACTGTGCGATCTTAGGCATCAGTTTGTTTATGGTGATTCGTAGCTATGGGTTTTTGCAGACCGTACTTTTCGGCCTCGGAAGTGGATTGGGCTGGTGGTTAGCCATTGCTGCTCTGGCTGCTATTCGTGAAAAGATGGCAGGAAATCAGCTTCCGCGTGGCTTGGACGGCCCGGCTATCACGTTCATAATCACAGGGATCATGGCTCTGGCATTTGTAGGCTTTTCAGGGATTTTTGTGGTGATGTAGCGTGTTGCCGGCATCTGCAACTAGCTGAATAGAAATGGAGTGATGTCTATGTCAGTATTGGTAACAGTGCTAAGTCTATCTGCCCTAGCAACAGTCCTTGCTGCCTTGGTCGTTCTGGCAGATTATAAGCTCAACAACTATGGCGTTTGTACTATCAACATCAACGATGGTACAAAAAGTCTAGAGGTGAACGGAGGGTCAAGCCTGCTTTCTAGCTTAGCAAGCCACAAAGTTTTTATTCCCTCTGCATGTGGGGGAAAGGCGACTTGTGGTCTCTGTAAAGTGACGTTGGTGGAGAGTGCGGGACCCGTACTTCCTACGGAAGAACCCTATTTGTCGGATGAGGAGATGGAGAGTGGGGTTCGCCTAGCTTGCCAACTGAAGGTGAAACATGATCTCAAGATCATGATTCCCGAGGAGTTCTTCAATGTAAGACAATATCGTACCAAGGTAGAGGAGATCAAGCAGCTTACCCATGATATCAAACAGTTTCGTTTTAAGCTTCTTGAGCCCCAGGCCATTGATTTTAGAGCGGGCCAATATGTCCAAATTGATAGCAAGCCCTATGACAAAATCACTGAAGCGGTGAGTCGTGCCTATTCCGTCTCGTCTGTTCCATCGGAGAAGAACGCGATTGAGCTGATTATCAGGCTCGTTCCTGGCGGTATCTGTACTACATTTATGCATAACCATGTTAGCGAGGGTGACGAGATCACGTTTGCTGGACCCTTTGGCCAGTTCTATTTGCACGAGGGTGGGGACGAACTAATCTTTATTGCGGGAGGTTCAGGCTTAGCACCGATTCGCTCCTTAGTTTTGGATATTCTCGAGAAGAACCTGGATAAGAAGATAAAATTCTTCTTTGGCGCAGTGCGCAGGCGAGATCTCTACTACGTGGATTTTTTCCGTGACTTAGAAGAGAAAAATGACAACTTTACGTATATACCTGCCCTATCGGGAGCCACTCCGGAAGATAAGTGGGATGGAGAAGAAGGACTGATTACAGATGTTGTTGCCCGCCATGTGCCTGATTCCGTGGGTAAGCAGGCATATCTGTGCGGTAGTCCGGGAATGATCAATGCTTGTATCAACGTATTATCCAAAATTGGCTTTGGTAAAGAGGCCATATTCTACGATGAGTTTTAAGGGGGGATGAAAATGAAACAAGGGCCAAACTCCAAGCGTATTGAGGATAATATGCGTTCGGGCCCATTGGCTGCCCATCAGTTTCTAGGGACAGATACACGAACTTTGTCTGACATTATCCTCCATGACCAGCTTCTTCTAGAATCATTGGGCTTGACCAATCAGGACATTTCTGAAAGGATGCACTACTTTACGGAACAGCTCAAAGCGAATCCTGGGCCGCGAGTTGTGGACAATAAGTTTATGGCTGAGCGTGAAGAGCATAAGGGAGCAATTCTATGCCCGTTTGCGGATAATGTTCAAGCATCTAAGTCAATAACGCGGGTGACCAATATAGAGTTGCGGAAGACGGTAATGTGGTCGGATTTGAATATTCACCTCATAGGCACTCATGGTTTTTATGAGGGTTATGGAGCTCCTTTTCGGGTCGACCCGGCTGAATATGCGGAAGTACTAGAAATCAATAAGCCAAAGTGAGGTGGAAGCGTGTTGCATCCCTTGGAATATGCAATGCAGATTGAATTACAAGGCAAGGAGTTCTATCTAAAACAGGCGAGTGTCATGGAAGATTCGGCTTTTCGAGAGATTTTCGAAGGGCTGGCAAAGGATGAGGAGAAGCACTATCAGCTTCTCAAGCAGATCAGAGATTCCGGAGTGTATGATTATGAGGGGGCCAAGATTGCAGACTCTATAGAGACGATCTTTGCGACTCCCGCGCATCGCGCTAATTACATCGCAATCTACCAGCAGGCGCTTGAGTTTGAGGAAAAGACGATTGATTTGTATGGTGAACTTGCGAGGAAGGCCACATCAGAGCGCGAGCGAGA
>DHNI01000093.1:0-472 GCA_002409455.1 Firmicutes bacterium UBA5420 | reverse complement strand
CTCCAGTTGCTGCAGCGTCCAGAGGAATATTATCCTCATCTCTAAATTGATCGAGGGACAGTCCCTCGATCAATTTTGCGAATTTCGTATGAACGGTTTGGGGGGCGGCGGTCGATTTCCACCTTCTTTCAACGGGGATCCAATATCTTGATCAGAGATAGCCGCGCCGATTGAGTGGGTATCTACAAGGCCCACGTCACACTGGTGCTTTTGGGGCTTGAGCCGCTAGAACCAAGAGCCTCAGATCTTCGATGATTTCTGCTCGATTTCGCCGGACTTAAAACGGCGAATACTGCGTCTGGATCGTATGGTTTCAACTGTATTCATCATGACTCCCCCTTTTTGAATCATCATAGTACATGGAAAGAGTAGCCATTTATCCGCTATTGCGGAATTGATCGAGGGACAGTCCCTCGATCAATTTTGCGAATTTCGTGATAGCAGGGTTAACTGCTTTTTTGAAGAATATCAC
>DHNI01000125.1:6628-7192 GCA_002409455.1 Firmicutes bacterium UBA5420 | reverse complement strand
CGCACCCCATCAGATCGCTACTGACCCTTCAAATGACATGCCTCCTCTGCACAAGCATATCCGCTTTTCTCCAATTGCCTCCCAAGCGGTCAGACAAGATGCGGCTATCGCAGTATAACATTACTCCTCCACCAATTTCTCCCCATAGATTGCATACGGGATCCTTCCGCGTTCCTTCTAAGTGAACTTCGTCATCAAAGCCGCTATTCGCAGGTGGATTTCGGTCGTTTCTGCTTGATCTTCCCACTAGGTATAACGGATGATGGTCACGCCCCAATAATTATCTGGATGTCATTGTTATTGATTCCTCGCCCCAAGCCCCTAACATGGTGGATGAGGCGCGTTCTTTAGGGTCGATAAAAAACGACGGTGAATTGGTCTTCCTTCTCCAGGTTTTGAAACTCCACTTTAATTCCGTGCTCGTCACACTCGCGCTGGATACGTTGCACCCCTGTGCCAATACCACGATAAGGTATGCCCTCCAAATCCCGCAAGAAGGAGACAAGAACAGGGTTGCGCTCTATGTGGATTCCATATTTGATCGACTCTACCGTCAAAGTGTTG
>DHNI01000125.1:652-6469 GCA_002409455.1 Firmicutes bacterium UBA5420 | reverse complement strand
CCACACGATCATCAAAAATGAATATTCTAATGTTGCTGGAAATGTAATAGTTGCGATGAACAAGGGCGTTGATGACGGCTTCTTCCAAAGCAACCTTCGAAATTTCCAAGATGCCTAGGGTGTTAAAGCCTTGATCTCCCTGTAACATGCGCAGATTATTAACTAAAAATGCCATTGATGCTTCATATAGTTGTGGTATGGTTCCCCTAAGATCCCTGCTATCCCGATATCTATCCCCAGCTGGATCATTGCCAAGATACGATACAGCCTTTACTAGAAAACTCGGGCGCATATTCTGAGGATTCTTACCAAAGAGCAAAAGACCAGCAAGTGTACATTTTCCTCCCACCATAAGCTTCATGTTTTCCAGCAATTTCTCGATGGGGATATCTAGATCATCAAAGGATTCCTTGGTCCGACGTTCGTAAAGATCACGGAATTCACGCAGATCAAGATCAGCAAGACTCGTCCCCTCTACTGCACCTTCATCAGCGTATAGATTGGACGATTCTTGTAATAGCCTTTGAATCTCTTCACGACTGGCTCTACGTTTATCCGCTCCAACCTTAACCCAAATATCTCTGCCATTTGCCATGTAGAACTTGTTTGCACCCCGCGGAACATCAATAACAACAACGACCTTTCCATCAAGCAAAACATTTTTGGTCGTAACACTAATAGGCGGATCAATTTTTTGAGAACAAGCGTTGGATATGTCTTGATTGAGCTTTTGTACTTGCCGCTGATCCAGGCCAATAATATCGCCATTATCACTTACTCCTACAAGTATCTGTCCGCCTTCGGAGTTGGAAAATGCACAAAGTTCTGCCGCAAGTTGATCAACGCTATCAAATCTCACCTTGAGCTGCAAAGACGAATCCTCTCCGAGTTCAACCAGATCATATAACTTTCTAGAGTCCATATCTATAATCCCCCCCAACACACTACTCCTACCTATTACCTGCTACTACTATATTCTTCAGATTAAAGGGTTTCCCTTGTGCGAACAGCATTAAGCCTAGAGTGCCCCTAGGGGGTGAGCGAATCTATTGATACACTTTATGGAGTGGCAACAAAACCGATAAATTGGAGCCCTTTATCAATAATTTGCGAGCTTGGAGTAAAGGTAAAACCGTCTTTTATAGGAGTAATTCTAACTCGTCCAACGAGCCCGTCCATCTGCCAAACACCCTCTGGCGTTGTGATTGTGTGCAGATCGACACGCGTTGCCTCATCAAAATCCAGAAGCTCTAACTTTATCTGAACAGCTGCCACAGGGTTTCCATCATCCGTACCACCAGAGATTAGGATAGCACCTGAAGCAGCATAGGTTCTCTCTAGACTTGGAGTACCATAAAAATTGAGTTCTGGATCCTCGCTGCTTATAGCACGACTTGCTGGTGTAAACTCCCATCCGTCAAGGACTGCTGTGATAGTCAGCTTTCCGAATAAGCCGGATTTTGAATAGGAACCATCAGACCCAGAACGAGCTGTTTGTACAGTGCCGTTCCCATCTTCGAAAGTGAGAACTACACCTTCGATGGCTAATCCACCAGTACTTTCCACGATCCCGCTCACTTCATAAGCACCTAAAGTGCCAGTATTACCAATAAAGGTAATATTTCTTTCTTCACCATTTACCTTAAAGAAACCAGGAATATTATAGCCTGTTTTCTCGGCTTTAATCGTAACAGCACCTTCTAAATCGCTCTTGCTGAAATCACCACTGGAATTGGTAACCGCTGTTACAAAACTATCATCTGCAAAAGTAAACGTAACCGTTACACTTGGGATGCCCTCACCTGCGTCATCAACAACCTTACCACTCACCATATAGGCTGTCGAAGGTTCACCTGCAGTGTCTTCGATACCGATAGTCAAGAATACTTGCCCCGCTTTCCCAACGGAATCAATGTTCGTCGTGAAACTCCAGTCACCCTTTCGAAAGGTTACCTTAGCCCCCTTCTTGGCGGCTTCATACGTCCAACTACCGTTAGCTTTGGTCATTGTGGCGTAATCTCCATCGAGGTAGACTGCTACGTTCGCAATGCCGACATTTTCTTCATTGACAACGGTACCTTGAATAGATAACTCTGAATTATTCATGCCGGGAATGGAGAACAAGCACCCCGCTACGCTTAAAGACGCTAGCACCATTACAAGCAAAACTCCAATTGACTTACGATGCATCCCAATACCCCCTTCATATGTACTAACACAATTCTTGTCTATGACCAAGTTCCCTAATGGACGACAAAACACAAGACAAGTACAGCTACAACCACTCGAACAGAACGGAATAGGAGTCTTTTGATACCCCCCAACACTTCCCAAGAGTGAGGCTCCAAAAGGTGCATAGAACACACTCCTTCAGCCCATAAAGGCGCCAATCATCGCCATCAGCTTCGCATCCCCCATGCCCATTCTGCCCCGAAAGATCAAAGCAATAGCAAACATGAGAAGAAAATCAACCCCCGCCCTCAGCAAACTCATCCAAAAGGAGCTTGTCCACCCGAGGAAACTAAATATCACACCTCGCGCAGTGCACGAAACAGTCAATACATTAGGTGGTAGCTTGTGCTCGAAGTAACAGTCATTAGCTTAAGCCAAATCCGACCAGAGGTTCCCCTAAGGATGAACGATGTCATAAAACAGCCAGGAAGCCTACGCCCCTTGCGAATTTTACTAAAGGGTAGCGTAGCAAAGTTTTATCACGACACTCCTTACAGGCACCTTTTTGCCATAGAAAACTGACCACCGGTTTTAATTCGCTTATCCGTAATCTATGGCCACACTTGGGACAGCTCTATCCCAGCTTGACTAATGATAACTTGCGAGGCAAACGATAAAGCGCCACATTACAAAAGCTAATGAACACTATACCCAAGAGAAAAACCGAAAGGCCCAGAAACACGTCCGTGTTGCCGATTACCCTAACCACTTATATGTAAAAAACAACCCAAGTATAAGCCATTAAGAGAGTATATGCTCCACAAGCCAATCGAATTAGCCCCTCGTATTTGGGGACAACCCACTTACGGACAGACCAGAGAAATAATAGGCCAACTGGAATCAGAACCAACTTGTAAACTGCGAAATAAGGTGTGCCCACCAATCCACGCATCAAGGGATTCCATTCATTGTGATCCCCGAAGGCAACGAGATCCTGTGTGGCAAAAAAATCTACAGTGTTGAACAAAGCAATTAGCATCAACATCCAGAAGAGGCCTCTAAACCGGGTTTCGCGTTCCGACATGGACATTCACTCCTAGGGTCTTTTACCCTAGGGTATCCGCTTGTTAACAATAATATAGGGTGGCTGCCTGCTTTAGCGCTTCGCAGACCAGAATCCTCTAATGTAATGGTTGCTATCTTCGAACTTTGGGTTTATAAGTCCATTCACAAAACTATCTTTGAACGCATCTTCCAAATACGTTACTTTAGCGCCTCCGCTGGCTTTGAAAGTACTTCCCACGACGGCAGCAGTTGCCCCGCCGCCACCAAGAACAATGTCAGCATCCGGAGCATAAATCAAACCTTTGGATGCATCGGCGCCACCATTTATTTCAACCCTTTTCCCACCACTAACAATACTCCCCTTTACAAAAACCCCATGACCTAAAAAGACTGGCGCATCTTTAATGACAATGTTTGCATCTTGAATTGTTCATTCCAAAATTCCCCCTGTCCTGCGTAATAAAGGGTACGTACAGACGGATTATAGGGGCCATTGTCGGGATAATTAATATGAGCATCACCACCATCCCTTGAGATCTCTTGAGCGACATAAAGGATTAACTGTCCACCTTCTGGGTTAAGAAGTTGGATAGGACCGCCGACAACCAACTTGGCAACCCGAATTGTTCTGGTGCCGTTTTTCAAGTCAATCTGCAATTTCCGGTTGCTGAATGTATGAATTATGTCGTACCAACCATCTTCTTCAATCAAGTAATCTTTTTGCGTTGGTGTATTGAACTCGCCTCTAGGCAATAGATTCGTTGGGAATTACGGAAAACCACCTCGGGAAAGACCACTCTGCCGGGTAGGTTGACGATCTCACCCACAACACCTTGACCGTTATCATTAACCTGCACTACTTCTTTTGGATTTGCACCGGGTCCGACTTGCAGGTTACCATTTATCTTGGTTCCGCCGGAGAATTTCACAGAATTCTTACCGACCGTGTTCGTTGCAACGTTACCTTCAACGCTCGCTCCGCCAATCAATTCTATGGCGGGCTTACCCGAACTTCCTTCACTTGAAGCAAAGACTGCCTCCTTAAAATCAAAATCAGGCACACTCTTGTTCATAATTAATTCAACGGTGTAATTGCTACCCTTAATGGTTCCTGTAGATCTCACCGTCAAACCGTCCCCATACCTAAAGACCTCAATCGAGGATGTTCCCCCGTTTTCGAAGGGAACAGGTTCAAATTGAATTTTGCCTCCTGCCTCATCTATTAGATCGTTGATTGACTCAGCATTATCAATAATTTCCTGAGCAACAGCATCCACCCCTGAACGAGCCAAGTAGCAGGCTTGCATAGCTACTTCTTCGCGCTGGGCCATGCGACTTTCCACCGCAGCTAGAACCCCCAAGGAACCGCCCAAAAACAGCAATATCATCGCTACAATGATCATCAAAAGTAATGCTGATCCTCGTTCATTGTTCCATTCCACCAAACTTACCTTCATATGGTGTCAATCCTAGACAACCAAAAAGTACAAGAAGGCTGCCAGTGCCAGACTAGGCCCAAACGGTATTGGCGTTTTCTTACCTTGCTTTGTTCTGTACAGGTATAACAATCCTCCCACACTGCCAAACAGAGCTGCACCAAATAGCACATAAAACACTGCTCTCCAACCTAAGAAAGAACCAATCAACGCCATGAGCTTGACATCACCCATACCCATGCCCCCTCTGGAAATGAGAGCAATGGCAAAGAGTAACCCAAAACCTACCACCGCACCCAAAACACTCCACGAAAAGGGAAGCGTCCAGCCAAAACGCGAGAAAAGCAAACCAAAGCCGACTCCAGGCAAAGTCAGAGCGTTTGGTAGCAGTTTATGTTCTAAATCAATGATCCCTAAGATCAAAAGGAGCGAAAAGAAGATAAGGCCAGTGACGAAATCTTGCCACGATGTGCTTGTCCAAGCAACAAGGGCGAAGCCCAGTCCTGTCATTAACTCGATCACCGGATAGCGCCAGTGAATAGGTGCTCCACAGGATCTGCAACGTCCCCGCTGCACTAAATAACTAGCTACCGGTACAAGCTCAATGGGAGCCAGTTGGTGGCCACAAACGGGACAGCTTGACCCTGGTTTGACGATAGAGAGAGCACGGGGCACGCGGTAAATGACCACGTTATAGAAACTACCAAAAACAAGACCAAAAGCAAAAGAAAGGAAAATTGGGATAGCCTCCATGTCAATCACCAACTATTTCAAAGATAGAATATCACCAAAGTATATGTAACAACCACCGCGTACAAGGCACAGGTAAGCTTAACCAACGGAAAGTACTTTGGAAAAAGGCTTTCCCTTGCTAGCCATAAAGCCATCAGCCCCAAGGGTATCAAGACTAGCTTGTAGATGGGGAAATAGGCTGTACCCACTAGATTTCGCATTAGGGGATTCCATTCTTCGGAAAGCCCTCGAGCAATGAGATCCTGGGTGGCAAAGTAGTCAATTGCATTAAGGAGAGCTAGCAAAAGAAGAAGCCAAACCAAACTTTGCTGTTTGCTGCGGGCCTTGAGCATTGCGGACAACTCCTAGGGCTTTTACCCTAAGCTATCCATTGCTGCGGCAAAATATTACT
>DHNI01000125.1:0-377 GCA_002409455.1 Firmicutes bacterium UBA5420 | reverse complement strand
AAGGTCGAGTCCCAGTTGACCATAATTCTGGAACTTACAACCGCGCCTCTAGCATCCCGGCCGGTAAGCAGGGAAAAGGGTGCGTTGGGAGCATAGACCACGCCATGAAATTTCCCGTTACCTCCACTGATGGTTATGGGTTTATTTCCCGCAGTAAGAATGTTGCCGACAAACTCGGCGCTACTACTAATAGCAACTCCAGCGTCTTTAATAATCACATTTCCACTGAACTTGTACTCTCCCCCTCCAAACTCATCTTTCCCACCGTAGTAGATTGTGAGTCGTTCCGGGTGCTCTATCCCACTTTGATCGTAGTTGATCCGCCAGCCGCCACCCATTGTGTACTTATTATCAACAAAGAGGATTAGTCTCCCGTT
>DHNI01000022.1:4151-5922 GCA_002409455.1 Firmicutes bacterium UBA5420 | reverse complement strand
TGGATGCGTCATGTTTTAGAGCACGATTTAGATCGCTTTGTGCAGTTGGCCACCAGAGTGTGGCAGGTAGATGCTGCGGGCAAAAGCCCCCAAATTGCCACTGAAGGGATCGTACGCCTAGAGGAGTTCTTTGCAAAACTCGGTCTACCTACGCGCTTATGTCAATTGGGGATTGATGATGCTAGGTTTTCTGAAATTGCCACCAAGTGTACAGGGGACGGGGAGTTTACAGTAGGTAATTTTGTGCAGCTTAAGGCCGCAGATATTGTCAAGATACTGCATCTGGCTAAGTAGTGAAGGGAGTGGGCGGGGAGAATGGAAATTGCGGTAGTCAAGAAAGGTATTTTAGAGGTAGTGCGCAACTTGTCTTTAGATTCAAAGGTACAGGAGGCTTTGGCCTTCTTAAAGGGAAACCAAGACACCACCATGAAAGATCAGATGGATATCGCAGCTATTCCAGCTCCAACCTTTGACGAAGCAATGCGGGGCGCTTATTATAAATCTCGTTTGGAAGAGTTAGGTTTAGAAAACGTAGTCCGTGATGCTGCGGGAAATGTGTATGGAATTAGGCGTGGAACAGAAAGAGGCCCCACCCTCGTGGTCTTTGCCCACCTAGATACCGTTTTCCCTCTCGACACACATGTTCGTCCAGAAGTGCGCAATGGCAAGGTTTACGGACCCAGTATCGCCGATGACAGCAGGGGTTTAGCGTCGATTCTCACTATCTTGCGAGCTTTTGATCATTCCAAGCTAACAACCGTGGGAAATCTGATCATAGGAGCCACAGTTTGTGAAGAGGGCTTAGGCGATCTTCAGGGCGTGAAAGCTTTTTGTGCAGAACGCTGCGATGTAGATGGTTTTATCGCCTTAGAGCCAGGTCAAGCAGGCCAGGTGACTTATGAATGTACAGGGAGTAGACGCTATAAAGTGACCTATCAAGGACCAGGTGGCCATAGCTTCAATGACTTTGGTAAGCCCAGTTCGATTCATGCCCTGGGTCGAGCCATTGCAGCCATTGCCGATCTGCAAGTGCCCCCTCATCCCAAAACCACTTTTACAGTAGGTGTGGTGCAGGGGGGAAGCTCTGTGAATAGTCTGGCCGCAGAGGCGGAAATGCTAATTGATTTGCGCTCCACAGCAGCTGACAGCCTTTTGAAGATTGAGGAACAGGTGCTAAAACTAGTGCAGCACGGCTGTGCAGCTGAGAACGATAGGTGGAATTCTGAGATGATCGCAATTCAACTAGAACGTGTGGGAGATCGACCCGCAGGAAGTCAAGATTTTAGCGAGGCCATAGTGCAAACGGCGGTCAGTTCAGCTAGGGTACTGGAGCTTACTCCCACCACCCAAGGCCCCAAAGGTACTGATGCCAATGTTCCCTTAAGTTTAGGCATTCCTGCCATAACCTTGGGCTCTGGTGGTGACTTCGGTGGGGTACATTCTCTGGGAGAGTGGTTTGACCCTACAAACGCTTACCAAGGACCGCAGCAGATTTTACTCACAATTTTAGGCTTGGTTGGCTTAAAAGGTGTAAGTCAACCGCTGCTTCGGGAAAGGAAGTGCAACGAATGAAACTAGGTGTAAATACAGTAGATCTTTTTAGTGGTGATCATATTGCTCTCAACGTTCGACCTGATCTTGATGAAATGACCTTAGTTGGGGCAGTGCAGCGCCTCCATGAAAAACTAGGGGTAGATGTGGTAGAATTGCCGGCCAATTTGATGGTGATCTGTCCGCGACTTTTCACAGAGCGTACCATAGTTGCGCTAGC
>DHNI01000022.1:2501-3951 GCA_002409455.1 Firmicutes bacterium UBA5420 | reverse complement strand
GGATTGGATGTTTCTTCATTGTGCCAGCCCATTTGGGAAGCTAGTATAGAGAGTTATAAAAAGATCATCCGCCAGCTAGAAGAGGCGCTCAAAGTCGAGCACTATGTAATGCATCTAACCGAGATGATGCTAAAGCAAGTAGAGTCTAAACCCCACATGGCTTCTGAAATCAAGGAGAAGATTGTAGATGCCATGTACGTCAGGGCGAAAGCTGGGATTAAGGAGATTCTAAACGAAGCGCCAGAAGGCAAGCTCCTTGTGGAAAACATCAAGAGCGGATGGCAGAAACCCTTTGCCATAGCCAGAGAGCTGGGAACAGGCATTTGCTGTGATATTGGTCATCTTGTCTTAGAAGGTGCCGATCTCAAGCATGTGGTAGATGGGCACCGTGATTTGATCCGGGAATTTCACTTCCATGATGCTGTGGAGTGGACTCTAGGAGGCGGCAAGAAGATCCTGCAAGATCATGTGGCTCTAGGTACAGGCGTCTTAGATGTTACCAATACCTTGGATCTGATGCTTGCTCAAGGTTTTGATGGTGTTCTCATGATTGAGGTTGGGCGCTGGGAGGCTGCCGAGGAGAGTGTCAGGGTTGTGAGGGAGTATCTGACCAAGCGCAGCGGTTCAAGTTAACCTGAATAGAAATATCATTGTGCCATCGGAGCTAAACATTTATCCCGATGGCATTTGTTCTGTCCCCTCTGGTAAGTCCTGATTCTCAATAGTCTCTAATATTGATAGATCTATGGAATAAGGTAAGTTTAGTTCTTCAAGCTCCGCCGTGATCTAGAATATCCTGACGATAATCTGAACCTTTCTTTAGTGGCATCATTGCCAGAAACCTTCCGTTGGGGAAGGAGGGGCGGTGCTCCAAAGCCCAAGAAGGGCTGGCCCTTCAGGATGTAGAAACTCACTGAACAGCTTACATTGTTCTGGCCAGGGAGTTGAAATTGTGACGATTTTATTTGAGCATTTGTTTAGGAACCACATTCTGCAGCGCGGCTGCTCCTACTTCCAAGATGGTGCCGTCCACAACCTGAAGAGAGACAGGAATCAAATTTGGGCCACAGTACAGGGCTCTGAGGATTACACCGTCTATATTGAGCTGAAGGATGATGGTATCGAAGTCCTAGAGTGCAGTTGTCCGTATTTTCCAGATAGTCATAACTGTAAGCACTTAGCTGCGGTTTTATATGCCCTAGACGAAGAAGACGGGGAACCTGAGGTGCGCTCGGATCTAAGTCTGTCCCTGGAGATTCTAGAATCATTACCGCAAGAAGACATCATCGATTTCTTCGGGCGTGAACTTCAGATCAATGAAGCTCTGCGTACTAGGTTTCTTAGTATGTATCAAGAGCGGGGCATTTTAAGTGAATCACTTTATTTGCGGCAGATTGATTCTGTCTTTCGCTTTCACTTAGGTTCTTCGGGCTATATTGAGTACGATGAG
>DHNI01000022.1:0-2317 GCA_002409455.1 Firmicutes bacterium UBA5420 | reverse complement strand
TAGACAAAGAGGAGTATACATCTGCCTGTACTTTGACGCAGCTATTGGCTAGGCCATAAGCTTAAAACACTGTGGGCTTTGGGCTATGAAGAGCGGGCTCAGCAGCTCCTAGACATAAACCGTGACCTCCCTGAGCTTAGGTTATTCGTTGTGGAGCGCCATCTAAGCTTCGGAGAATACGAAGAGCCATGGACCTTTTGAAGGACGGTAAGGAGCGTTTTAAAGACCACTGGGGGATGGCCGACAGGTACAGCCGCAAGCTGATGGAGGTTTACCATAGACTTAGTGATCATCATGCCCTTCGCCGGGAAGGACTCTTGAGGGTGCTGGACTATGCCCCTGGGCAACTAGATGCCTACCTGGAGTACAAAAGCATGGTATCCCCGCAGGAGTGGCCTAGTGAGAGGGATTATGTTCTCCACCGGCTCAGAGAAAAGGGTGTGGATCTGAAAAAAATCTATGCCAAGGAGAATCTCTCGCGGGAATTGGTGGCTGCTCTCCAAGAGGATTTCAACCATTGGGATCTTGATACCTATGAAGAGCTTTTGAAGGATAACTTCACAGACGAGATGCGGGACCTCTTAGTCCGCAGGGTTATAGAATGGGCAGAGCATGCCGGTGGTCGCAGGCACTATGTCAAGATCAAGGAGGAGCTTGGGAGGATAGCCAAGTACCCCGGTGGGCCTTCCATTGTGGAAGAACTCAAGGAAAAATGGGCAAGGAAGTATAAGAATAGATGGGCTATGGTGGAAGAGTTGGGGTTGGAGCGAGACTAGGCCAGGTGCGAGTAGTACCAATCATATTGTGCGCCTAGACTCATGGAGACTGTGTCAAAAACTCCTCATTGCATTGTATTTTTGCCACGTTTCGGCTATAATAGGGACAAACGCAATATTAGCCGAAGGGGGTCAGGCGTGATATGAAGTACGTCAATCGAGCCATGGAGGATACGTTTCTTGAGCTCAACCGACAGTTTCCTGCCATTTTACTGACAGGGCCGCGCCAGGTTGGCAAGACGACTATGCTCAAGAAACTAATGGATGAAGAAAACATTGGCCGCGCTTATGTGACGCTCGATGATCTAACCGAGCGTAAGATGGCCAAAGAAGATCCAGCGATGTTCTTTCAGATCCACAGGCCACCGCTCTTCATTGACGAAGTCCAGTACGCACCGGAGCTTTTTCTGTATATCAAAATATGGGTTGATAAGAATCACAGAGCTGGAGACTTTTGGCTCACGGGCTCTCAGGTCTTTAAATTGATGGAAGGAGTTCAGGAATCGCTTGCGGGCCGAGTTGCTCTGCTCCAAATGCTTCCCCTTTCTCAGCAAGAGATTTTGGGCACCAAGACAATGCCTTTCGAAGTCAACTTGGATATGCTTTTGGAAAGGGAGAAAACTACTTCAAAGGCAGGTACTCCAGAGATTTATGAGCGCATATTTAATGGTGGTATGCCTGCGCTGATCAGCGGAAAATATACGAACCGAAGTATTTTTTACTCAAGCTATGTTAGCACCTATATTGACCGTGATGTAAAAGGGTTATCTGGCGCTATTGATTCGCTCAAGTTCATGAATTTCATGACTGCTGCCGCCGCTCTCTCTGGGCAAATGGTGAATTATCGGACAATAGCCGAGCATAGTGATATTGATCAGACGACGGCAAAAAGTTGGCTGCGAATTCTAGAAACGCTGGGTATAATCTTCTATTTGCATCCCTATTCGAATAATGTCCTGAAGCGTACTGTCAAGGCACCCAAACTCTATTTCTACGATACGGGGCTAGTCAGTTACCTCACAAAATGGAGTGATCCAGCCACTCTAATGAGTGGTGCGATGAATGGTGCAGTGCTTGAAAACTATGTAGTGTCCGAAATAGTAAAAAGCCACTATAACTCTGGTAGAGAGCTATTTTTGTACTACTACAGAGACAAAGATTCCAAAGAGATAGATATTATTATTGAAATGGACGGGTACCTCTATCCTATAGAGGTCAAGAAAACGGCCACGCCTGATGCGCGGTTGATACGGGTCTTCGGAGTTCTGGAACGGTCGCCGCTACAACGTGGAACGGGCGCTGTTCTTTGCACAGCAGACACACTTAGTGCGTTCAACAAGGATAATTTAATCATACCAATATCGTTAATTTAGGAACTAACCAAACACCGATTGTTGCGACAGAAATGGAGGACAGGCCATGACTATCGTAAGAACACCAGGGTGGTGTTGCAGAAGATCCTAGGGGAGAACGCTGATGATTTTGTGATCGCGATGCCTCCAAGCGGGTTGAAGGATTCTTATTGGCGAATCATCCAGAAA
>DHNI01000069.1 GCA_002409455.1 Firmicutes bacterium UBA5420 | reverse complement strand
AAGGGACATGCTTTAGAGGTTGTGGGAGGACTCTTGGATGTAGACTTTCAGCACATGGTGGCCTTTGGCGATGGGGAGAATGACCTTGCCATGTTAAAGAAAGCTGGCTTTTCCGTAGCCATGGGTAATGCCCATCCGAGCCTAAAGGAAGCAGCCGATTTTGTGACAACGAGTAATGATCAGGATGGAGTTCTTCGGGCTGTGCTGAAAATTCTCGATTTGGGGGGTGTGAGCCTTTGAAAGATGTTGATTTTGTCATCATAACTGGGTTATCAGGTGCCGGTAAGACGCAAGCTATGAAGGTACTGGAGGATCTGCACTTTTTCTGTATTGATAATTTGCCTCCCGCTCTCCTGCCCCGCCTGGTAGAAATGCATGGTCAGAGCAAGACCGACCGTCAATATGCGATAGCCATTGATATTAGGGTGAGGGAATACTTTAGCGATTTACGGCGTTCTTTAGAATGGCTGGAGAATAGTGGACATTCTTACCACCTGATCTTTTTGGATTGCAGTGATACGGTGTTAATCAAACGCTTCAGCGAAACTAGGCGTTTGCATCCCTTGGTAAAGGGTCAAACCAAGGCAGAGGGTATCGCAGAGAATATCACGGCAGAGAGGCGACTCTTAGCCGAGGCCAGGGAAATGGCCCATGTCATCATTGACACAACAGACTTGCGCCCCATGGATCTTAGAGTACGCATCAATGAGATTTATCTTGGCTTACCTCTTCAAGATTCGCTGATGGTGGACGTATTCTCTTTTGGCTATAAATATGGTGCTCCCATTGATGCCGATATCGTTTTTGACGTGCGTTTTATCCCCAATCCCTTTTATGTGGATGAACTACGTCCCCTCACGGGCGAGGAAAAGTCTGTCTCCGATTATGTGCTGGATTTTCCCATTACACAGCTCTTTTTGGAGAAATTCACAAGTTTGGTTCGGGACTTGTTACCCAATTATGCTAAGGAGGGCAAAGCCCGCTTGACGGTTGGAATTGGATGTACAGGCGGACAACATCGCTCTGTTGCCATAACCCTAGAACTAGTCAAACGTCTCGAGGAGATGGGTATTAATGCAGGGGCAAGACATCGCGAGCTGGACTAATGATATGCTATAATAAGAAGGATGAAGTAAGAAAGGTGGCAGCGAATGAATCGTGCAGAACGTTTAGGGCAAGAAAAAATCTTGCCTTTGTTAGTTAGATTTTCTATACCCGCCATCGTGGGTATGCTTGTACAAGCCCTTTATAATGTGGTAGACCGTATCTTTGTAGGAAACGGCGTTGGTCCCTTAGGTTTGGCGGGTTTGACTGTGGCTTTCCCGGTGATGTTGGTGCAAATGGCCTTTTCCATGCTCATCGGTCTGGGGGCTACTGCCCTGATCTCGATTCGCCTTGGAGAAAATCGCCAGGCAGAAGCGGAGCAGATCATGAGTAATGCCGTGGGCATGCTGATCTTAATTTCCTTCGTTTTCACTGTTTCAGGGATCGCTTTTTTAGATCCTTTGATGCGCTTGATGGGGGCCAGTGATGCGGTCTTACCCTACGCTAGAGACTATTTAAGTATTATCCTCTACGGTACTATTTTCCAGTCCATTGGTTTTGGCCTAAATCACATGATTCGGGCCCAGGGAAACCCCAAAATTGCCATGGCCACCATGCTGATCGGTGCCATTACCAATATTATTTTGGATCCCATCTTCATTTTCATCTTTGGCTGGGGGGTAGCAGGAGCAGCGTTTGCCACCGTTTTGTCGCAGGTAGTTTCTGCTGCGTGGGTGCTCTCGTTCTTCTTGCGTGGTAAAAGCCAGCTACGGTTAGACTTGAGGCAGATTCACAGGATAAAATGGCCTGTGGTCTTGCAAATAGTATCCATTGGGTTTGCTCCCTTTGCCATGCAATTGGCCGGGAGCCTGCAAAACTTGGTGCTCAATCAGAACCTGGCCCATTATGGTGGCGATCTGGCCATTTCGGCCATGGGGATTGTGTTCAGTGTCAATACTCTGTTTATGATGCCCATGTTCGGTATCAACCAAGGTGCGCAACCGATCATTGGGTTTAACTATGGTGCGAAAAACTTCGATCGGGTTAAGCAGACACTTTTATACGCAGCGCTTGGAGCCACTATTCTATCGACTCTTGGGTTCTTGGCTACGCGTTTTATTCCCAACCAACTAACGGCCCTTTTCGGGCGGCATGATCTGGAGCTAATGGATCTTGCGGTGCAGGCTATGACCACAGTGATGATGTTTTTCCCCATTATTGGTCTGCAAATCGTGGGAGCGAATTTCTTCCAAGCCTTGGGCAAGCCAAAGAAGTCGGCACTTTTATCTCTGAGCCGCCAGGTTCTGTTGCTGATCCCGCTTACTATAGCCTTGCCACGTTTTCTCGGCCTGAGAGGCGTGTTTTTGGCCTATCCTGCATCGGATCTGGTGGCTACAATGATCACTTTGTGGTTTTTGCGGCGGGAGTTTGCTGGACTAGATTCCCAGGAACTTGAAGCGGTTACGTTGACCCCGGCCCCCCAGTCAGAGAGGTGAGCTTTCGATGAGAGTTTACGTAGCGCAGGTCAACCCCAGAGTGGGAGACCTAAAGGGTAATATGGAGATCGTGCGCGAGATTCTCCAGGGCTCCCCTGGAGAATCTCGCGCACGATC
>DHNI01000065.1:294-5918 GCA_002409455.1 Firmicutes bacterium UBA5420 | reverse complement strand
TAAAAATACTACTTATGATGGCAGTTATGGGGAACAATGGTCTTTAAAAAAAGTTCTAAGGCGTTTTATATGGCATGATCGGATTCATGCTAGGGCAATGTATAGGATGGCTACAAATATATGGGGGAAGCAGGACATAAGGAATCCATATTTTTTTGACTAGTAACCAAAGATTATTTGTAAAAGTGTCCTTAAATTTTTAGCAAGGGAAAACTTGTGTTGGGGCATCACTTAACACCGCATGCCCGAGGGATGCGAGGGCAAGGCTTCGGGGCGGAGCGCACCACACCGCTTCACTGGGAGGGTTATGACTATGGAGTTTAGCAAAGTACAGCAACCAAGTATTCTATATATCGATAGGGAGATCAGACTCCGGGCCTACGATGGCGATTATCAAGTTGCAGTTCCATGGTATCAAGACAAAGTGGTTTATTATAATTCCGAGGGAATTGACGACCCGGCAGATATTCCAGATGAAAGATATGTACGAGATATGTATGAATATCTCTCTAACCATGGTGAGTTGTATTTTATAGAAGTTTTGGAGGATGGCAAATTTATCGCGATAGGGGATGTAACGCTAAAAGCAGAGAATATCCCAATTGTTATTGGCGTTTCTAGGTATCGTGGAGTAGGTATTGGGACGAAGGTTATGCGGGCTATTTTGCAAAGAGCGAAGGAAATCGGAATAACCAAGATTCATGGTTCTACAATATATGACTACAACATTGCTTCCCGGAGACTCCATGAAGCATTGGGCTTCAAATGCGTCGAGACAAAAGGTAACGCAAGGATATACGAGCTCGAATTGTAAAGGCATTGGACCTGTTAGAAAACATTTTCCTCATTTACTTTGACGCGGACATCTTGAAGGACTCAAAGATGTCAATTTTTTCTTCTGTATCTTCCATTTGGCCACTTTACCTCTTCTTCATGTTATCCTCCTAATGTCTTGAATGGTCTTGACAAACTAACGGTTGTTAGTTAATATTGGGACTAACGGTTGTTAGTTCAGAAGTAACAATTTCGAAGGAGGGCATGCACCGTGTTATATATTTTCATGGGACAAAGTTGCACAGGTAAAACGACGGTAGCAAATCAATTGAAAAACCGTATTGGTACTGTTGAAATGTTTACAGGTAAGGACTATTTAAGAATGGCTAAGAACCAACATGAGGCATGGAAAGTATTTATAAAGAAATTATCGGAGGCCGCCTCCGGTTCTTCAGGAGAAACGGTGATTTATTTATTAACGGAAAAAGAGCGACTGGACGAAATACTCGAGATCGAAGGTGCACACAAAGTCAAGTTTACCGCTTCTTTAGAGACGATAAAGACAAGATTTGCCCAAAGAATGGGTGGGCAGCTACCACCGCCCGTTGCAAAAATGCTTGAACGCCAATATCAGGAATGGGAAACCGTTAAGGGTGACATTTCCGTGGATACAACTAACGAGCTTGATCTAGAGGGCATTGTAGATTTATTGTTGTGTCTTGTCTAATGAAGGAAAACGATCTGGAACCATGTATAGGGAAGGGCAAGGCTTCCACACCTTAGCAAACAAAGATGAGTGGTCTCTCATAACCACTATGCGTGGATTTTTCAGTTGAAACGTGGAATCAACTCCACTTAGCTGCGACTTAACAGAACGACCGCTTTTGGACAGTCTCTCGGATTACAAGGGAATCTGCACAAAACGACTCATTGGGTAGGCAGAGGACCGTTGCCAGAAAAGGTTTTGTTGGGCCAGCTAAATCTGCAAAAGGGGAGATTTACTTTGAGTAAAAAGGTGGATTACAAAAAAGATTTCAAGCACTTCTATCTGCCAAAGACGTTTCCAGAAATAGTGGAAGTACCGAGGATGCCTTTCTTTACGGTTAGTGGTTCTGGGGATCCTAATGGCGAGGAGTTTGCCAAGGCGACAGAAGCTTTGTACAGTTTGAGTTATGCGGTGAGAATGTCTTACAAGAGTGATGATGTGCCGGAAGGATACTATGAATACACGGTTTGTCCCCTCGAGGGTGTGTGGGACTTGCTTGATCGCTCCAAGCCTGCGACAGATAAAAGCAATTTTAAGTATACGGTCATGATCCGCCAACCTGATTTCTTGACCGAACAATTGTTTGAGCGGTTTTTGGAACAAACAAAGAGGAAGAAGTCAAACCCATTTCTTGAGAAAATCCGCTTTGAACAAATGGCAGATGGCTTGAGTTGTCAAATGATGCATATTGGTAGTTTTGACGATGAACCGAAGAGTTTTGCGCGAATGGAAGAGTTCTGTAAAGAACATGGATTTATCCGTACAAGCAAAATTCATCGGGAGATTTATTTGTCAGACCCTCGCAAGACTGAATCAGAAAAGTTGAGGACGGTGTTAAGATTCCCTGTGGAAAAGGCTGATAGTCGGCTTTAGCAAGTACCTATCGGCAAGTCGACAAAAAAAGAAAAATTAACTTGACATTCACCCTGCCTTGTGTTTAAATTATAGCTAATTTAGGAAGTAAAGACGATGAAGAGCAGAGTACATGGAAGAAGTTCTCTTAGCGAATTGGGGATGGTGGAAGCCCAATAGAACTATTCGTGGAATGACAACTTGGAGTTGCCATCTGATCAAAAGGATGCGCCGGTTTCCACCGTTACTTGGACTAAAGATGACTCTGCCTTAGAGTTTGAATTTGGGTGGCACCACGATAGACTCGTCCCATTTAGGACGGGTTTTTTTATAGGCAGAATTAACTAGGGTGGCACCGCGTCCACACGCCCCTAGCCGTTTTCGGCTAGGGGTAAATTTATTTAGGAAAGGAAGACCAAAATGAGACGTGTATTAGTGAACGAGCTAGGTAGCTATCTAGAACAAGAGGTAGTAGTAAAAGGCTGGATTTATCGCATCAGGCGCCTAAGTCAGGTAACGTTTCTGATCCTGAGGGATCGAACGGGCATGATTCAAGTCACAGTAGAACCGAGGTTAATCGCAGATCTGCACCTGACCACAGAGAGTGTTGTGGAGATTCAAGGGTCAGTGACACCAGAACCTAGATCTAGAGTAGGTTATGAATTGGCCGCTGGCCGCATTGAGGTCTTATCCCTGGCACAGAATCTCAACATCAATATCAATAGCGAAGAACTCAACGTTCCTCTAGATATTGCCCTTGACAATCGTGTCCTGAGTCTCAGGCATACAAAAATCAATCCGATTTTTAAGATCCAGGCTGCCATCGTGCACGCCTTTCAAGATTTTCTGAATCAGGAAGGCTTTGTACAGGTATTTACACCAAAAATCGTAGCTGGCGGCACGGAAGGGGGAACTGAGCTGTTCGCTTTGGAATATTTTGAAGAAAAAGCATACTTGGCCCAGAGTCCCCAGTTTTATAAGCAAATGTTGGTAGGCTCGGGGTTTGAGCGGGTGTATGAGGTGGGTCAAGTCTATCGTGCAGAAAAACACGCTACCTCGCGTCATCTCAACGAATATGTGAGCCTAGACCTCGAAATGGGTTTCATTGAAAATGAACATGACGTCATGGATCTGCAAAACCGGCTTTTGGTTTCCATGTTTTCCGCAGTACAAGCAGACTGCGCCACTGAGTTGGAAATCCTCGGCGTAACATTGCCAAAGATACCGGAAATCCCAAGGATTCCGCTAAGCGAGGCTCTAGAACTTTTAGGCAAGGAATACGGGAAGAAACATGCGGAGGAGGATCTAGATCCTGAAGGTGAAAGGCTCTTGAGTCAATATGTACGCAGACACATGAGCTGTGAGTTTGTCTTTGTCACCGATTACCCTTGGGAAAAAAGACCTATGTACACTATGCCAAAGGGAGAAGGAGCGACTTGCAGTTTTGACCTTTTGTTTCGTGGTCTAGAGATCACAACCGGGGGACAGCGAATTCATAACTATGATCTCCTGGCAGCAAATATGCGCAAAAAGGGGCTTAATCCGCAGGATTTCTCCTCATACTTGAACAACTTCGCGATCGGTATGCCGCCTCATGGCGGTTTGGCCATTGGCTTGGAGCGCCTCACGGCCCAGATGATTGGCCTAAGTAATGTTCGCGAGGCTTGTCTATTTCCGAGGGATCGTCATCGCCTGACACCGTAGCCAGGCTAGATTAGCAATATCGCTAAGGCGACAGCGACAAGGATGGCAGGCAACATATTTCCTAAACGGAGTTTCGTCAGCCCAAGCATGTTAAGGCCAATTCCAATGATCAGAATACCTCCAGTTGCCGTTAGCTCTGCTACGACTGGTTCGCTCAAGAAGGGGGAGACAAAGGTCGCCAATAGTGCAATTCCCCCTTGATAGATAAAGACTGGAAGTGCGGAAAAGGCCACGCCTATTCCCATAGAGGCGGAGAAAAAAACCGCAGTCACTCCGTCGATCATAGATTTGGCATAGAGAACTTGATGATCGCCCATAAGACCACTATTTAGGCTGCCAATTACCGCCATTGCCCCTACACAATAGGTGAGAGTTGCAACCAGAAAGCCTTGCGTGAAGTCAGTTTCTTCATTATGGGTTTTGCCACGATCCAATTTCTGTAGTTTCCCACCAAGCCGAATGATCCTAGCCTCAATATTCAGGAGCTCGCCAAGAATACTCCCGAGTACAAGCGCAGCAATGGGAATGAGCATAATGTTGCTTTCTAGGCCCATAGAAATGCCAATAATGATGACGGCCAGACTAAGCGCCTGCATAATTGTCTGGCGAATTGGCTCTGGAAGCCGCACTGCGCGGCCCAAAAGTGCGCCGCTGACGACAGCCATAACATTAACAAAAGAACCCCATAAGACCACTGACATACCCTCCAAGAAACGATCTATTCTAGGGGTTTCTTGTTGCACACGAACATCCCTGCCACCAATAGCTAGGTATGTTAAAAATGCTCCATTTGGTTGCTATTTTGGCAGGTAATGCCAGGGGTTAGGACGAATAATGAAACGTTATGGCAAAAATGGCTTACCAAGGGGAAGAGAAATGGGTTCGCGGGTTATGCATTATTGCATCACAGCATTGCTTAACAAGTCGCTAAATTTTACTAGTGATGCTTTTTTTCTGGGGGGCCTGGCTCCCGACTTACATAGTTATATGGGGGAGTCAAAGTACTATCTCACGCATTTTGCCCTGAAGGATGATCAGGGCAATACGATTACCGATTATGATAGATACCGCCGCAAGTATTTGGTGAATGCACCGTCGCCATTTTATCTTGGCTACTTCTTTCATCTTATCTTTGACGAGATCTGGAAGAAGGAAATCTACTACAAAAAGATTAAGGGCCTTCGTACGGAAGACCGAAAAGTGGCCCTTGAGAAGAACTATAGAGACTTTTGGCGGTTAAACGGAAAAATCATCAACTATCATTCACTGCAGCTTAGAAAGCTTGAACCAATGGCTATTCAGATGGATGAAATCGATTGCAGATACTTTCCTGCGTTGATCAACGAACTCTATCGTGATTTTGAGTTGAAGGACAAGGCCAGCGGTGAAGCACTAGAACTACTAGATTTTGATGAAGTTGTGAATGTCATGGACATATCTGTACAGGCGTGCTTAGAGGCGTACTCAGCACTAAAGATAGTTCCCGATAATAAAGGTCCAGAGGAGGCACTGCATGGGACTGATTAGG
>DHNI01000065.1:0-201 GCA_002409455.1 Firmicutes bacterium UBA5420 | reverse complement strand
CAGGCGTGCTTAGAGGCGTACTCGGCAGTGAGGAAAACTTCCTATAATAAAGATCCAGAGGAGGAACTGCATGGGACTGATTAGGAGAAGTGATGTTAACGAAGATTGGGCACATGCTGGTATTGTTGAAGCCGGTGGCTTTGTGTTTGTGAGTTACTGTGTGGGGAATATCGGTCAGCCCATTGAAGGCCAGATCAATGG
>DHNI01000034.1 GCA_002409455.1 Firmicutes bacterium UBA5420 | reverse complement strand
GTTACAGAGGTCACAATCCGTAACATACTCTCGAACCCGCTCTTGTATGGTCACAAATAATTGCCTATGCCCCTATAAAAGATGGTTCCTATCATCTTCTAGTTATTTACGACCCACTAAAACCTTCACAAATGGGAACTGAGGCTCCGTAAATCTTGATTCGTGGTTCTATGGGGTACATCTTAGCATATTTTTATCCATAGCTATAGGAGGCAAGGAAATGAAAAAAAAGCTTGTAATATTGATGATGATTTGCCTATGCTTATTTGGATGCGGCAAAAAAGTAAACACCCCAAGAGAGATAAGCAAAGATACTGTGCTTTTCTCATTGCAAAATTGCAATTTGAACTTTTATACACAACTAGGGGGAGCAACATATATACCTTTTGAATTAATTAGCGCCCAAGAATTAGATGGAAGCAATTTATCTCTAGCAATAGATATTAAGGGGCTGTCGCAAAACGTTTAATTAATACCGTAGGGCGATAGCCCTTTTTTCCTTGGTTCTAGTCAAGAAATGACCTCGCTCTAGGCCCTTTTCCTCACATTCAATCCGTTTTGGGCATGACAAAACAGGGGAAGGGGGGCTTCCCCTGTGGATAACTTGCTCTTTCGGGTTAAGCTACCTTGGGATTATGTAGATAGGCTCCACAGCGTCCAGATTGGATTTTGTTGTGGAGTTTATTTATGTTGAATGCCATAGCCAGCAGCAGGAATTCTGTCTGCACTTTCACTTGTCCACGTAAGAGGAAACGTCGAAATCCCATGTCTTGTTTCAGCACACCGAAGGCACCCTCAACCTGGATTGAGCGATTCATGCGTAACAGAACGCCTTCCTCGCTGTTAATGCGTGCCTCCATCTCAGCGCGCTGTCTCTGAAAAGTCTTGGAAACGTAAAGGTTTTTGCTCCGTTCCTCAAGTGGTATCTTACTTGAGCCTTTTATACATTTGGCCTTGTGCGGGCAACCGGCACAGCTGGCGCAGGAATACACAGTTGTTACTGTAGGGTACCCGGACTTGGATTTGCCTTTCTTCTCATACGCTGCTTGAATTTTATTACCTGCGTGGCAGATGTAAGCATCGTTTTCTGCATCGTAGCGCATATTCTCCCGTTTCCCAATGTCGCTTTTGTATTTTCTTGTCTTGGACCGGTCGTGGTTCGCAGGCTTGATAAAAGCGATCTGGCCGTTTTCCTCGCACCAAGTATAATTCTCTTCGCTCTCGAAGCCGGAGTCAGCTACCGGCTCTGTGTAGCCGAGGCTAAGGAGCTTGTCCATTATGGGGATGAATGTGGCCATATCGCTACGTTCTTGTGAGATCATCGCGGATACGATGTATTCTGCATCAACTGCTATAGTAGCGTTGTAGGCTGGTTTCAATTGGCCGTTTCTCATATGGTCTTCTTTTAAACGCATGAAGGTTGCATCTTTGTCTGTTTTTGAAAAGCTGTTTCTGTCGCCAAAGATGTGGTTATGTCCATCATACCGTCTCTGGCGGGCAAGGTACCCTTCCACGGCTTCCACAGCTCTCTGTAAGGGAGACTTCCGCTTCCCTTTGCCCTTGACGAATTTTGTGCTCCCTTTGAGGGCGTATAGCCGTTTTCGGAGCTTCTTCAAATCCTTAGCCCTGATTTTCTCTCCTACACGAAAGCGTAGGCCAAACTCGGCCGCTATTTTCGGCAACTCTACTTTCATCTTCGCCTGCATTTTGGCTTCATTCTTTTGAGTGGACTTCTTCCACACAAAGCTATACCGATTGGCATTGGCCTCTAATTTCGTGCCATCGATAAACGCATTGCGTAGTGAGAGTTCCCCCGCTTCCGCTAAATAATACAACACTTGAGAAAACAGATCATCCATAACGCCAGGCAGTCGCTCACTTCGGAAGCGAGCGATGGTAGCGTGATCGGGTGCTGAAGCCCGACCCAGCAGATACATGAAGTTTACGTCACGCCGACAAGCTTGCTCAAGTGCACGGGAGGAATAGATGCCGTTCATGTATCCATACACCAGCACCTTGAATAGACTTTTGGGTGGCGTCTCGATTCTCCCGAGACGGGAGTACGCAGCGTGCAGTTCTCTATAATCCATCCTTTCAAGCACGGCGTTGAGCAGCCTCACCGAATCGTCCTCCGGGATTAATTCGCCAATATCCATGGGTATTACCAGTTGATATACACCCCCGGTTGATGTATACTCTGGTTGTAAGATATTGTATTCCATATCTATATCTTATAACAAAAGACGGCTTCTGGGTACTACCAGTTGCCGTCTTTTGTGTGTTTTTCAAGGGCCGTTAGTGCGACAGCCCCTTTTTTATTATTTTAGCTTTTCCCAGTCTTGCAAGAACCGCTCTATGCCCCGATCTGTCAGAGGATGGGTTGTGGCAGCCAGCAAAATCGAGAAGGGGACGGTAGCAAAATGAGCGCCGGCCCTGATGGAATCAGCAATGTGGCTGATGCTGCGAATGCTGGCGGCGATAATTTTGGCATTTAGACCAAAGTAGGTAAAAGCGTCGGCAATATCCCGGACCAAATCAATGCCGTCAGCATTGACATCGTCCAACCTGCCCACAAAGGGGCTGACATAGGTTGCACCCACCCTGGCCGCCATCATTGCCTGGTTGAGGGAAAAGATCAGGGTGACATTGGTCTTGATGCCCTTGGCAGTCAAGATCTTGGTGGCCTTGAGCCCTTCAGCGGTCATGGGAATCTTGATGACAATATTCGGAGACAGAGCGGCAAGCTTTTCTGCTTCAGCTACCATGCCCCC
>DHNI01000140.1:3337-3652 GCA_002409455.1 Firmicutes bacterium UBA5420 | reverse complement strand
TCCCAGATCCGTTATCTCAGCAAAAAACAAGCGCCCATGGCGGGTCTCCTCGCGTGTAACCGAATAATCGCAGATCTCCCTCAGCTCATACTCGCGAGCACCCGTCTCTTCATAGAGCTCGCGCTGGGCTGTATGCCAGATAGATTCGCCTTGTTCCCTCCGTCCCCCTGGGATTTCCCAGGTACTCCTGGTCTTTTGCTGTACGAAAAGCCATTTTCCCTCATATTGGCTGGCAATCACTGCATAGGCCATCTCCGTTTCATCTATTGCACCAGGATCATAAAAACGAACGTCCAACGTATCCACTCCTTACTG
>DHNI01000140.1:891-3142 GCA_002409455.1 Firmicutes bacterium UBA5420 | reverse complement strand
TAAGCCTAGAAAGCTACCAACATCGCGACTTAGCCTAGAAAAGAGATCCAGCATAGTGAAAAATGCAGCCCAGTTCTCCTCAAGATCGGCCCCTGCATAGGTACCCTCGAGTTGCCACCAGAGTTCTGCATCAAGGTAGTACTTAAACCTTCTACCCCAGATACCGGGATTAGCAATCCAATCCGTCAAGGAACCAATATACCACTCGATCACAGGGTGTAAGAAGCAATGCCTTAAGGTGTGATCGAGCATGTACTTGGCAAAGGGAAGCTCGCCTCGCCATAGATATTTGGGCACATAAATGGCATCCCACCAGAATTCGTGAACAAGTTCTTCATACTGCTGATGAGTTGGCTTTTTCACCAAATACTTCGTATAGGTTGGTTCCTCAAGATACCCAAAAAGTTGATCCTTATCAACGAGAATTCTTCCACCGTTAGCATAGGCGTCAGCTGGCACCTCTGGGTTGGCGGTAATCTGAAAATCTACCCGCACCCCATCTTGAAACAAGACTAGGCGGGTAATCCAGTCTGGGTCCATGGTTGAGCGCGGTTTATAGGGCCAGCGCACCATAATTGGACCCAGAAACTCTAACCACTCATCACCAGCCATAAAGGGAGCCAAATCTGCGACATAGAGCTCAATATCATAATCTGATAGAAAATCAATAGTGGAGCCAGGAATCACCCGCGAACTGGTGAGAACCATGCCGCGAATCCGTTCATTATCTTCAGCCCACCTTTGAAGTGTTTCTAGGACAACTGTTTCACTTCGCACTTTGATCATCTGTTATCCTCCTTACAGGGTGCCGAATGACAGTCTTGTACTTCTCTGGCGCAACCTTTCGTGGATCAGATAGGTAGATCTCGTGGTGCATTCTCGTATCCGAAAAGTCGTTATCATAGCCCTGTTCCTCAAGGTACTTGTCCATTTTCGCCACCGTCTTTGGCTCCTCATCAAAGGGACCGAGATGCATCATTTGCACACATAATCCTTCTTCGAAACTCCAGAATTCGGCTAAAGTGCAATCAACCTTTTTCTTGCGTGTAGCCTCCTCTTTAGCCCAGGAGAGGTGCTCTTCTGCCACGAAATCCGGTAGCCGAATGGCGGAGATCCAATGAAACGCAGCTTTGTTAGTATAATCAACACCGTGTACACCTTCCTGCCACCAAAACCCTTCCAGAGGGGGCACAACGTAAGGGAAAAAATCCTCAATCTGATAATCTCCTTTGTAACTCATGCGAATCGTGTAGGAGATAGTATAGAGAATTCCAATGGCGCTTTGATAGGCACCATCTTTTTCATTTGGGTCACCCATTCCCCGCACTGCTACGAAGTTCATAGGCGGGATCTGCACAATTTCAGGTTTATTGCCAGGCTGATAATACTGCCTGTACTCTTTCTTGTAGTCAAACGTCATGTCCATCCCTTTCCTTCCTAGGTGATTACGGTCAAGAAGACAAGCTCCAAGGACGAAACAGTATAAAAACCACGTATTCACGAGGGGGACAGTATGAATGAAGAAAAACAAGGGTGTTGTGCTATGCGTGTTGCTGATCACCTTGCTCTTCACATTACCCACTGGAGGGATCACCTTGCCCCACATCTGCATGAAGATTGATGACGAGATAGCCGAGCTCAGCTATCCTCTAGTTATGGAAGAGGATACGATTTTTGTGGCTCTCGAGGATCTTACCCGTATTCTTAACGTAGAGGCCACGTCCGGCGAAATCGCCTTCAATCGGGGGAAAACGATAAATGAAACGCTGTATGTACCTCTCCGTTTTGTTGCCGAAAGCTTCGGGGCTACGGTGATCTGGCAGCCCGAAACCCGCACCGTTTTGGTCAGCAGCGCTCCTTCCCCCGAATCCTCTTTGCAGTATACGATTCTAAATAGGGGCGATTTACAGAGTAATCCCAAGCTTGCGGAATGGGTTAAGCAAAACCACCAGAATAAAGGGATCTACACCCTAGAAATTGAAAACGATACCTATGTGCTGATAAGTGCTGGTGCAAAGCCTACAGGCGGGTTCGGACTAAAACTTGAGAGTATAGTTATGACGAAACCTGGAGCACTGCTTATTACTGCCGAGCTTACATCACCCAGCCCAGGCGATATGGTGACCATGGCCTTCACCTATCCGAACATCGTCTTGAAATTTTCGAATCAGACGTTTGAAAAAATAGACATGGCTCTAAATGAACCCGATCAATCTGGTAATCTAATTCAACCAAGAATCAAAATTGAAGA
>DHNI01000140.1:0-862 GCA_002409455.1 Firmicutes bacterium UBA5420 | reverse complement strand
TAAACGTCTCTGATCATATGGTTTATAAAGCTAGCCTAGCAACAACCTCACCACCGTCTATCTCACCGGTTTCCACAAAACCAAAAGACGCGTAGAGCTTTCGCGCGACTTCGTTTTGCGGCTCGTAGGAAAGGTAAACCGAGACCGCCTCTCCTTGTGGAAATGTTCTGATTAACTCTAGTGCTTTAGCAAAGGCTGCCTTGCCATATCCCTGGCCTTGGTAGTCTTTGTCGATCATGAAGCGCAAAACACCATAGCTCTCTTCGGAGTAATCACTTTCCTCGGCTGTGTCATGAAACATCATGATGAACCCAATAACCACTTCATCTCTACAAATTGCGTAGGTCATGGGTGGCAAGTCATCATTGAGCAACGCCACATAGGATTGTGCCAAGCTAAACATATTGGAAGCTATGAAATCATCTTGTTCTTCTGTGACTTTAAGTTTCAAAACCTCTCTATAGTTGTCCCAGGTAATTTTCCTAAAGGAAATCATCTATTTACTCCTCCAAATATTCTATTGTAATGCTCCAATGCGATCACGCATAGGCGGATGGGAATAATATAAGCGCACTGACAGAGGATGGGGATTGAGATTTACTAGATTCTCCCTAGAAAGCACCTTCAGGGCCGAGATCATCCAGCTCGCATCGG
Organism: Firmicutes bacterium UBA5420; assembly: GCA_002409455.1. Classification (GTDB taxonomy): domain Bacteria; phylum Bacillota; class Limnochordia; order Darwinibacteriales; family Darwinibacteriaceae; genus UBA5420. The sequence continues at coordinate 208 of DHNI01000140.1, read as the reverse complement.
TCTGTTCGGAGGCAAAGGCATCCGCTTTGTATTCGGCCTGGCGTGAGAGAAAGTTGAGGGGAATGCCTAGCAAAAGGGAAAATGGTTCCAGCAAGATGGAAAAAAGGATAACTCCGAAGCCGAAATGCACACCATGGAAACCAAAGGCTGTGAAAAGGCCATGAGATTGCAAAATAAAACCAATTCCCACCGCGTACAAAGCCATTAC
>DHNI01000105.1:7772-7927 GCA_002409455.1 Firmicutes bacterium UBA5420 | reverse complement strand
TGGTTGGCCTTATTCACAGCTAGCCTAGTACTAGCACCACGTTTTGGTCGCTTATATTGCGGTGTAATGTGTCCCATTCATACTGTAATGATCCCTACAGAAAAACTGGCAAGAAGATTCAAATTACAAAGAAGTGCGCATCCCAAGTGGCTTGA
>DHNI01000105.1:0-7620 GCA_002409455.1 Firmicutes bacterium UBA5420 | reverse complement strand
CATCCCAAGTGGCTTGATTCGAGAGTACTTCCTTGGGTTACGTTGGGCATTAGTGTGGCTGTGAGAATAATCGGCCTTAGGATCTGGAAAATGAATATACCTATCCTGCTGATTTGGCTATTTATCTCCATCCCCATTACTTTCAGATACGACCAGGCAGTGTTTCATGATCTGATTTGCCCTTTTGGGGCTTTACAAGGATTATTTGATAAATCTGGAAAGCCATTGCCTTGGGCAGAGAAGGGGGAATGAGTTGCGGGTTCAACCGCTTTAGGCGTTTTGTGCCCCTGGTTTGAACTGTTGCAGATTTTGTAACAACTGGATCTTTAGCCAGCTTGATGTTGCTACGGCAAATGCTCGACAAGAAATCTGTGAATCACAAAATCCAGCTAACCTAGGCAATGAAAAGCAACGGTGCCGAAGGCGGGATTTGCGCAGAACATTTTCGTTTAATGTCGATAATTGCGGGAACCACCTAGTACGTCTATGTTTTGGGGTGTCGTACTAACTATTTAGCCCGGGGGGTTTAGGTTGCTTTGATCACGTTCGTGATCAATTGGTGATGCGTTGAAATCGCCGACGTATTTCCGTTGAACAAACCAGGCATTTGAGCAAGGTGGTTTTATGGATTCACATTCGATAGGTAGCGTGTTCTGTTGTCCACAGGTCCTCATGCTCATTCCAAAAGAGTTTCGGAGTAGCAAGCCTCTGGTGGAGTGAGCAGGCTATACATGTTTACTACAGTGGACTTGTCTGGGACAGACGGTAATTCTCCCAGTCGCTGAGATACCCGATGCCAGCATACAAGATACCTCTGGCGTCCACGATGTGGTGACTGAGAGCCTCGAAATAGGGCCATGTAAGGTAATGAGCTACCAAGCGCAGCTCGGCGCTCTAGTATGAGAGCTTGGTTCGATTCTGTTGGACGGGCCTTCCAACTGTCTGGGGTGGATGCTTAATCTCTCACCTTGCCGAGACTTGTCCTAAGTGGAATTATCATACGAATGGGTGGGTTTCATTGCGTATCGGTGCATCCAGGAGGGCGTAATATTCAAGAGACCTGTTTTTTGTTAAGGCTTAAGGGCGGCCCCTTTTGTAAAGTGCTTCGTTTAAGCCTTAGTAGTTGGCCGGGATTTGATCCAAAAGGGGATTGAAAATAGTCTTTCAAGAGCTATTGACATTCCCAGGACTAGAGGAATATACTTGAACTATAATTCGATATGTGGCGAAATATAGGAGGTGGGAGTTTTGAAACAAACTCTGGCAATTGCCAAGGCCTTGGCCGATGAGAATAGGTTAAGGATCATCATGATGGTCAAAGACGAGGCGGCTTGCGTGTGCCAAATTACAGAGGTTATCGGCAATGCCCCCTCTACAGTGTCTAAGCATCTTTCCATTCTAAGGACAGCTGGCCTTCTCGATAGTTACAAACAGGGCCGCTGGATCTACTATCACCGCCCCGAACGACCAAGTACTGCAGTTAGGATGGCTTTAGAGTTCGTTTTTGAGACTCTGGAGGATAGTGAGGTGATTGCGCAAGATCGATCGGTAGGCAAAGTGGTGTGTGAAAAAGACCCTGAAGAATTAACGAGAATGCAGCGGGAACGAGAATGCAGCGGGAACGAGAGTCCAAGGGACAGTAGCGATTCTTAAGAATGGGAGTGAAATCAATGTCAAACCAGATTAAAATCATGTTCTTGTGTACTGGTAACTCTTGCCGTAGTCAAATGGCAGACGGACTCGCCAAGCATTTGGGAGGTGATCGTTTTGAAATTTATAGCGCCGGTTTGGAAGCTCACGGCTTAAATTCAAGGGCAATCAAGGTTATGAATGAAATTGGCATAGATATTTCTAATCACACGTCGAATGAGATTGATCCCAAGCTACTGGCTGAGATGGATTACGGGATAACACTCTGTGGAGATGCGGAAGAAAGGTGTCCATTAACGCCGCCATCGGTGACCAAAATGCATTGGCCATTTCCCGATCCTGCGAAAGCTACTGGTACTGAAGATGAAATCATAGAACAGTTTAGGATCGTAAGAGATGCGATTGCCAAACGTCTTGAAGAATTCTTTCAAGAATCATAGCGCTGGGTCTAGTCAATATTGCCATAACTAGGAGTGACAATAATGAGTAAAGAAAATGAAAATGCAGCAGGGATAGGTTTCTTCCAGAGATACCTAACAATTTGGGTAGCCATTTGTATGGTCGTGGGTATATTGATTGGAAAATATCTTCCAGGAATCCCCGCCTTTCTGAACAAGTTTGAATACGCGAACGTATCCATACCGATCGCGGTACTAATCTGGGTCATGATCTATCCGATGATGATGAAGGTTGATTTTCAAAGCGTTAAAAATGTCGGCAAGAACCCCAAGGGTTTGTACGTAACATGGGTTACGAACTGGTTGATCAAACCATTTACCATGTACGTAATCGCCGCATTCTTCTTGTACGTGGTCTTTAAGAACATTGTCCCTTCACACTTAGCACGGCAATATTTAGCCGGAGCAGTACTTCTTGGTGCAGCCCCTTGTACGGCGATGGTCTTTGTGTGGAGTACCCTTACTAAGGGAGATCCAGCTTACACGGTAGTTCAGGTGGCAACGAATAACCTGATTATCTTAGTTGCTTTTGTGCCTATCGTAAAGTTTCTGCTTGGTGTCAGCAATGTTATTGTCCCCTGGGATACGTTGATTCTGTCAGTGGTGCTCTTTGTGGTAATACCCTTGACCGGAGGAATTCTAACCAGGATGCAGGTTTCGAAACGAAAAGGCGTCGAGTACTTTGAAGAGCAGTTTTTGCCTAAATTCGACAATGCGACCACAATCGGTCTGCTATTAACCTTAATCCTGCTTTTCGCTTTCCAGGGAGAAGTCTTCCTGAATAATCCACTGCACATCCTGCTCATTGCAGTGCCGCTGACCATTCAGACCTTCCTGATTTTCTTCATCGCCTACTTTGCATGCAGATTGCTGAAGCTACCTTTCAACATTTCAGCACCGGCGGCGATGATTGGTGCATCGAACTTCTTTGAACTAGCGGTAGCTGTTGCCATCGCACTATTTGGCACGACCTCTCCAGCAGCCCTTGCTACAACGGTAGGCGTTCTAACCGAAGTGCCGCTTATGCTTGCTTTAGTCAGAATTGCAAATAAGACTCAACACTGGTTTCCTAAGCCCGTGACTCATAACAAATAGCGCTACCCCCAGGGCAAAAGGAGCTGGAATGATGGAGAAGGAGATTAAATTAAAGATTAAAAGGGACTATGGCAGGATAGCCACGCAAGATGGTTCTAGTTGCTGCTGCAACTGCAATTGCGTAAGTGATCCTTCAGACCTAGAAACAGTAGCCGAAAGATTGGGATACAGCGAAGGAGATATCGACAATATCCCCGACGGAGCCAATTTAGGATTGGGTTGCGGTAACCCTCTCGCATTATTGGCACTAAATGAGGGTCAAACGGTGCTAAATCTGGGGAGCGGCGGAGGATTTGATTGCTTTCTTGCTCGGGAAAGGGACGAGGAAACGGGGTTAGTTATCGGAGTTGACATGACACCAGAAATGATTGAACTAGAGATTGAGCATCTACCGGTAAAGGATGTGATTATTTCCAACTGTGTAATAAACCTGTCAAAGGATAAAGCCAGGGTGTTCAGGGAAGCTTCGGTATGATTTCCGGCTGCATTGGCGGTGCTGCGCAAATCAATGAGCTAGATAGGATGCTTGCCGCGGCCGGTTTTGTGGAGATTCGTATGGAGGCGAGGGAAGATAGTGCCGAATTAGTCTCAGGATGGGTTCGTGGGAATACAACGGCATCATATATTGCCTCGTTTATCATCGAAGCAAAGCATTAAGATAATACGGCAAGTTTCGGTAAGTGAGACTAAGTAATGACTAGAAAAATGTGTGAGGAGAGGTTTTCTGTGAGCAAAATGACTATTTATGAGCCAGCTATGTGTTGCCCGACGGGAATTTGTGGAGTAGGTGTTGATCCTGAACTACTCCGGATTTCGACTGTTCTCAACAACTTAGAGAAAAAGGGAATTGAAGTTGAGCGTTTCAACCTAACAAGTGCACCAATGAACTTCATGATAAATCAAGCTGTAAACAACTTAATCCACGAAAAAGGCGTCGATGGGCTACCTTGTACAGTTGTTGGTCATGAAATTGTGATTACGGGTAGATATCCAACTAATGAAGAATTTGCACAATTTCTTAATGTTCCTGTAGACTCCATTGGCTAAGGCAAAACCCAGCAAACATGAGAAAGGAAGATATGCTAATGTTTAAGGACTTTAATCCTCAAGAAATCAATTTGACCAAGTATTTGTTTTGTACAGGGAAGGGTGGCGTAGGTAAAACATCAATTGCCTGTGCGACTGCGGTTACGTTAGCTGATAGCGGTAAGAGGGTGCTACTAATTAGCACGGATCCAGCATCCAACTTGCAGGATGTTTTTGACACGGAACTAACGAATAAAGGCGTTCCAATCGAGGAAGTGCCAAATCTTGTGGTTGCTAATCTCGACCCGCTGCAAGCTGCAGAAGAGTATAAAGAGAGCGTTATCAGCCCCTATAGGGGAAAGCTTCCTGATGCAGTGCTCAACAACATGGAGGAACAGCTTTCGGGATCCTGCACAGTTGAAATTGCCGCCTTCAATGAATTTTCAAAGTTTATCACAGATGCAGATGTTGAACAAGAATACGATTATGTAGTATTTGATACTGCACCGACAGGGCACACCTTGAGAATGCTGCAACTGCCATCGGCTTGGAGTAACTTTATTAGTGAAAACACTCACGGAGTATCATGCTTAGGGCAACTTTCTGGCCTAGAAGACCAAAAAGAAGTATACAAGAAAGCAGTAGAAACATTGGCTGACGAAAGACTAACAACCCTTATTCTGGTTTCCCGCCCGGAAGTCGCGTCCCTCATAGAAGCAGAAAGAGCATCGGACGAGCTTGCTGACATCGGTGTGAATAATCAGACCTTGGTTATTAATGGAGTTTTGCCTTCCTTTGATGACGCTATCTCAGAAAGCCTATATCAGAAACAGCAAAGGGCGCTTGCCGATATTCCCCAGAACTTAAAGGAACAGACGACCTACATGATCCCGCTGAGAGCGTACAATATCACAGGAATGGATAACGTTAGGGCGCTGCTTACTAAAGATAGTTATGTTGTGGGAGACGAACAAATTAACTCTCAGACGCTTCCAGAGCTTAAAGATGTAGTCGAGGATCTCTACAATAGCAACAAAAAGGTGATCTTTATCATGGGGAAGGGAGGAGTAGGAAAAACCACCATCGCCGCTGCCATTGCTTTGGGCTTATCGAAGAAGAGGAAACAGGTTCACCTTACCACGACAGACCCCGCTGCCCATCTAAACTATGTGATAGCTGAAAGCGATGGAATTACCATGAGCCATATTGATGAGCAGGCAGAGCTTAAAAGGTACCAAGAGGAAGTTCTGTCAAAAGCAAGAGAGACCATGCATGACGATGATGTCGCCTATTTGGAAGAGGATTTGCGGTCACCCTGTACGCAGGAAATTGCTGTGTTTCGTGCTTTTGCGGAAATCGCGGAAAAGGCAGATAATGAAGTTGTCGTCATCGATACAGCACCCACGGGACATACCCTTCTTTTGCTGGACTCAACACAAAGCTATAACCAGGAAATTAAACGCTCACAGGGTGATGTTCCTGAGTCGGCCAAAAAGTTATTACCCAGACTGCGCAATGCTGATGAAACAGAAGTTATTATCGTGACCCTTGCTGAAACTACCCCTGTATATGAGGCAATGCGTCTTGAAGAAGACTTGAAACGTGCGAACATTACGACAAAGTGGTGGGTTATTAATTCATCTCTGTATCATACAGGTACCACCAATGATATCTTGGCTGCCAAGGCTAGCAATGAGGTTGAGTGGATTAACAAAGTTGACTTACACACTGGCGGTAACCTGGCAGTCATCGCCTGGAGTCCTGATGAGATTAAAGGTGAGCGGCTAACTGAGCTACTTGCATAGAAATTTACTAATGGAATACCGTTCGCATAGCTAGAACCCTGCAGAAACCTGGTGCAGATCCGGTCTTTGGGCCACCCAAGAACAAACAGCCTCGAACCATCACGGTAGCCCCGATGATTATGAGACTACTTCAGAAACATAAGCTCCATCAAAACGAAGTCAAGATGAAAAATCGAAAACGGTACAACGATCATGGCTTAGTCTTTGCTAAAGAATGGGGGGAGCTACAAAGCAATCGGGACGGTCTGGGTAATCCAGTGCAGATGAATAATATTGGCCAGCGACAATTTGCTCGGTTAATCAAGAAAGCAGGGATCAAAAAGATCAAGTTCCATGGTATGAGACATACTTTTGCCACTTTGGCTTTGGCCAATGGAACCCAGCCCCATGTAGTTCAAAGGATGCTCGGTCATAAGCGCATCGAAATGACTTTAGGCATCTATGGTCATGTACTTCCAAATATGCAGGAGGAGGTAGCAGAAAAAATGGCAGCACTATTTATGCAATAAAAAGAACGACTCATATGAGCCGCTCACCTTTGCCCGATCTACCATTTCGCCGTGGAGTCGGGCAGAATTTCTGTTTGTGATGATTTTGTCTCCCATTTTATGAAGAACCCTGTAATAATGGGTGTTTAGGTAAGGTTGGTGCCGAAGGTGGGATTCTTGGGGGCGTTTTCCACCTAGTACTGCCAAGTGTCAGCATGTCCATCTAGCTGGCACTTTTCTTTTTTGGCATGTTGCCTAGTCCGTCCAATTATGCCCTTTTGTGGGGAGTTCATTAGCAAATGATTAGCAAAACCGATGTGGCATCGATAGGCAGTATCGTGGTTAGGGAGTAGCGGGGAAAATATAGGGTACTAATTTGGGCCAGCTGTTCAGGCCTTTATCCGATCGTCTACGATAAATGTGTCGTGCTTTGGTACCTTTGTCTGCTCAACTACCCAGGAAGCCTTGGGTCAAGAACCATCAAAAGAAGGAAATATCTGTCTTTTCATCGAAAGAAGTACGGGTCAGGATCTTACTGCCCCAGTGTCAATCAAAGGAGGCCGCAAAATGAAAGCCACGGAAGCCAAGTTCCTTGATTTTATTAAAAAGTCCCCGCAGTTCGTGATTCCTATTTATCAGCGAGCATACTCTTGGACCGAGAAAGAGTGTCGACAGCTCTGGGATGACATCGTCCGGACAGGGGAAAATGATGCTGTAAACGCACATTTTGTTGGTTCCATTGTTTATATAGAAAAAGGGCTATATCAGGTCACCAGTCATTCGCCGTTATTAGTAATCGATGGACAGCAGCGGTTGACGTCCTTGTCATTGTTAATTGCGGCGCTAGCGGAAGCGTTAGAAGATCATCCTATAGATAATTTTGAGCCTGTAGATGGGTTTTCGCCGCGCAAGTTGCGCAATTACTACTTGGTGAATCCAGAAGAAGACGGCGAGCGTCATTACAAGCTAATCCTCTCGCAAACTGATAAAGACTCATTAATTGCCGTGATTGACAGGCGCGAATTGCCTGTGGATTTGTCACTACGCATTAAAGAAAATTATGCTCTGTTTACCCTATGCCCCTGTAGAAAACAGTCT
>DHNI01000132.1:5693-5940 GCA_002409455.1 Firmicutes bacterium UBA5420 | reverse complement strand
CAGACACTCTATCCAGCTGAGCTACGGGCGCACGTTTTGTAACTGGCGGAAGGGGAGGGATTTGAACCCTCGGAGGGCGATAAAGCCCTCAACCGCTTAGCAGGCGGCTCTTTTCGGCCACTCAAGCACCCTTCCCAATTGCCTTACCGACAAATGATAGTCTATCACATCAATAGGTAAAATGTCAAGAGATCGGCGCCAAATCTAAATCGCCGTTTGATCGCCGTTTTGTCCTGGTTTATCGCCG
>DHNI01000132.1:2584-5471 GCA_002409455.1 Firmicutes bacterium UBA5420 | reverse complement strand
TCTTAACGTTTCGGCGGAAGCAGCATCCTCCATACCCCAAGAACAAAGAAGAGTATAGCTGTCACTGCCAAGATCATAATGCTCCCTAGAAAGCTCATCGTACCACCCCCAAGTTGGTACGTGACCCCTAGCATAGTCTGAAACCCTTCCACCATCTCCCGCGGAGCACCTGCGAAGGAACTAGCCATGGGCACCTCCATAAATACCTGGCGGAAAAGTGCAGCAGCGTGAGAAATAGGGAAAATTTTGATCACTGTCTGCACAGCACTGGGGAGCACACCAATGGGCACATAGATCCCCATCAAAAAGCCAATCAGGGTTCCAAGAACAGTACTGGCCACGCCAAAGGAGTTTTGGGTCTTAAAAAACGAAACGATAAGGAACATCATGGCCCCACTGGCCATGGTAGAAAGGATAATGAGGCCTAAGACCTCAAGCAGATTTTTCCACGGCAAAAACCCTCCGCCACTTCCTACGATATACAGCTCTGCCAAGACCAGGGCCACCATACTCATAATCACACCGACGACAATAGTACTGATTAAGTAACCCCCCACCAGAGTAGTGCGTTTTAATGGTGAGGTATAAAAATCCTTAGCAATTCCCTTGGCCTTGTCATCAACAACGACTCCCACAGCTCCCATGGTCGTTGTCACAGACGTCACAGCCATAAGACCGGCCATAATCCAACTGTCCATGAGAAATCTTCCGCCTGAAACCCCGTCTAAATCACTCATAACCATATCACCCAAAAACAATACATAGAGCCCGATAATGATAAACACCGCCAAAAGCGAGAAGAACACCGCGGCCCGATCCCGAAAGAAGAGTTTCAGGTTCCGCATAGCAAATGTTATCATGACCGCATCTCCTTCCCTGTGATTCCGATAAAGGCATCATCCATGGTGCCTTGCAGTACCTCAAAGCCTGAAATATGTTCACGCAGGCGCTCTACTATGGGCAGGGCTTCTAAGGTAGACGCGATGCCAATCGTAATGACATCAGCTTGCTGCTCGTAGTCTAGAGACATCTCTTGAACGATCCTGCGAAGCGGCTCGGGATCCGTCGCCCACACTCTTAACTGGTCATGTGCATACTCCTCCTTAAGCTGGGCCGGAGTGCCTTTAGCGGCTATCTTTCCATGATCAATGACAATGACATAATCAGCACCTGCGGCCTCCTCCATATAGTGAGTTGTCAAAAAGATGGTCATCCCTTTCTCGGTTTGAAGCTCGTTGATGCGATCCCATACATTTCTACGGGTTTGGGCGTCAAGGCCTGTTGTGGGCTCATCTAAAAAGAGAATTTGAGGTCTATTAACCAAAGCCCTGGCAATATCTGCACGGCGGCGCTGGCCTCCGGAGAGCTTTCCATAGGGGCGATGGAGAAAATCGGTCACCTCAGCATCCTGGGCAGCTTGTTCCACCGCCTCCTTCAAGCTGGTGCCCGCTAAACCATAGAAACTTGCCCTGGTACGAAGATTTTCCTCCACTGTCAAGAGGTCATCAAGGTGGTGCCCCTGAAAGACAACCCCAATGGAAGAACGTATTTGACTGTCCTCTTTACCGAGCGTGTATCCGTTAATTGTTGCGCTTCCATGATCCGCCTTTAAAGCTGTGCTGAGGATCTCAATCGTAGTGGACTTCCCAGCTCCATTAGGCCCCAAAAAGGCAAAGAGCTTCCCCTTTTCCACATAAAAATCGATCCCCCGCACAGCCCGAACATCGCCATAGGATTTCGCCAAGCCGTGAACTTCCATCATTTTTTCCAAGGATCCACAACCTTCCCTCTAGTGTGCCTTAACAGGCGTTTTGTACATAAGCAGACAGTTCAAGGTCCAAATAACGATCGCTACCAGAGCCAAACTTAACATTGCGGTATAGGGATTTGGCATTCCCCCAGCAAGACCCAGGGCATTAAGGGCAAATCTTTCAAAGGATAGCGCCAGTCGACCCGCTGTGAGGTTGTTAAAATAACCGTAGGCGGAGGCGACCGCAAATGGTGATAAGGAAATAAACACTTTCGTGATAGAGTTAGCACGATAGTAAAGCATAGTAATCATCCAACCAAGACTGGCTGACAAGGTAAGTGCCACAGCTGCCCAAAGGAGTCTAGTCAGACCTGTCATCTGGTACACATTCATAAATTGAAAGGTTTGATATTCAATCACTGGCCCAAGCACCCCATACACCACTAGATCCGCTAGGGATAAGGCGGCAGCGAGAGCCAAGATGGCTAATAGTGTAGCCAAATAAAAGGAGCGACGCGATATATTGTTCGCCTGGGAGAACAGAAAACTAGTCTTGAAACAATTTAGGCCCAAGATAAAGGCTAACAATGCGCTTCCACCGTTGAATTCGCCGCTGGCACCTGCGAAACTGGTGACTATCGCTATCACAACAACAGCTATATAGAAAATGAGCACCGCCGCAGAAAAGCGCGACAACTGATATTTAGCAAATCGAGAGACATGTTCCATTTTCCTATTCCCCCTTCTAAACACTGGTAAGCCCGACGAAGAGTTTTTGCAGCTCCACTTTTCCCAGTGTCAAACCCAATGATCGTGCCAAAGTATCGTCTCTCTCCCCATTCAATACGATTACTGATTTGGTATTATGCAAAGTCTCTTCACCAACGCAAGTTCTATCCCTAGTATATTGATCTACCTTTGCAACCTCACCTGAAACCGTGTAAGCCGAAGCTAGTAACTCCTCCGTATTCTGCCTAATAATGAGCTTTCCTTTCTTGATGATCATGACTTCTTCCAAGATATCTGCTATTTCATCAATTAGGTGCGTGGAGAGAATGATTGTCTTGGGCTGCTCAATATAATTGGTCAGAATCTCTTTGTAGAGCATCTCCCGATGAATGGCATCCAAACCTAAGA
>DHNI01000132.1:0-2290 GCA_002409455.1 Firmicutes bacterium UBA5420 | reverse complement strand
GCTAAATTCAGAGCATAATTAAGATCAAACCCCCGGTAAAATTCTCCAGTCCATTTAAACATGTTCATCACCCGCGCAGAGGGAGGATATAGGTTCTGCTCCGACATATAGAAAATCTTGCTAAGGGCTGCCCCGTTTTCCTGAATCGGCTCTTTATCAACAAAAATCTGCCCCTCTGTAGGGAAAATCTTGTTTGTCATCAAGTTCAAAAGAGTAGTCTTTCCTGCCCCATTTCTTCCCAAGAGCCCGTAGATTTTCTCTTCGCCAACGATTAGGCTCACATTATTGAGCGCCATCACTTCACCGTACTTCTTCGTCAATTGCTTTACTTCAATTTGACTCACTCGGCAAACCCCCTTCGATCATTGCCACCACTTCGGATCTAGATATGTCAAGTTTCTTTGCTTCATCCAAAAGAGCCAAAACAAAGGATTCATAGAACCCAGCTCGGCGCTTGCGCATAATTCGTTCCCTGGCCCCAACACAGACAAACATGCCCACACCTCTTTTTTTGTACAAGATCCCATCATCCACTAGTAGGTTGACTCCCTTGCGGGCTGTGGCCGGATTGATCTTAAGTGCCACAGAGAATTCTGTGGTAGAGGGAACTTGCGTATCTTCCTGCATAATCCCCTTTAGAATGTCATCCTCTATAGCTTCAGCCAACTGAATGTAGATGGGCTGTTCGCTGTCGAAGTTCAGGATCATGTGATCCCCCCCTTAGCCAGTTAGTTACTCCTGCAACTAACCATATAACTAACTAAGCATTTTGTCAACACCCATATTAAAGAAAGACGCAAAAAAAATGCTCCCCCAATGCGAGACTATATCTAGCACTCAGAGAAGCACCTATCTATAATTCAGTCTTTTTCTTGAGCGTAATCCGTATCTTCGTACCCTTGCCCACCCTACTTTCAATGGCAATGGTTCCTTTGTGTTTATCAATGATATGCTTGGTGATAGCAAGCCCTAAGCCCGTTCCACCCATATGGCGGGCTCTGCCCTTATCTACCCTGTAAAAACGTTCAAAAATACGATCAAGGTGCTCGGTAGCAATTCCGAGGCCGGTATCGCCCACGATAAACTCCACGCTATCTAGGCCCTGTTCGGCCTCAATCCAGACCTTACCGCCTTCCGAATTGTATTTCACGCCATTGTCTACCAGGTTCAGGGCCACCTGTTTGAGTAGCTTTTCATCCCCTTCTACCGTGACGGGGGAATAGATGTTGTTTTCGATAGTAACACCTTTAGCATCAGCCTTATTTTTAAGCATCAGAACCGTATCCTCAAAAACGCGCTTCATGTCTACGGCATCTTTCTTAAGTGGCTGTTTGCCACTTTCGATGCGAGATAGATCGAGTAGGTCATTGATGAGGGAAATCATGCGGTCTGTTTCGTTGTTAATAATGTTCAAAAAGCGTTCAGAGAGGGCTCGATCCTCGAAATTACTGTTGAGGAGGGTCTCAGAAAAGCCCTTAATGGAAGTAAGGGGGGTGCGCAGTTCATGGGAAACGTTGGCCACAAACTCCTGTCGCATCTGCTCGAGATGGCGAAGTGAGGTCACATCACGCATTACGGCCACCGCTCCCTGGATTTTCCCGTGCTGATCCTCCAAAGGGCTGGAGGTAACAGCAATGGTTCGTTCGCTTCCTGGGCGTAGACGCATTTCTTGACTGAAAGAATCCTTACCATCCATGGTTTTCTCTAGCAGGCGAGATAGCTCTTCGTTACGAGTGGCTTCGAATTGGTTTTTCCCAATCATCTCTTCTGCATCATGATGAAAAAGATCAGCCGCAGCTCTATTGGCCAAAATCACTTCCCGCCGCATATTCACCGCCACTACACCGTCATCCATGCTCGATAAGACAGTGTCTAGTGTTCCTTCGCGATCACTAATTGTAAAAAAAAGCTCTTCCAAGGTCTCGGAAAGCTCATTGAATGCCTTGCCCAATTGACCAATCTCATCGGTACTCTGTACTAAGACCTTGCGCCCAAACTCTCTCTCTCGGAGCCGACGTACCGCAACTAAAAGATCTTGTAGAGGATTGGTGATAGCTCTGTTTAGAAGAATAGCCACCCCAAAAGCAGCCGCAGCAACGATAAGGCCAATTAGAATGGAGCCCCGCACCAGACTACGATAGATACTATTGATCTCGTCAGCCCGCATCGACACCCGAAGTACACTTTGATCCTCCAGGCGTAACTGAACTGTAATTAGATCGCGTGCCTTCGACTCCTAAGGAGTTGAAGGCACGCGATCTAATTACAGTTCAGTTACGCCTGGAGGATC
>DHNI01000090.1:2486-7780 GCA_002409455.1 Firmicutes bacterium UBA5420 | reverse complement strand
AGAGCGTAGAGCAGGGTATATAGGTAGGTGTAAAATCGGCACCCTACATCTTGTATGTCGTAGACGAGGACATCGACGTCGGAGAGCATTTCTGCCGTCGGTTTTCTTGTATCGCCATACAAGCTATAGACGGGCAAATCGGTTTTAGGATCGCGGGAGGCGGTGACCTTTTTACCGGCTTGAACATGGCCACGCACACCGTGTTCTGGGCCATAGAGCGCTACAAGCCGCCCCGTTTCGTGCAAGCGATCAATAGATGATACAAGCTCAGAGTCGATGCCACTGGGATTGGTAATCAGACCGAAGTTTTGGTTAGCAGCGAACTGGTCTAGATTCGCGCAAAAATGGTCAATACCAAATCGTAGTGCCATAAAACTCAACCTTTCCTTAAGCCGCTCTGTGTAAGGGGAGTGTTTTGTTTTGATGTTGCGTCTGGTGTTAGGTTTGGTGATCCTAGTCTCCATGCTTCTCATATTCATAATCCCAGACTTGATGTTTTTAATATTCAGCAAGGGATGTAAAAATCCTCCCTAATTGGAGGAGGACTTTTACAAAGTTTACGTTTTGACGAATTTTAGGGGAAGTTTTCTCACACGATTCGAAATTCGCCAAACTGATCGAGGGACACCTTTTTACACAATTCGAAATTCGTCAAACTGATCGAGGGACACCTTCTCACGCAATTCGAAATCCGCAAAGTTGATCGAGGGCCTGTCCCTCACACAATTCACTCAGTTGGTGGGCGAATTAAGGTAAACACCAATATAGCGGCCATGAGACTCAATCCGCTTGCCACCAGGAAAATGGATTCTACAGAGTATAGAAGAAGTACGGAGAACAGGGGAGGGCCAATGGCTACTCCGGCATAGCGCATACCACTATAGACTGAGGTGATGGTCCCGCGGTGTTCTTTCTCAATCGATTCTGTGATAATCGCATCCAAGCTCGGAAGACTAATGCCGAACCCCACTCCTGCAACAGATATGAAGGCAAACAAAGACCATAGTTCATGAAAGAAGACCATAGCAAAACAGGCCGTTGCCACAAGTAAAAACCCTATGAGCGTTGTCCGGCGCATGATTGTCTTTTCTCTCCCGATGAACTTTCCTGCCAAATACGAGGATAGGGCGATGCTGACTAGAGGGATTGCTAAAGCCAATCCCTTTTTAATTCCGACAATTCTGTAGGAATCTTCAAGTATTTTGGAAAGATAGACCAGCAGGCCAAAGAGATTCGTCATGATGACAATGCCAGACAGGAAGACAGCAGTCAACCATTTTCCCTCTTCTTTAAAGACGTCCTTAAGAAGCTTAAAGAACGAGCTAATGGCCATCGTCTTTTTCTTTGCCTTTGAATCGTCGATCCAAAACGCAATCATCAGCAAGGACAGGAGCGACAAAATGGGAATGGTGAAAAAAGGAACATACCAAGCTAAGGCCGCGAAGAGGGTTCCTAGAATTGGACTGATTACCTTGCCTAGAGTATTGGCCGTCTCTGCAATACCTAATCCATGGCTAACATCCTCTTCGTCGGAAAAGAGATCTCCCATCAAGGGAAATACAATGGGAAATGCCCCGGCGGCACCAATGCCTTGGATGAATCTACCTGCAAGAATGAAGTAAAAGGGGTGCACCGCCAGAATTGTGGCCAGGGCAGAAATTAAGCCACCGGCACCCGTTATAGCTAGGCTAGGGATGATGACGTTTTTTCTCCCGACGCGATCAGAGGCGATTCCAGCTAAAGGAATGAACACCACAGCGACAATAGAGTACACGGTTATGATCAGGCTCGATTGAAACGTTGATATTCCCAGTTCGTGCTCCATCACGGGCAAGACAGGGATTAGCATGGAATTCCCTAAAGTTACGATGAACGGAATCGAAGCGATTGCAGCCAAGGAAAGGAACCCCGATTTTGCCATTTAGTTTTCCCTTTCTGAAAGTGAAATGACGACTTGTCTTAGTATGGCCGCACTTTGCTAGGACATGCAGGAAGCGCATGCGAAACCCGACTTCCACTTCATTCATGTGTCCAATCAACTTCGGATTGCAGCCCATGCCTATGCTATAATAGAGGTGAGGCGGCGTTGAATGATGCGGCCTAGCGGGATGCTATCATTGATATGCCCGAACTAGGGGTGACAGAACAATGCACTTAATGGAATTGACACATACTGAAAAAGAAGTGGAACGGAAGCGGGGTAGGGTGGCTCAGCAATTCATTGCAGCCTCGCCGCATCTATGTGGAGAACAGATTAAGCACCTGTCCACTCTTGATCTTCAGCTTCTTTTTAACCTCTACGAGAAAGAGTTATTCGAGGGAGCTTGGGCTGAGGAGGTTGGGGCTGAACCTACTTTCTCCCTTTCCACACGCATGACCAGAAGTGCCGGAAAGACCATCACCAAGAGAAAACCACTCGGTGCTGGGCAGTATCAGACGAGCTTCGAAATTCGAATCGGCGTCAACTTCCTCGTTCAATTTGATGCAGTGGATCGCTCAAAAACAGTATGCGGATTGCGGGCACCAAGCGCTTTGTGCGCTTTGCTTCTCGTATTGGAGCATGAGCTGTGCCATGTCATCGAATCAGTATACTTCAAAACGTCAAACTGTAGCAAAGAACGCTTTAAGGTGCTTGCCCATAGACTATTTGGCCATATGTCAAGTTATCACGCGCTTCCCACTGCGCAGGAGATTGCCTACCAAGAGCACGGACTGCGAATTGGCGATGAGGTGATCTTTTTTTACCAGGACAAGCTCTATACTGGCAGAATTTCCGCCATCAACAAACGCGCGACAATTATGGTTCCGACCAAGGGCGGATCGTATATGGATGGGAAAGGAGTTCGCTATAACAAATTCTACACCCCTTTGAGCGCTTTGTCTGTTCGGTAGCTCGAGGCGTAGCTACGAGTTGCAGCGCCTTACAGCCCCTAGCAGGATACACTTTGCAGATGGAGTATATGTCTGTTAGAATGAAAATGCACCTTTTCCACTTTTGGTGTACAATTTCATAGATTCTCGATCTCCGAGTTTGTTCTATCTAACGTTCTTGTGGGCTGAAATCCACTAGAGCCATGAAGGCAAACCGCTAGGGTATCAGTGGAAATGCTGGTGCCTCCCGTTTGGAAAGGGGAACAAGAATATATCTACGCGATGCAAGGGCATGGCGCCTTGTTCATGTGCGCAAGATAATTCTTAGCATTCTGGACTTTTCCTGAAAACGGCGAAGTCCATTTTTTAACGGTTTATCGGGTAATCCCAGCAGAACGTAAAGGAGAGTGCAAGTTTTGAAACGATGGATTAGTCGTCTTACTGTGAGTTTTTTCGCCTTGGTTTTGGCAGTCGGAATTGCCTGTGCTGGTGATTCTGTGACCGTGAGCGGGCTGTTGGCTGAGGATGTAATGGTTCCCTTGACGCTCATCAAGGAGCTTCCACAAATCACCGAGGAAGTTGTACCGGTGACTTCAGCTGGAGTGGAAACCCAGTACGCCGCCACGGGAGCGATGTTTAGTGATGTATTGGCCCACTATGGGAAAAGGCAAGAAGACATCTTAGGGATTAGACTTGTAGCCAGCGATGGGTATTCCATTGACGTACCCCGCGAGATTCTGATGGAACGGCAAATCATTCTTGCTTACGTTGTTGATGGCATACCCCTTGAACAAAGCGGCGAATCGCTACGAGTTGTTATCCCCGGTGAACGGGCCATGTATTGGGTACGCAATCTTAGCCGCATTGAGGTTATAGATCAGATCCAGCGGGCTGAAGTCAGAACGATACGTTTTCTTGAATCCTTGGCCCAGATGGGCCCGTTGGAAGATTACCCTTACTTTGGTCATGTTGATCAGGCTCTGAAGATTCAGGAGATCTTGGAATATCTAGAAATAGTTGAGCAGCCAGAGCGTGTGTTTTTCAAGGCTTCCGATGGTTTTGAGAAGAATGAGGCTTACGACGAGTTCGTATCGGGTTATATAAAGGTAACTGGCCGAAGTGCGCCGCTGTTCTTGTCGCCCGAGCTGCCAGAGGGAATGCACGTGAGAGATATTGTATTTTTCCTCTTGGGCGACAATGCGTTTGCATCTCTGGCGCAAGCCTTCAACTATTATGAACCGAAGATGGTTGATGATGTAGTCGGCATTTCTTTCCTCGAGTTAATGACTGATCTGGAAATAGCCCAAGGAGACATGTATCGGTTGACTGCCCTTGATGGATATCAAATTGAGGTAACGGACGAAGATATGGCCCAGGGCTACGTCTCTTTCTATGAGGGCCAGGTTTGCAGCTATTTTCCAGGGCTTCCGCCCAACACTTCGGTGCGCAGTTTATATACAGTTGAGGTTTTGCAGTAAGAAAACATGGCCCCGATCCAGCCCCAAAAGGAGACTCTTGGGGCTTTTTCGCCCCCACTTTTCGCGGTAGATGATTAAAAGTCATGCTTGCATTCTGGGAAATATCAGAATTGTCGGCAAGTGGTTGTTTCCTTCTGTGCTTATGATATAATACAGGCAAGGGCGCCTAGGGAGAAGCAAAGGAGTCAGTGCAATCAAATTCAGACCGCTGAACGATGTAGCGTTTCATTACGTCTTTGGTCGAAGGCAGACCGAGGATAATTTGCTTAATCTGTTGAATGCCATATTCCAGAACGTTGGGCAAAGCCCTATTCAAAAAGTTATTCTGCAGGAAACACGATTGGATCCTGAGTTGATTGGGTTGAAGAGTTGTAGATTGGATGTTCGAGCCTCGACTTGCCAAGGCGAGCAGGTGAATGTGGAGGTGCAGCTAGCCAATGAAGGTAATATGGAGAGCCGCTCCCTCTTTTATTGGAGCAAGCTGTTCACGTCCCAACTTCACAAAGGTGACGATTACAGCAAACTAAAGCGGACTATTGCCGTGAATATCTTGGATTTTCGTTATTTCGGCGGCCTCCCCTCCCATAACCTGTTTCGGATTCGTGACGAAATCAGCCGATTTTTATTGACCGAATTACTTGAGATTCATTTCATACAATTGCCACTGCTTGGCATGGAAGATGAGTTAGATTTGGAAGATCCCTTTACACGATGGTTGTTGTTCTTGAGTGACAGAACTGATCCTAGAGTCAAGGAGGAGATACTGATGAAAGACCGCACAATTCAAAAGGCCCATCAGGATCTAGAAGCTCTGGCAACCGATGGAAATGCCCGGAGAATGTATGAACTCCGTGAAAAGGCTCTCTTAGATTTACGGTCCGGCTTGAATCACGCGAGGCGAGAAGGGCATCAACAAGGATTGGAACAAGGATTAGAACAAGGATT
>DHNI01000090.1:0-2355 GCA_002409455.1 Firmicutes bacterium UBA5420 | reverse complement strand
CAAGGATTAGAACAAGGATTAGATCAAGGCTTAGAATTAGGACGGATGGAAGAAAAGGCACGGTTGGCAAGACTCCTCTTGGAACAAGGGTTTAGCGAAGACGCCATCATCCATCTGGTAGGAATGTCAAAAACGCAGATGGCTGCGATAAAAGGTGAGTAGCAAACGACACTCTTGCAATCGCGACATAGCCAATATGGTCTGGCTGTTTTGTCCTGATATAAGCCTTCAAGCGTTATGAACCGAAGACAATTGATGTGGTCGGCATTTCCTTCCTCGAATTATGTCCGGCGACCAGCCCCAAAAGGAAACTCTTGGGGCTTTTTCGCGCTCTCTTTTCGCGCAACGCCTACCGCGAGCAGGCGTTTTTTGCCTCTGGGGGTAAAATTAGGCAGGCAATACAGTATCCTCCATCGAAGTGCCTATGTAAACAGTATGACAAGCGGGGAGGAATTTGATGGTTATACCAGATGGAGCTGTAAAGGGTAGAGAATACTATCGAATCTTGCTTGATAATATCGCAGTAAGTATTCAGGTGGCGCAATTGCTATATGATGAACGCGGACAGCCAATTGATTATCTGTTGTTGGACGTAAACTCCGAATATGTGAAGCTTAGAGGACTTGCTAAGGAAGAAATCGTAGGTAAGAAAGTTACAGATCTTTCTCCGGACATTGAGCCTGGATGGTTTATTACATGCGGAGAGGTTATAAAAGTTGGAAAAACGGCTCGGTTTGAGATGTTCTACGAATCCTCTGGATGTTGGTTTGATGTCTTGGCAATACCCCTTGGAAAACACGACAGATTCGCAATTATCCAAACCGATATCAGCGAGCGTAAGCAGGCTGAGGCGGAGCTCCTGAAAAACGAGAGACGTCAGGCCTTTCTGCTTAAACTCACAGATATATTACGTTCCTTATCAGAGGAGCAATCCATTCAAAATGCAGCCACGCGCCTGCTTATAGAACATTTGAATGTGTCGCAAGCGAGCTATCATGATTATGTCGAGGATGAAGTGGCTCTCGATCGGGAGATACCAAGCAATGGCATGTCTATGAACGGAACTGCTAACAGAACCGAATTTGGGGAGGTCATTGACATACTCCTGTCAGGTAGGGATGTAATTTACGAGGATGTACTTACGTACCAAGGCGTTTCAGATACGTTACGGAGTTGTTGGTTGGATCTTAATCTTCGGGCAAAGATGACAGTTCCCATCTTTGAACATGGCAATCTTGTGGCCACACTTTCTGTGGAAAATAATGCCCCCCGAGCTTGGTCATCCGATGATATAGAGCTGGTTCGTGCAACGGCCGAGCGCACCTGGGCAGCTATTGAGCGGACAAGGTTAGAGAAGGTTCTAAAAAGGAACGAAGCCAAGTACCGCAGGCTGTTCGAAACCTCTAATGATGGTTTTTGGTGGGCGGATAGACGCGGGTATGTGACGGAGGCAAATGAGGGAACAGCCAAGATGTTGGGTTATAGGCAGGACGAGCTCGGCGGAAGATTCTGGGGAGATTTTGTCGACGATGAATGGTTGCATCAGGCGCAAAAAGAGTGGGAAGCGCGGAAGACCGGATTATCAAACCGCCACGAAATGAAATTGAAGAAGAAGGATGGTAGCTCAATCTGGGCTAGAGTAAGTGGTTCCTCGCTACTGGATGACAGCCACGAACATGCTGGTACTCTGGTAGCATTCAGCGATATTACTGAGCAGAAGGCTGTGCAGGAAGAATTACTGAGGAGCCAGGAAAACGCACTAGCGCTAGTATCTGAGTTGAAACAGGCAAATGAAAACAAAGATGAGTTCATCAGCATGCTTTCACACGAACTAAGGAATCCCTTAGCCACAATCGCAGGCGGCGTTGAGCTTCTAGAATTAACCAACAAGAACGAAGACACCCTTGGTGTAATCAGGATCCTCAAGCGTCAGACTGCGTATCTGTCTGGGCTGGTGGATGATCTGCTTGACATCACACGAATAACCCGGAAGAAGGTTGTATTACATAAAGAAATTCTCAACCTAAATACAATCCTGCAAGATGCTATAGAGGATATCAAGCCTCAATTTGAGCAAAAAGGCATCAAATTAGTGCAGGATCTGGGTACAGAACCGATCGCTGTGAATGCTGATGCATTACGTATCACACAATGTGTCATCAATGTCTTAGGCAATGCCGCCAAATATACGCCAAAAAACGGCATTGTCAGCGTGTCCTTACGAACCGTGGGAAAGATGGCGGTGATCAATATCCAAGATGACGGTATGGGAATCAGCCCAGAACTGTTACCAACGATTTTTGAACCTTTTAGACAGGTACTTGATCCAAACAATAGTCTCCACAACAAGGGCCT
>DHNI01000047.1:3923-4459 GCA_002409455.1 Firmicutes bacterium UBA5420 | reverse complement strand
CAAATAAGGCATTAGCCACTCTACTATCCCCCCTAGTGTCAGTTACAGAGTGCATTGATTGCGCAGGGACGCATCCCTGCGCAACTCACTACTTTCTTACCATCCAACTACATATCCATCGCGGCGAGGGTCTGCACCGCCCATTAACACACCTTTATCAAAATCAATTACGACGCCTTGCGCTCCACCAACTGACATGGTCCAATCGGGGAACATCCGAATATTATGACCGCGCTCTGCTAGCGCACTTAGAATGTCTTCGCTGACTCTTGACTCCAATCTCAAGTCATTACCACCAAAATTGAAGGTTCTATATCTTGGAGCTTCAATGGCTGTTTGAACGTCCATATCGAAGTCAAGCACATTTACGACCAGTTGGAACATGGTCTGCCAAATAGCGTCGCCACCTGGGGTTCCAATATTCAAAACAGGTTTGCCATCCTTAATTACGATCACAGGGGCAATGTTGTTCATAGGACGTTTATGAGGTTCAAGCATATTCACGTGACCATCAACGAACTCCATCCAACCTCCGC
>DHNI01000047.1:940-3745 GCA_002409455.1 Firmicutes bacterium UBA5420 | reverse complement strand
AGAAATACGCCGGTGCTACCTACAATGATTCCTGTCCCGAAACTACTTCCTGTACTAGTGGTGTAGGCCACCATGTTCCCGTTGCCATCCACAACAGAAATGTGGGTTGTGTTTTCGTACATATCCGCATTTCCACTACCTACTTGATCCATAGCTTTGAACATATCAATGCGATCCCGCTGTTCTGCAGCGTATGCCTTCGATACTAAAGCCTGTTCAGGAATATCTACAAAGTTCGGGTCAGCAATATATCCATCGCGGTCTGCACCAGCTAGCTTCGTGGCTTCGGCCATGAGATGCCATAGATCAGCGGGCTCCATTGCAGTAAGATCGTATTCTTCTACGATATTTAGTTGTTCCAGTACTAATGCACCGCAGAACTCTCCACCTGGAGTATAGACATCGTATCCTCTATAGGTGCTATGAAGTGGTACTCCCCATTCAACATCGTAATTCTCCAAGTCCTCTTTTGTCAAAAGGGCTCCGTTTTCTTCCCAGAAGCGTGCCATTTCATCGGCAATTTCACCTTTGTAGAACACGTCGATTCCTTCCTCAGCGACTTGTTTCATCGTTCTTGCTAAATCTGTTTGGACGAGCATGTCGCCTGGTTCAGGCACCATGCCATTCGGCAAGAAAACCGCAGCCGATGTTGGGTAGATAGAGAGTAAGCTAGCATTGCTTGCAATTGCATCGGAGAGCCTTTTTGTAATCGGAAATCCCTTTTCAGCATACTCAATGGCAGGAGCTAGCACTTGGGCCAATGTCATAGTACCAGAGGCCTTGAGGGCTTCGTCCCATGCTTTTAATGCTGCAGGTACCATGCCAGCAAGATAACCGCGCTGGGCAGTCTCCCTAGTTAAAACATCCATCGTCGCGGCAGCAGGGTTTGGTGCGTTCGCGTTGATTACACGGATATCTTCTGCCCCTACATCGTAAATCATCATGACACCTCCGGCAGCTACGCTAGAGAAATCAGGTTCCACTACTCCCAAAACTGCAGCTGCAGCCACTGTTGCATCAACTGCATTGCCGCCCTGAATGAGAATCTGAAGACCCGCTTGCGAGGCTAGAGGATGTGCTGTTGCCACGATTCCGTTGCTACTTGTTACGACTGGTCTAGTAGCGGCGAACGACTGTGCAACGATTCCCATCGTTAAAACGATTGCCAGTACAACAACAATAAGGGATGTTATGCGATTCTTTGTCACGTTTCTTACCTCCTTGAAGTATCAAACACATAATCAACGATTGCCTCACCTAGAACACTTTCCACCTTTTCCAACAAGTCTTTCCTGTACATTGTTGAACTCAGTCTCAGACCTTCTTTAGGCACAACGAGAACGACAACTTTTTGACCCTTCCGTATTTCAGCTGTTGTTAATGGTTCACCAGATTCATAGTCCAACGTGGCAATTAAATCTGGAAAAGTCGCAACTCTTTCTTGTGATCTGCTATTATCAGCAGTCATGTACTCATTCCAAAATGTCATGTTTAAGGAACTCTCGGAATCCTTGACAATGACCTCTCCCACATCAAATCCACCATCAATATCGAGACGCACCTTTTCCACATTACCAACGAAGGCAACGCGACCGCCAAGAAGCTCGGCACAAGCTTCTGCAACTTTCGTACCTCCATCAGCCATGTTATCTACAATAACTTGTCCCACTTGAATAGCCTGGGAGATGGCGCCTGGAGCCCCATGTTGCTTTACATAAGACGCCTCAACGGGGTTGCGAGCAACTGCAACAAAGCCCCCTGCCCCAATTGATGCTTGCCGAACCAAACCTGATGCTACATTCAAAGTACTCCTTACCACACCCTCTGCATAAGGATGAGAGCCACCACCACCTGCAAAGGATTGAATGGACATGTAATCCTCCAGACAGTCCAATCCCATGGATCCCATAGCACCAGTTGGATGGGCGCGGCCATTGCATGGGGCATCCACTACGGGGATACCTGTAATGGCGGACTGGAACCACCCATTTATGGTGGCAACTGCACCATTTTCGTTAGTTATAAGCCCGGCGATATCATATTTGAGTTCCCCCATCACAAGCTCGACGGAGCGGGAGTAATGAATAGGCTTAACAAATGCCCCTGGAGAAGCTGGCGAGCCAACTAATGCTACAGTCAGTAGTTTGTCATCACTATTTAGTGAACTTATGCTGGCTATTTTTGGTTGCCCTACTTGAACAGCAAGCTCTCCAAGGGCAAATCCTTGAATCTTCGAGCCTCCTCCGCCGCCTCCTAAGAGGCATCCCCCTAGAACTGCAGCCTTAACCGTGCTCATATCACAACGAATTTCTGTCATCCACAATCTCCCCTGTCTACAAGGCTTCTACTCTATCCCAAACATTTCTGCCAATATGGTTCTTACTTCCATTGTTTGCTCGATGTATACTACAGGAATGTTGTATTCTTCTGCTATTTGAGTAAATAGACCATCTCGGTTCCCATCGTTCCTAACTACCAAAAAATCCGCCTGGGGAGCTGTAGCATGAATAAACGGATCGGCCAAGTCACCGCGTCGAGGATGTCCGCCCGTGTGCATAGCCACCACTAACATACCTTGTTTTCTGGCTT
Organism: Firmicutes bacterium UBA5420; assembly: GCA_002409455.1. Lineage (GTDB taxonomy): Bacteria > Bacillota > Limnochordia > Darwinibacteriales > Darwinibacteriaceae > UBA5420. Next base: position 1,156 of record DHNI01000047.1, on the reverse strand, counting down.
CTGCAATAATATTGTTTGTTCGTTCGATTTCGTCATTGGTGTCAATTCCTGCTTCGCCTAGACCTTTGACGCTTCCGCCAATACCTATAATCAGCGTCCTATAGCCCTCCATCTGCTCGGGTTGAAGAGTCAACTCAAATACACTATCCAGCTTCAATTGATCGCCAAGCAACTTGATCATTAAAGCATCAGGGCTCTGGCCACTTGATGTAATGA